>CAZGUS010000139.1:0-6455 GCA_964529245.1 uncultured Anaerolineaceae bacterium
CGGCCCAGGTGTGGCGCCGGGTCAACGGTTTTGCTGCCGCGCGCGGCCTGACCGACTCGGACGTCCTGGTCGCCAGGGCGCGTCAGGACGGGGCCCTGCGGCAGGCCTTCCTCGACATGCTGACGATCAACGTGAGCGAGTTCTTTCGGAACCCCGAGGCCTGGGAGTCGCTGGTCGATCGGCACCTGAGGCCGATCCTTCGCAGTCCGGGCCAGGTCAGGATCTGGAGCGCCGGCTGCTCACTGGGCTACGAGCCGTTCACCCTGGCGATGCTCGTCCGCGAGATCGCGCCGACGGCGGCGGTCCGCATCCTGGCAAGCGACCTCGACGTGACAACCCTGGCGCGCGCCAGGGCGGCCACCTACACCGAGGCCCAGCTGGCGGGCGTCTCGCAAGCGCGGCGGGCCAGGTTCTTCCGACCCGACGGCGACAAATGGCAGGTGAAACCGGAGCTGGTTTCGATGGTCACCTTCCGCCGCCACGACCTGCTCAAGGATGCCTACGAGAAGTCGTTCGATCTGATCTGCTGCCGCAACGTCGTGATCTACTTCACCGAACTGGCCAAGCTGGATCTCTACCGCCGTTTCAGCGACGCCCTTCGACCGGGCGGCGTCCTTTTCCTGGGGGCGACCGAGTCGATCCCGAGCGCCCGTGTCGTCGGCCTCGAGCCGGCCGGGCTCACCTTCTACAAACGCCCGGGTTAGGCCCTCGCTCCGGCCGCCGGGCCCGGATCACCTGCCCGAGTGCGCCGCCGTCCACGGCGCGGAAGTCCGGCACCCCGGCATCCGGGGTCCTGCCCAAGACCATGCAAACGCCGCATTCCAGATCCCCCGGACGTGGGCTACATTCCCGGGCGTGATGACGACCCCCACACCCCTCCACCCAGGTAACCGCTCACCATCGGTCCTGATCGTGGACGATGACGAGTACGTCCACGGCGCGCTGGAAGCCGCTCTCCGGGGCCTGCGTGTCCACCTGCTGACGGCACACACGGCAGCCGAGGGTGAGTTTCTCGCGACGCAGTACCGACCGGTGCTGGCCATCGTGGACGTGGGCCTTCCGGATCGAGACGGCTACCGGCTGACGGCCGATCTCCGACGCTCACCGTCTCTGGCCGGGATGCGCATCCTGATCCTGACCGGCCAGTCCCCCGACGAGGCGGCCGCCCGCGACTCTGGCGCGAACGGCCTGATCCTCAAGCCGTTCCGGCTCCACCACTTCCTCGACGCGGTCCGCGAGCAGCTCGGTTCGCGCGAACACGAGCCGGAACGGATGCCGGCGGTTCTGGCTCGCGGCGCCTGACCGGCAGCCGGACGCGGACGCTTCCCCGGACTAGTTCTGGATCGGGTGATCCCGACTGTCCAGCGCATGGACGATACGCTCGTCGTTGAGGAGCCGCAGCTCGCGGCGGATCTGCTCGAGCTGGCATTGCAGCGAGATGAGCAGTTCGCGGTCGTCGATGAGGATGCGCTCCAGGCGCCGTTGAATCGCCCTCACTGACAGAGGGCTGAGCGCGGCGGCCAGCGTCGCGGCGGCGACGGCCCGCTCGATGGCGCCTTCGCGCTCGGCCGGCATCATCGCCGGGCTCCGCCCGCGGCGTACGTGCCGGCCTCGACGAGGACGGGTCGCGCCATGGCTGCCCGCTCGGGTACGAGGACGGGGGTGGCTGCGTTGTCGGACTGCTCGGACGCGGGACGGGCCGCGAGTTCCTGCCAGGCATCGAGGAGTCCGCGCAGGACCTGGAGGGCTTCCTCCGTCGGCCGCGGCTTCTTGGTCCCGTTGCCGGTGGCCAGGCGTCGCAGAACGAAGTCGTAAAGGTCGTCGAGTTGCGTCGCGATCGGGCCGGCCGAGAGATCGAGCGAGCCTCGCAGGGCGGTCACGATCTCCTGGCAGCGGATGGACGCCTTGTGCGCTCCCTCGATTTCGCCGCGCTCGAGAAACGCCAGGTGCTGGGTTCCGAAGCGGATCGCACCCTGGTAGAGCAGGACGATCTGGCCGGCGCGGCTGGCACTGACAACCTGTGAGGTGCGATATGCGGCGGTCGGATCGAGCATGGCGGGAGAGCCTCATGACTTGGCTGGTGGAGGGGCCATCCGTGCGGCCGTTCCACCTTAGGTATCGGTTCGGATCGTTACCGTCTTGACCCGTCGGGGCCCGGCGGCACCACCTGGAGATCGGCCGGCTGCCGGCCAGGCATGGCCTCGGGGCCACCTCGCAAAAGCGCCGGGGCCGCCGGGTGCCGTGGGTCGGCCCGTGCGATACCCGCCCGCAAGTCGTCCCCCGAGCGCCGAACCGCGCGCCCGGACATACCGCGATGACCCGAGTCCGGGCGCGTCAGCTGCCGGAGGAGCTGGACGAGCTGGTAGTCGCGGAGCTGGTTCCGCTCGACGATGAGGACGTCGTGTAGCCGAGCTCGGCCGCGATCTGTGACGACTGGGACTGCAGTGTCGCCAGGGTCGTCTCCATCGCGGTGAACTGGGCCTCGATCATGGCCTGGTAGTTGTTGATCATCTCCTGCTCGTCCGCCTCGCGGCTCTTGAGGTCGGAGATCTGGCCGTTGATCGTGTTGGTGTTCGACTGGACGTAGGCGCTGCTGTTGGACGGATCCTCGTAGCCCTGCAGCTGGGTCAGGAGCGCGCTAAGGGGGCCGGACGTGCCGTCGAGCAGGTTGGCCACCGAGTTGGGATCGTTTGTCAGCGCGGCGGTCAGCTTGGTCGTGTCGAGCTGCAGCCGCGTCGTCGTTCCGACCGCGGCGCCGACGGCGCCGGTGTTGACGCCGATCGCGCCGAGCGAGTTGGTGGATCCGCTGCCGACGGTCTGGAAGACGGTCGCCCGCAGGTTCAGGAACATCGTCAGGGCCGTCGGGTCGGCTCCGAGAGGCCCGGTGCTGCCGGCGGTGCCACCGGACTGGCCCGGGGTGTTCTGCGTGAGCTGGTCCAGGGTGTTGCCCAGGTTGTTGAAGGCGGAGATGAACGTGTTCAGCGCCGTCTGCACGCCCGATGAATCGACGCCGACGCTCAGGCTCTCGGACGTCTGTCCGGCCGGAGTCTGGCCCAGCAGATTCAGCGTCACGCCGTCGATGGCGGTGGTGACGGTGTTGCTGGTGCTGGTGATCGATCGGCCGTTGACGGTGAGCTGAGCGGTCTGGCCGACCTGCTGGGCGTTGGTGGTGCCGGGCGCCAGCTTCAGCGCCGCGCCAAGGTTTCCGCTGGTGTCGGCGATGTCGATTGCCACCGCGCCTGTGGCCTGCTTCGTCAGCACGATCTGGTCGTTGGTGCGGTCGATCGAGGCGATGACCCCCGCGCCGGCGTTGTTGATCCTGGTGACGACCGTCGACAGCGAATCCCGCGTCGTGTCGTACGAGATCGCGACGCCGTTGACGGTCAGCACTCCGGTCGTGGTCGAGGTCAACCCGGCGATCCCCGATGCGTCGAGGGCGCTCACCATGCGGGTGACGCCCAGGTTCGTCGTGCCCGTGAGCGTCGGATTGGCGGCGGCGGTCGTGCTGGCGTTGGCGATGCCGAGCATTGCCAGGGCGTTGCTCGCGTCGCTTGACGCACCGAACGAAAGCGAGTGCTTGTCGACCGCCCCGGAGACGCTCAGCGCCAGCCGGTTGTTGACGACCGAGAACGTGGCGGTGGCGGTTGGATCGGTCGAGCTGTTCACTCCGCCAGCCTGGAGCTGGCTCTGGATGGCCTGGCCGAAACCGGCCATGAGCTGATCCAGCGTCGTCTTGCTCGGGTCGCCGACGGTGTAGTGGACGATCACGCCGTCCACGACCGCACTGATCTGGCCGGCGGTCACGCTGCCGGGCAGGTTGAGCGACTGCAGCGTCTGATCCAGGTACGCGGCGCCGGTAATGGTCGCGTTCTGAGCGTTGGTCACCCCCTGCGTGCCGAGCCCGAACGCGGTGGCCAGGTTGCTCGTGTCGGCGGGATCGCCGAACGAGATGGAATGCGCGCTTGAGTTGCCCGCGACCGAGAGCTTCAGCTGGCCGTTGACGATCGAGGCGCTGACGGTGCTGCCGGGGTCGGTGGTCTGGAGTTGCGTCTGAAGCGCGCTCGACAGGCTGTCGATCACGGACTGGACGGTCGTGGACGACGGGCTGCCCACGGCGACCTGGACGGCGGTCCCATCCACGGTGAGGGTCATGTTGCCGGCCGTTACCGGGGTCGCGAGGTTGGCGGCGGCGAGCGTTTTTGACGTGTCGACCGCGCCCGTGACGGCGCTGCCGAGCGCTCCCGTCGACGTGGCCACGGACGCGGTGGCCAGGCGCTGGATCGCGATCTGGTACTGGGAAACCGCGGCATTTGGCGAGGCCGTCGCGGTGAAGACCGAGTTGTCGGAGGAGGTCGCGACACGGCTCGCGCCGGCGCTGGTCACCGTGAAGCTCTTGATCGCAGAGACGACGGAGTCGATCGCCGTGCCGAGCTGCCCGTAGGCGGCCTTCTGCGAGGTGAGCGTGGCCTCCTGAGCCTGCATGTCGGTCAGGGGCTGGCTCTCGGCGGCCACGAGGGCGCTGACGATGCTCTGGGTGTTGAGTCCGGAGATTACGCCGCCAAATTGGATCGATGTCATCGCGATCTCCCGGGAGCGCCTTGGCCCGCTCCGCTTACCGGAGCTGCCGATCGGGGTATCGGCTCGAGTCTGGAAAGCTTGAGCGGCGGAAGGCCGATTCGCCACACGGGTTTGCCCCGAACTTGCGCGCCCGGACCCCTCATCGGACGCGCTCCGGGACGCGGCTGCCGTCGCGGTGGGCGTTCATCATCTGGCGCGTGTTCGCGAGCCGTTCCCGCAGCAGGTTCATCTCGGCGCGGAGCTGCTCGGCCGCCTCGTTGTCGCGATCGAGAATGCGGCGCAGCCTGGCGTTGAGGTCCGGCGGGCGGGTCTTGGGGTCGGTCCGCACCAGGAAGCGAAGGGCCGCCTCGCGGGCCTTCAACGCGGCCGTGGCCGCCTCGAGATCGGGATCGGGCCGCTTGCCCAGGGCGATCATGAGGGCGTCCGTCGCGGCCTCTAGAGCGCTGATCGTGGCGACCTGGGTGGCGTCCATTCTCACCTGAGGGCCGAAGGCCGAACGGAAGGGGCCGGCGGTAACCCGCCGGCCCCTTCAAGACTCTTGGTCGGTGGCCCGACCGGCGTCGGACCAGGGATCCGAACTAGCGGAGCAGGGTGAGGATGTTCTGCGGAGCAGAGTTGGCCTGGGCGAGGATCGCCGTGCCGGCCTGCTGCAGGATCTGGGTCTTGGTGAAGTTGACCATCTCAGCGGCCACGTTGAGGTCCTTGATGCGGGACTCAGAGGCGTTGAGGTTCTCGGACGTGACCGAGAGGGTGGCGACGGTGTCGTTGAGGCGGTTCTCGACGGCGCCGAAGTTGGAGTTGGCGGTGCTGACGGCGCCGATGGCCGTGTCGGTGGCGGTGATCAGGGCGCCTGCGGCGGCGGCGATGCCGGTGCCGGAGCCGGCGGCGGAGGTGAAGTTGGCGATGGCAGTGTCGAGACCGCCGAGGTTGGCCGTTCGCGCATCCGCGAAGGTCACCTGGAGGGTGTCGCCCTGGTTGGCGCCGATCTGGAAGACGGCGTTGCCGTTGCCGGCCGCGGTCGTCACGTTGCCCATCGTCGCCATGTCGGCGGCGATATTGGCAGCGGTGTCGGCGGCCTTGCCGGAGCTGTTCGAGGCGACGGTGATGGAGATGCCGGCGTTGGCGAACCGCAGGGTCTGGACCCCGGCCCCGCCGGACTCGTCGGTCACGGCGACGTTGTCGTCGAGAACCTTGCCGCCGGCCGAGATCTTCAGGGAGTTCGCCGCGGTTCCGGCCGAGACGGTGTAGACGGTGCCCGATGCGGCGCCGCTAACGTCGACGCCGGTGACCGAGCTGCCGGTCGCGGTGGCGAGCGGGTTGCCGACCTGGATGCCGCTGGCGGGGTCGACTGCCTGCGCCAGCGCACCCGTCAGGAGGTGCTGGCCGTTGAACGTGGTCGTGTTCGCGGTGCGCGTGATCTCGGCCTGGAGGGCCGTGATCTCGGCGTTGACGCTCTGGGCGTCGGATGCGCCGAGGGTGCTGTTGGCGGCTTCGACGGACAGCTCACGAATGCGCTGCAGCATCGTCTGGACCTGGTTCAAAGCACCTTCAGCCGTCTGGACCATCGACACGCCGTCCTGGGCGTTTCGCTGGGCCTGGTTGAGGCCTGTGACCTGCGACTGCAGCTTGGTGCTGATCGCGAGGCCGGCCGCGTCGTCTGCCGCGGTGTTGATGCGAAGGCCGCTCGACAGCTTGGAGACGCTGTTCGAGAAGGCGGTCGACGTCGTGCCGAGGTTCCGCAATGCGTTGAGGGCATCAATGTTGGTGTTGATGTCCATGCTCATGGAAGAAGGCCTCCTAGCCTGTATTCAGTGCGGCGTCCTTGCCGCCAGAGGGCATCTGCCCGCCGAGTTAGGAGTCGGCTCCGCGATGGGGTG
>CAZGUS010000140.1:0-2111 GCA_964529245.1 uncultured Anaerolineaceae bacterium
TGCCCGTGCGGACATGCCGGCGAGGGCGATGGAAGGTGCCGTTGTCAACCGGCCCACGTCGATCGGTACGCCGGGCGCGTTTCGGGCCCGTTGCGCGACCGGATCGATCTGTGGGTCCACATGCCGCGGGTCCGACCGGAGGAGTACGTGGCCCAGGCAAGTCCCGAAGGATCGGGGCCGGTGGCGGAGAGAATCGCCCGAGCGAGAAGCTTGCAGATCGGAAGACGGGGCTGCCTGAACGCGCGATTGAGCGGCCGGGCACTTCGTGCGGCGTGCGAGCTGGCCGGGCCGGCACAGGCCCATGCGATCCGCCTCGCGGACCTCGAAGGCTGGTCGGCGCGAGGTACGGAAAGGCTGCTGCGGGTCGCTCGCACTGCGGCGGACCTGGCCGGCTCGGACGCAGTGGAATGCCACCACCTGGATGAGGCGGCACGCTTCCGCTCACCGGCGCGGCAGCGCGGCGGATATGCGGCGGCGGGCTGAGCGATGCTTGGCGTACAGAGTGCAGGTCCGCTGTCGAGGGGATGCCAATCCCAGAGCAGTCTCCGGGTTTCCGAGGCGGGCTCGGGCGCGGGCTCGCCGAAGTCGGGTGCGGGGGCTGGGTCGGCGGCAGGGCCGGCTCGCGGCCGGGCGGATTGCGACGCTTCCGATGAGCGCGACGCCTGGGTCGTGCTCCTGGCGGTGCCGGGGCTCGGCCCGGTCACGTTCGCGGCCCTGCTGGCGGCGTTCGGGTCCGCGCGAGCAACTCTGGCGGCGGCCGCGGGTCCGAACGGAGTCGCTGAGCTTCGGGAGGCGATGGCCGCCAGGACGGATGGCGGCGGTTCTGCGGAGGTCCCGGCTGACTTCGAAGCCAGAACCGGGCCACCTCTCGGGGCCGATCTCGCGAGCAGGATCCGCCACCAGATCGCCGACGCGGACAGGGCCCTTGCCGTCGTCCGCTCCCTGGGCCTGACCGTGGTGACGCTCGACGACCAGGAGTATCCCGAGCGGTTGCGCCGCATCGACATGCCGCCGCCGCTCCTCTTCGTCCGCGGCTCCCTGGCGGCGCTGACTTCGCCGGCGGCCGTGGCCGTCGTCGGGACCCGCAGGCCCACTGACAAGGGCCGGCTCATCGCGGCCTGGATCGGTTCCGCACTTGCCCGGGCCGGAGCCGTCGTCGTTTCGGGATTGGCAGTCGGCATCGACGGCGCCGCCCACGCCGCCGTCGTGTCGGAGGGCCTGCCCACGGTCGCGGTTCTCGGCGGCGGCCACGCTTGCCTCTTCCCCAAGGCTCACGAGCGACTAGCCGACGCGATCCCGGCCTCGGGCGGCGCCGTAGTGGCCGAGCTGCCGCCGGAAACGCCCGCGACCCGAGGTACGTTCCCGAGGCGAAACCGGCTCGTCAGCGGGCTCTCGGACGCGACCGTGGTTGTCGAGGCCGGGCGCCACAGCGGGGCGTTGATCACGGCCGGATGGGCGCTCGAGCAAGGTCGAGAGTGCTTCCTGGTTCCGGGTCCGCTGGATGCGCCGGCGAGCGAAGGCTGCCATGCCTTCCTGCGCAGTTTCCCGGGTCAGACGCGAGTCGTGTGCGGGATCCCAGAGCTGATCGAGGACCTGGGCCTCCGCTCGGGAGACGAAGAGGCGGGTGGCGCCGCCGGAGACGTGAAGACCGGGCCAGGCGCCGCGCCTGCCGGCGAAGGGGCCTTGGCCGGCAGGATGGTGGCCGGCGAGCGCGAAGTTCGACCCGGCCGCCCGGGGCCCAATGCGCCGGGTGCCGGAATCGAGTCTCTCCTCGCCTCGCTCGCGCCCGTGGAACGCAGTGTGGCCGAGCTGCTGAGTGCCGGACCAGCCACGGCCGATGATCTCGCCTCCGGCGCCGGACTCTCCGGCGCGGCGATTCTGAGCGCCCTGACGCTGCTCGAACTGCGCGGACTGGTCGTCGGCTCGTATGGGCGCTACATGCCGTCAGGAGCGCTCGCGCGCTGGCCTGGAGGGATTCCTACCCGACGCCGTTAGCCGGCGCCACGGGTACCGCCGAGGCTCGCTGCGGTGAGCGGGTTTGTCGCCGGGATAGGCGGGTGGTAACCTGCCGGCCGGGGTTGCCGAACGCGGCACCCCGTGCGACCTTCCCT
>CAZGUS010000140.1:2211-6450 GCA_964529245.1 uncultured Anaerolineaceae bacterium
TGACCGTCAACGGCAAGCGCGTCCGCGGCTCCATCAGCTGGGCCGAGAACAACACGGTCCTCGTCTTCGACCCGAACGGCAAGCTGCCGCTCAACGCGACCGTCACGATGCACGTCGCTGCCACCGCCCGCTCGATAACCGGCCAGCGCCTGGCCGGGTCGGCCAGCGCCAGCTTCAAGGTCGTGCGGGCGGTCGTGCGAAGGATCAGCTGGTCGGGCGGAGTGGCGTCAACGACGGCGCCGTGGCATCCGATGGAGCTCTACTACCTGGCCCTGATGAACTGCACCCGAACCGGCGGCTGGGTGACCGCCAGCGGCGCCTGCAGCTCCGTCACCCACCACGTGATGCCGGCCCAGGATGCGCTGGCGTACAGCTCCGGCATAAGCAACGCGGTCTCAAGGCCGTACTCAAAGGCCCTGGCCGATCGAGGCATGCTCACTCACTACCTGAACGGCACGACGCCGCATTCGCGACTGTCTGCCGCGGGCTACACCAGCGGGTCATGGGGCGAGAACCTGTCCTCGCCGCCGTCGAAGTACGCCTCGGGGATGATTCACACGGAGCTCTTCTTCCAGAACGAGTACCGCTGCCAGCACAGCCGCTGTGAGTTCGCCCACTACTTCAACATCATGGACCCGTACTTCCATCGAGCCGGCGTCGGGATCTGGGTGTCGAACGGTCACGTTCGGCTGACGATCGACTTCTACGGCTGACGGTTCGAACGGGCGGCCGCTCCACCCGGCCGGGCGGGTCTCGAAGGAGTACCGGCGACTGTTCCGCGGGAGTACCTCAGGTCGGTCCGCGGCCAGGCCGGCGCCGCCGACAACTCACCCGAGAGCCGCTCGCCGAACGCCTGCCGGGTGACCCATGCTCCGCGACGTCGTAATCCACATGGACAACGAGCAGCCGCTGATGGCCGACCTGCCGGCCGATCCGACGGCGCTCGACACGTGCGTCATCTGCACCAACCTTCGGACGATGAGCGGCAACACGCCCGTGTTCGCCGAACGTAGCGACTCGACGTTCGTGTTTCCGATGGCCCACATCCGCTTCGTGGAAATCCGCCCGGCGTCGGTCCAGGACGGCGACGCGGCTGCCGCGACCGACGAGGCCACCGACGCGCGTCTCGAGCCGGGGACCGCCGGCTCCGGCATGCGCGCCGTCTCCCACGAAGCGTCCTCCGGCGGCCCTCAGCCCCACCGACTTGCGCGGGTGGGCGACGGGTCGGGCGCCCCCGACGCCGAATCCGACAACGGCCGGATGGACGAAGTCGAGTTCCTGCGCCGAGTCCGCGAGGCTTGAGCCGGACCCGCCGGTCGAGCGTCGCAGGCCGCCGAAAACTGCCGTGTGATTGGCTGATGCTAGACTCCCGCGGATGAGTGGCAACCTTGTGATCGTCGAATCGCCTGCCAAGGCCAAGACGATCGAACGCTATCTGGGTCAGGGCTACACGGTTCTGGCGTCATACGGGCACGTCCGCGACCTGCCCGAGAACCCCGGCAAGAACCAGCTCGGCGTGGACGTCGAGCACGATTTCGCGCCCGTCTACGAGGTCGTCGCGGATCGCAAGAAGCAGCTGTCGGCGATCCAGAAGGCAGCGGCACGGGCCGACCTGATCTACCTCGCCACCGACCTCGACCGCGAAGGCGAGGCCATCGCCTGGCATGTCGCCGAGGCGGCCGGGCTGTCGCCGGAGAGAACGCGCCGGGTGACCTTCTCGGAGATCACCGAGGCCGCGATCAAGAAGGCTTTCGCCGAGCCGCGCTCGATCGACATCAATCTCGTCGATGCGCAGCAAGCCCGCCGGGTGGTCGACCGCCTGGTCGGCTACACGCTGAGTCCCCTGCTGTGGCGAAAGGTCCGGGCCGGGCTATCGGCCGGCCGCGTTCAGTCCGTCGCCGTCCGCATCGTCGTCGATCGCGAGCGGGAGATCCGGGCCTTCCTGGCGCGTGAGTATTGGACCCTCAAGGCCTCCCTCCTTTCGCCCGCCGGCCTGCCTTTCGAGGCGGATCTCGTGCGCATCGGCGGCAAGAAGCCCGAGATCTCGGACGGCGAGACAGCCGGTCGCCACGCCGCCGCGATCGCGTCAACTCATCCGGTCGTGACCGATGTTTCGGTAAAGCAGACCAACCGCAGCCCTGCGCCGCCGTTCACGACTTCGAGCCTGCAGCAGGAGGCCAGCCGCAAGCTCGGCTTCTCGCCCAAGCGAACCATGAGCGCCGCCCAGCGCCTTTACGAAGGCGTGGCGACCGACGAGGGCCAGGTCGGTCTCATCACCTACATGCGCACCGACTCGGTGGCGTTGTCCAGCCAGGCCATGGCCGAGGCGGCGCGTGCCATCGAGGCTCGCTTCGGGGAGAACTACACCACTCCCAAGGGCCGCGCCTTCAAGACCAAGACGCGCAATGCCCAGGAGGCCCACGAGGCCATCCGGCCCACTTCGTTCTGGCGCGATCCGGACGCGGCGGCGAAGTTCCTCAAGAGCGACGAAGCGCGCCTGTACAGGCTTATCTGGCAGCGGGCCCTGGCCAGTCAGATGGCCGCCAAGGCGCAGGAGACAACCACGGTCGAGCTTGCGGCCGGCGGCTACGACCTGCGGGCCACCGCCACACGAACCACCTTCGATGGCTTCTCACGCGTCTATACGGAAGGTCAGGACGACTCCGAGGAAGAGAAGGAGTGCAGCCTGCCGCCGCTGAAGGAACGCGACGAGACGACGGTTCAGGCGGTGGACACGCTCCAGCACTTCACCGAACCGCCGCCGCGCTACACCGAAGCGACCCTGATCAAGGCCCTCGAGGAGCATGGCATCGGACGGCCGTCGACCTACGCGGCAACCATCTCGACGATCATGGATCGCGGCTACGTCAAGGCCAAGGAGCGGCGTCTCTATCCCGAGCCGGTCGGCGAGATCGTGACCGACCTCCTGGTCGCCCACTTCGGCGAGTTCGTGGACCTTGAGTTCACGGCTCGCATGGAGGAGGAGCTTGACGACGTCGCCAGCGGCAAGCGAGCCTGGGTCCCGGTGGTGCGGGAGTTCTACGGACCCTTCCGGGCTCGCATCGACGAGAAGACCAAGGAGCTGCGCCGGGCGGACTTCACGACTCGCCCGTCGGACGAGGTGTGCTCCGAGGGCCACCCCATGGTCATCCGGCTCGGCCGATACGGCGAGTTCCTGGCCTGCTCCATGTATCCGGAGCACAAGGAGACCCGGGAGCTCCCCGGCGCCGACGGCCAAACGGCCGGCGCTCCGGCGCTGGGTCCGGACGGCACCCCCGCGGAGCCGCCGGCAGTCGAAGTCTGCCCCAAGTGCGGAGAGGCGGAAGGCGGCGTGCTGGTGGCGCGGCGCGGCCGTTTCGGGCCCTTCATGGGCTGCTCGCGCTACCCCGACTGCGACTACATCAAGAAGGAGGGTCCGCCGCCGCCGGATCCGTTGGCCTTCGACGTCGCCTGCCCGACGTGCCAGCAGGGGAAGCTCGCCACCAGGCGCGCCCGCCGCACCGGGTCGCTCTTCTGGGGCTGCTCCCGCTATCCGAAGTGCCGCTACACGACTTCGCACGAGCCGCTGGGGGCCGTCCACGACGCGGACGGCGGTCCGGTCGCCCGAGCCGGCGACGGTGCCCTGTGCCTGGTTTGCGGCGCGAGCGTGGCGCTGCCGGCGGGCGAAGACGCGGTGGGCAGGCGACTTGCCGGCGGTGAGCCGAACCCCGAAGCGCTGGCGCGGCCCAGTGCCGGGCGGCGGGCGCCGCGGCAGACGCGGACCAGAGCCGCCGCCGGCGGCGCCGCCCGGGCCGGCTCCAAACGCAAGACCACGAGAACGCCCGCCTCGAGCGCACGCGGGGACTGATGACCTCGGACGCGGGTCCGGTTGGCGGCGCGGCCGCTGTGGCGGTCGAGCGGTTCCTGGCGGCCTTGCGAGCGAGAGGATCCTCGCCCCACACCCTCCGCTCCTACCACACCGCGCTCGAAGGCTACATGAGCTGGCTTTCGGCAAACGGCCACGACTGGCGCTCTCCATCCCGAGCCGCGCTGCGGGCGTACCTGGGTTCGCTTTCGGAGGGGCGCGGACGCCGGACCGTGGCCCAACGGTTGGCGGCCCTGAGGTCGTTCTATCGCTACGCGACCCGCGAGGATCTCGTGGCCGGGAACCCACTCGCGGCCCTGCCGACTCCGCGCCAGCCGCGCCGCCTGCCGGCGGTGCTCTCGATCGCCGAAACCGAGCGGTTGATCGAAGCCGCG
>CAZGUS010000141.1:0-6398 GCA_964529245.1 uncultured Anaerolineaceae bacterium
GCGCGTCCCTGGACGATCCGGCCCGTCTCTTCAACTCGAGTCTCGAGGGAAACGCCCGCCGGGCGATCGACATCCACGAAGGAGAAGAAGTCGACGGGGCCGCCTTCAAGGCGCTCGTTCTCCAGGCGGTCGCGCTCAACGGTCTTGCCAGGTCGAAACCATCGAAGAAGGCGAAGTCCTGAGGGTTTCCGCGCCCGACCAGGCTCGATGTCGACCCCCCGAAACGCCGTCGGCATTGGGTGGCGGGTTGGCCGCCCGACCAAGTCGGTCGCTCGCCGGACCGTCGATCGGCCGGACGGCCGTGGTCAACCCGCCGGGAAGGGACACCTAGGCCGGCATCTCGGCCTCTTGGTGGACGTGCATCGGCTGGCCGGTCTCGATCAGGGTCTTGAGGCCGGAGAGGATCTCGGCCCACCCGTGCTCGACTTCGTGGTAGGTCTTCGTCTCGCCGTCGAAGTCGTCGTGGATCAGGGTCAGGCGGCAGACGTCGCCCTGCTTCTCGATCACCCATGAGACTCGAGACGGCCGCTCGGCCGCCATCTCCGGGTCGTAGGCTGCCGTGAAGGTGTGGACCAGCCGATGAGGGGCCTCGATCTCGACGATCCGGCAGTCGAGCGTGACCTGGTCGCCCTCGAGGTACTCGAGGCGGGATCCGGGCTTCCAGTCGGACCGGACCTTCGTGCCGTAGTAGTAGAGCTGCGTGTCCGCCGGATCGGTGATGGCCCGCCACAGCCGTTCCGGCGTGGTGCGGATCAGGATCTCGTAGACGTGGCGGGGTGGGACGCCCATTGGTTGCTCCTCCAGGTGAGCCTTCAGTGCGGTGAGTTGCGCGACCACGGGCTCGGCGTATCTGCTGATCCAGCGGTCGTGGATGAGCCGGATCGGGACCGGGTTGAGGTAGTGGCGCTTCTCGCGCCCCACCTTGCGGGCGGTCACCAGGCCGGCGTCTTCGAGGACTCGGAGGTGCTTCATGACGCCGAAGCGGCTCATCGGCAGGCGCGCCGTCAGCTCCACGAGCGATTGGCCGTCGCGCTCGAAAAGGCTGTCCAGGAGCAACCTGCGGCTGGGGTCGGCCAGCGCTCGAAACACCTCGTCCACCGCTCGACAATAGGTGACTGTCTGGTCACGTGTCAACGGGTGTCCCGCAGCTTGCGAGCCACAGGCGGCCGGTATCCGTGAGTCACCTTGACGACCTTCTCGGTCGCAAGCACGATCAAGATCAGCAGGGCATGTGAGTCGCCGGACGAACAAGCGCACGGGCCGAGCATCTCAGGAGGCGGGTCGAATGATCGAGACCGATCAGATTGGGCGCGTCGTGAGTCTCGTTCGCGAAGTCCTTCCCGATGCTGTGATCGGCGTCTACCTCCACGGGTCCTCGGTGTTCGGTGGCCTCAAGCCGACGAGCGATCTCGATATCTTCGTGGCGACCAATCGCCGGACGACGGATGTCGAGCGACGTGAGCTGATCGATCGACTCCTGCCAATCTCGGGACCGGGCGACCCGACTGGCCAATGCCGTTCGATCGGCCTCGAAATCGTGTCGCGGGGCGATGTCCGCCCCTGGAGATACCCGCCTCGTCTCGACTTCCAGTTCGGCGATTGGTACCGCCCCGAATTCGCGAAGGGCAACTTCGCGCCGTGGAACCCTTCGAACCCGGACCTCGCGATCCTGATCGAAATGGTCATTCAGGCCGACCGGGCGCTGTTCGGACCACCGCCCGCAGTAGCCATCGGCCCGGTCCCGTCGGCGGACGTTCGTCGCGCGATGCTCGAGAGTGTTCCAGACCTGCTCTCCTATCTCGACGGCGACGAACGGAATGTCGTGCTCACCTTCGTGCGCATCTGGTCGACGCTGGTGACGGGCGTCTTCCGGTCGAAGGACGGGGCGGCAGATTGGGCGCTCCCTCTTCTTCCGCCCCAGCATCGGCCGGTGCTCGAATACGCCAGGGCGAACTACATCAGCGGGGCCCCGGAGCAATGGGGTCGGCTGCTGCCGCGTGTCCGACCGTTCGTCGACCACGTCATAGGCGAGATCGAGAAGTCGGCGTCGGCCGATGCCCCGGCCGGCTAAACGAGGGGCCGATGGCGCATTCGCAGGGGTCGACTTTCGCGGCCGACTATGACACCGGGACGGCGAACACGAACTGGGCCTGCTTGCCCGGGTAGTAGACCGCCTGGTCCCACTTCAGGTAGTCCTGTGGCAGCAGGCCGTAGGCCACCAGCGAGTCGGGCGGGCGCGAGTAACCGCCTCGGGTCTTGTTCCACAGGGTCGAGTGGCGGTTGTACCAGACGTCCTCGACGTAGACGGAAAGGACGTTGTAGTTGTCGGTGGTCGCCGGATCGGCCGAGGCGACGAAGCCCGAGATGACCCATGTGTGCCAGCCGTACCAGACGAAGATCGCCGCCGGCCGGTTCGTGAGGCGGATCTGCTTGACGACCTGTTTGACGGCGGCCGCCAGCGTCGGCTTGGTCTGGATGGCGTAGTTGCCGTAGCCGCCCTGCTGAAGGCCGCCGGTCAAGCCTTCCGGGTTCGGGTCCCCGTTGCGGGCCTCTGAAATCTGGTTGGCCAGGTCGTAGAGATAGGCCTGGGTTTGCTCGGTCGTATCGGCTCCGGCGTTCATGATGTTCTCCATGGTCTGCATCGCCGCCGGGATGCACCATGTGTTCTTGAGCTCGCCGATGAAGTCGCCCGGCTGGTAGAGGTCCATGGCGAACTGGCCGGGCGGAGTGGGACTGGCGGCGGGTCCGGAAGGGGACGGCGTGCCTGCCTGAGCCGATCCCGAGGGAGTGGCGGTCGTGACCGCGATTCCGGAAGAGCCGGGCGTCGCGACCGAGACGTCCTCGGTCGCCTGCACGCGCGGCCTCGGCGTGACTTGCGGCGCATAGCCGAAGCTCGCTCCTTCGAGGGCCAGCGACGCCGTGAACAGGCCGGCCACGACCAGGATCGCACTGGCCGCCACGGCCAACGCCACCTGAGGTGCGCGGCTCGGGCGGCTCGCGGCGACTCCCCTGAGCTCCCGATCGGCCATCCGCACGGCCGCGGCCGGCGGCGTCCAGACCGGCGCGGTCGCCGGCCGGCCGATCCGATCCATCCGCGGAACCAACGCGATGGCAAGGATCACGAGCTTCACGCCCTGGCCAACGCCGTAGGCGGCGGGGATCGCCACAAGGCCGGCCGCGGGGGCCAGCGCCTGCGCCGTGATGAACAACGCCACGAAGCTGGCGACCGAGGCGAGTGTGGGAATCAGCGTGTTCTTCGTCGCGTAGATCCCCCGGGCCAGCAACTCGACGACGCTCTCCAGCGGGATCGAAACCGCGAACACGGCGACGAGGATCGTGGTGACGCTTACGTCGTTGGCGTCGAAGGCGCCGCCGGACAGGACGATCCGGACGGCCAGCCAGCCGAACGCGAGCAGACCGACCGCGACGGCCGTCGAGAGGACGGCGATCGTCGCCAGGTTCCTGCTGAAGACTTTGCGAAACAGGCGCCGGTCGCCCAGGTCCGCGGCGGCGGCCAGGGCGGGGAAGGCGGCAATCGCGAACTGGGCGCCGATCACGAGCTCGGGGTTCGTCTGGAACTTGCGGGCCCAGGTGAGATCGCTCACGGACCCGGTCTGCAGCGTCGACGCCAGGGCGGTGAAGTAGAGGACGATCACCGAGGACTCGAGCGGCTGGCTCAGCATCTTGGGCAGCATCAGGAAGGCGTATTCCCGGAGGCCCTTCGCGCGCAGGTTGAGGCTCGGCCACGGAACGAAGCCGGTTCGGACGACGCCGATCAAGCGGATGCCGAGATAGGCCAGCGCGCCGCCCACGGCCCCGATCGCCGAGCCGTAGATGCCGAGCGGGCCCTGAAGGAGCAGCGTGCCGACGATGATTCCGCCGGACCACATCAGAGGCGCGAGGGCGTAGGTGAGCCACCGCTTCTCCGCGATCAGAACCTCGCCCAGGATCCATGTCGCGGCGAAGATGATCTGGGTGACGCTCAGGATCCGGAACAGGTTGATGCACTCGTCGCGCTGGTCCCCTTTGAACCCCGGCGCCACGAACGTGACGCATTGCGGCGCGAAGACGGTCATGACCACGGTCGCGACGGTCATGGCCAGGATCGCCAGGGTCAGGACCGTTCGCCCGAACGCCAGGGCATCGTCGCGATCCTCGTCCCGGAGCCCCACGAACAGCGGCACGAACGAGGCGCTGACCCCGCCCACGACCAGGACCTCGAGCACCAGGCTGGGCAGCACCTGGGCCGCATAGAAGGCGTCGGTGTCGGTCCCCGCCCCGAAGAAGTGCGCCAGAACCTTGGTCTCCAGCAGGCCCAGGATCACTCCGACGGCTGTGACCGAGGAGAGAATCAGGGCTCCCCTCGGGAGCGACGTCCTGGCCAAAGCCGTCAGGCGGTCCCGCAGGCTTCGGCGTTCGGGCCCGTCCGGCCGCGCGGTCCCGCGCGGTCTCAGGGTCCCGTCCGCTCGCACCGCAGGCCTGTCGGACCGGGGCGTCGATTCGTCCAAAGGGTCGTTCCTCCGTATCGGTGGCGCGGTCAGTGTGAGCCAGGGATCTGACAACGCGCAAGCGCGCCGGCGGTGGCTGCTGGCGGCGTCGAACGCACGACGACGGTCGGCGACAGCGGCGTGGGGCGCCGGACGCACTGCGTTCTCGGCACGGACCGCCCGGCGATGACGGCAATTGCGGCAGCAGGCACGTTGACCGGGGTTTGCCGTCAGATAGGATGAACGGCGAACAGCAGGGCTTGCCCGGTCGCGCCTCGGGCTCGACCGGTGTGGGAGTCTGCAGAAGTGCGGCCCGGCAGCCGATCCCTCGCACGGGATGCCTCTGGGCCGGATGCCGCCCCGCCGGCCACCCGGGCCGCAGGGACGAGCAACCGGAGTCTTGGAATGAGCGCACGCAATCGCAAGCCGAAACCCGGCGAGCCGGGCGCGAGCCCTCCGGTCGGCGAGGCCGGCGAAGCCGATGAGGCAGCACGATTGCGCGAGCGCCTGGCCGAAGTGTCGCTCCGGCTCGCCGAGTCGGAGCGCCGGCGTGTCGAGGCAGAGTCGCGCCTGGCCGTCGCCGACGAGAGCTTCCCGGCATCGCTGGACGGACTCACGGACGGCGTGCTCATCAATCGCTCGATCCGAAACGAGTCCGGGCGCATCGTCGACTTTCGGATCGTGTACTCGAACGAGGCCGCCAGCCGCATAAGCGGCGTGCCCCGCGAGGAGCTCATCGACCATCGGATTCTCGACCTGTTCCCGGGCCGGCTCGAGAACGGCCAGTTCGACGCGTACGTGCGGGTCGTCGAGACCGGCCAGCCGTTGCTGCGGAATTCGGTCAAGGACCACGACGTGCCCGACCGCAGCGATCCGATCGGCTTCGGTCGCGACTTCGAGGTAAGCGTCACCAGGTTCGGCGACGGCTACATCGCGACCCTCCACGACATCGTTGCGCGGCGTCGCATCGAGGAAGAACTCTTTCGAGCGCAGCAGATGCTCCGGCTGGTGCTCGACACCGTACCTCAGCGAGTGTTCTGGAAGGACACGGAGTCCGTCTTCGTGGGCTGCAACGCCGCGTTCGCTCGCGACGCCGGGTTCTCCGATCCGGCCGAGATCATCGGCAAGACCGACCACGACCTGCCCTGGCAGGGCCTCGCCGATGAGTACGCAGTCGACGAGATGGCCGTCCTGCGAACCGGCCGGCCGAAGCTCGGCTTCGACGAGAGCCAGATTCGGGCCGACGGCAGCCACAGTTGGGTCCGCGTGAGCAAGGTCCCTCTCCTGGACGGTGACGGCCGAGTCGTCGGCATCCTCGGTACCTACGAGGACGTGACGGACCGGAGGAAATCCGAAGAAGCGCTGCGAGACAACGAACGCTTCCTGGCCGACATCCTCGACAACCTCCCATCGATGGTCTACGTCAAGGACGCGAATACCCTCACGTTCGTGCGCGTCAACCGGGCGACCGAGCTGATCCTCGGCTACACCAACGATGAGCTCGTGTCTCCCGACAGTCGGAAGCTCGGCCCGGCCGACGAGTCGGACTACTTCGCCCAGATGGACCAGAAGGTCGTCGACACGGGCCAGCTGCTGGAGTTTCCGGTAGAGGTTCTCACGACCCGGGATCGCGGAACGCTGTACCTCCGAACCAAGAAGGTGCCGCTCTTCGACGACCAGGGCAAGCCAAAGTACGTGCTGGGGATCTCGGAGGACATCACCGACCTCAAGGTTCTGGAGGAAGCGCGGCGCGAGAGCGAGGCGCGATACCGCCACATCATCGACACCATCACCGACTACGTGGTGTCGATGAAGGTCGATCGGGGGCGGCCGGTCGGCATCGCCCACGGACCCGGCTGCGTCGCGGTGACGGGGTACACGGCGGACGAGCTGGCTGCCGATCCGGACCTC
>CAZGUS010000142.1:0-6352 GCA_964529245.1 uncultured Anaerolineaceae bacterium
TGAGCGTCGCGGAGAGCTGGGCGAAGTTGAGCATCCAATGGATCTTCCAGTGCCGATCGTGGATGTCGATCGCGTCCTCGAGCAGGACGGCCAGTTGCGCCAGGCTCATCTGCGGAGCCTGGTCGAACTTGTCCTCGAGATACTTGAAGTTGTGGTCCATCTCCGGGCGAAGTCGCCCGTTCCACCACGTCGCGAACTCATCGCCGTAGGTGGGCAGGACGAAGCCCAGGTACGCGCCGATCTTGGCGGCGTAGTCTGGATCCTCCGGCACGACGGGCACGATCGCGGAACCGTACTCGGTCGCGGGCGTCGAGAGGCCCGCCTGGGCCGGGATGGCCGCGGTGTACAGGTAGCCGTTGACAATCTTGGCGATCCAGTCAGTCGCGAACGGGGTACCGAAGCGGCGGAACATGTGATCGCAGCTGAGCCACCAGCCGCCTATGTCGTTGTACATCGGGCTGATGGGATGCGGGCAATGCAGGTCGTCGTAGACCCAGAACAGTTCCTTCTCGGTCTCGGACGCCCACTCGACGGGGAAGTCCTTGTCACCGAAGAACTGCCCAAGCACCTCTTCGCCCGGGCCAACTAGTTTTGTGGCTTGCGCCATTGCCATTGCCTCCAGATACAGAGTGCGCTTGACATCGGCTCGCAGATGTCCACGCGGTCAAGGTGCGGGCCGCGAGCCGTGCCGTTGGCATATGTCAGCGAATTGGCCGTCGATCCGATTGACGATCGCTAAACCAGGTCCGGCAGTCTCGACCGGTCGTCAACCGGCGGGCCCCTCGCCGCCCGTCACGGCGAGAAGGCCTCGTCGCCAGGGCGGCGCGGAACAACGTGTGACGGGGACACCATCGCGAAGAGCTGAGACCGCAGGACCTACGCCGCCGTGCCGGTCTTCTTCACCTCGCGCGGGAACATGATCACGATGTTGAACCAGCCCAGGAGTGCTCCAAGCATCCCACCCAGGAAGGCGGTGATGCCGCAGAAGATCACGATCGCGTAAGGGAGCATGTCCGCGCTGACGTTGAAGTCCTTGAACCAGCCAAGGAAAGTGCCCGTGAAGTAGCAGGCAAGGAACATCGTGATGCCATTGAAGAACGGGAGCGACCCGGTCTGGGTTACGGGCATGTACTTCATGGCATAGATCAAGGCGCAGAAGCCGACGAAGAAGGACACATAAAGGGCCACGTTGTTGTTGGTGAGCGTCTGCAGCCCGAAGTTGAGAACCGTGCCGTCGCCCAGGATCTTGACGAGGACCTGGTAGAGCAGGCCAATCAACGTCACGCCGATGACGCCGAGGGTGTACGCCGGAACCATAGTCTTCAGGGCGGAGGGCTTGGCGCCCAGAGCGAAGTACTCGGCCCACACGATGAACGCTGCCCAGAGGGGCAGGTTCAGTTTGTCCAGCCAGATCCCGAAGGGCAGGGCGACGACGACCGTGATCGCGACGGCCAGCCAAAGCGGGATCGTGTTCTTGGTTTCTGTCTCCACGCCGAACCTCCTACTCGCCGGAGCCAGCCGATCTGGCTGGTCGACCGCACAGACCCGGGCAGGAATGCCTGCCAGACGCGAACAGTCGAACTGACCGGAGGGACCAGCAAGTGCCATGTGGCACTATCATCGATCATCGATTATTGATGGACTACGAAGTCGACCGACCCCACCAAAGGGCACCCGACCATGCTCGACACTCCCCTGCTCCGAACCGCGCGCCTGGGCCTCACGGACTACTGGAACGATTCCTGCGCCGTGGACGAGCTGGCGTACGCACTCGAGCGTGGCGCCACCGGGGCCACCTCGAACCCGTCGATCGTGCTCGAGGTGATCGGCAAAGAGAAGGCCCACTGGGTCCCGCGCGTCCTGCAGCTGGCCAACGAGAACCCGACCTGGTCCGAAGTCGAGCTGGCCTGGGCGATCATCGAGGAGATGGCGGTCCGCGGCGCCGCGATGCTCGCTCCAATCATGGCCCAAGGAACCGGCCGCAAGGGCTGGCTGTCCGTGCAGGCGAACCCGGCCAACTACCGCGACCCGGTGCGAATGGTCGAGCAGGCCGTTCACCTGAAGAGTCTCGCGCCCAACCTCCACGTCAAGTTGCCGGCCACTGCCGCCGGCATCGTCGCCATCGAGGAGGCGACCGCCAGAGGGGTCAGCATCAACGCGACGGTCTCGTTCACCGTCCCGCAGGCAATCGCGGTCGCGGAGGCCGTCGAGCGTGGCCTGAAGCGGTTTGCAGCGACCGGTGGCGACGCCGAGAAGCTTGTCCCGATCGCGACCATCATGATTGGCCGCCTTGACGACTGGCTGAAGGTCGTCGTCGACCGCGACGGCCTTTCCGTGAACCCGGCCGCGCTGGACTGGGCCGGGATTGCCACTTTCAAGAGAGCTTATGGCATCTTCCAGGAACGCGGCTATCGCAGCCGCATGCTTGCGGCGGCCTTCCGCCATCACCTGCACTGGACCGAGCTGGTCGGGGGCGATGTCAGCCTGACCATCCCCTACCCCTGGCAGGTTCGCTTCAACAACAGCGGCATCGACCCAATCGCGCGGATGGACCAACCCGTCGATCCGAACATCGTCTCCGAGCTGTACGACAAGCTTCCCGACTTCAGGCGCGCCTACGAACCGGACGGACTGGCGCCCGACGACTTCGACACTTACGGCGCCACCGCCCGCACCCTGCGCGGCTTCATCAAGGCCTACCACGATCTGCAGGCCGCGATCCGCGACATCGTCCTTCCGAACCCCGACCTGCGGACCGTCTGAGTCCGACAAGGCACCAGCCCCATGGAGGCGAACATCGTGACCACGCACGTACCCGACTCGATCGAGCCGACGGACACCACCCCGATCCTGAGCCACTGGATCAACGGCCGGCCGGTAGAGGTACTTCGCGAGAGCACCGGCGCAGTCCACGACCCATCGACCGGCGCGGTCATCGCCCGGGTTCCGCGCGGCGGCGCAGCCGAGGTCGACGCGGCCGTCAGCGCCGCCCGGAGGGCATTCCCCGCCTGGCGCGACATGCCCCTGATGGCTCGCAGCCAGATCTTCTTCGCCTATCGAGAACTGGTGTATCGGCACCGGATGGAACTCGCGGCGCTCATCACGCGGGACCACGGCAAGACTCTTCCCGACGCTCTCGGTGAGGTGATGCGAGGTCTCGAGACGGTCGAGTTCGCCTGCGGGCTGCCCATCCACCTGGCCGGACTCAATACGCCCAGCGTCTCGACCAATGTCGACGCGCATACGCTCCGACAGCCGCTGGGCGTGGCCGCAGGCATCACCCCGTTCAACTTCCCGGTGATGGTCCCAATGTGGATCTACCCGATCGCGCTGGCCTGCGGAAACACGTTCGTGTGGAAGCCCTCCTCGCACACGCCGGGGGCAACGCAGCTTCAGGCCGAGCTGTGGAAGGAGGCCGGGCTCCCCGACGGCGTCTTCAACGTCGTCTACGGCGGCCGCGAGGCGGTGTCGGCGATCCTCGAGCACCCCGGCATCGATGCCATCCAGTTCGTGGGCTCCACGCCGGTCGGCCGCTACGTCTACGAAACGGGCGTGAAGAACGGCAAGCGGGTCGGTGCCTACACTGGCGCCAAGAACGCCATGGTCGTGCTCCCCGACGCGGACATGGAGCTTGCCGCCGACGCCGCCGTGGCGTCGGGCTACGGCTCCGCCGGAGAGCGCTGCATGGCCCAGACCCTGATCATCGGCGTCGGCGACGCCGCGGACAGGCTGCTGCCCCTCATGAACGAGCGGATCGTCAAGCTCAAGATCGGGGCGGGCGTCGATCCGAACGTGGACATGGGTCCCGTCTACTCGGCCGAGCACCGCGCCTCGATCGTCGAATGGATCGGCAAGGGCGTCGCCGAAGGCGCCGAGCTGGTCCACGACGGGCGACCATTCCGTCTCGCCGAGCACCCGGACGGCTATTTCCTGGGCGTTACCCTATTCGACCATGTCACTCCCGACATGGAGATCTTCCGTGAGGAGATCTTCGGGCCCGTGCTCGGCATCGTCCGCGCCAGCACCTATGACGAAGCGCTGTCGATGGTCAACGGCCACCAGTATGGCAACGGCACGGCAATCTTCACCACGGACGGCGGGGCGGCTCGCCGCTTCGAGCTCGAGGTGGACGTTCCGATGATCGGGATCAACGTGCCCATCCCCGTGCCGGCGGGCTATCTCTCGTTCGGCGGCACGCGCGGCTCCGCTTTCGGCGACCTCAAGATGCGCGGCGAAGATGGCATCCGTTTCTTCACGCAGCAGAAGATGGTCACTGTGCGCTGGCCGGAACCCGGGCGCAGGGAGGCACTGAGCCTCGTGTTCCCGGGCAATCGCTAGGTCCGCGACAACGACCGGCCGCCGAGCCGCCGGAAGGGAGACCTCATGAGTCAGCTGGATGTCTTCAGACTCGACGGCCGAGTGGCCTTCGTTTCCGGTGGCGGCGGGGCAATCGGATCGGCTCTCGCCCTGGCGCTTGCCGGCGCCGGCGCAAGGGTCGCCGTCGCGGACATCGATCAGGCCCACGCCGATGCCGCTGCCGACAAGGTCCGCGCAGCCGGCGGCGAATGTCTCGCTCTGGCGGCGGACATCACGCGTGAAGCGGAAGCCGAACGTGTGGTGGCTGCCATCGTGGCGCGGTTTGGCGGTCTTGACATCGTCGTGAACGCCGTCGGCGGCGGAGCGGGCAAGGTTCTTTTCGATGCCCAAGCCTATCCCCGCGATGCCTGGGATTGGATCATGGAGATCAACCTGCGGAGCACCCTGGTCGCAACCCAGGCCGCAGTCCGGCAGATGGTCAAGGCCGGCCACGGCGGCCGCGTGGTGAACATCAGCTCGGTCAGAGCCCAGCTGGGCATCAACGCAGGCTACTCGGCCTACGTGGCCGCCAAGGGTGCGGTCAGTTCACTGACGCGCCAGTGGGCGACCGAGTGGGCCAAGCACGGCATCAACGTCAACGCCATCGCCCCGACGTTCGTGGATACACCTCAGGTCGCGATGCTCCTGGACGACCCCGCCTTCAAGTCGAGCCTGGTAAGTCGGGTCCCTCTCGGCCGGGTCGGCGAGACGAGCGATCTCGTCGGGGCCGTCCTCTTCTTCGCCTCGGATGCCTCGTCGTTCGTGACCGGTCAGATCCTCACGATCGACGGCGGTCTCACTGCCACTCAGTAGCCGGCAGGGGAGTCAGTCGATGGAACAGGTAACCCGCAACATTCGAACTGAGACGAAGCTGCGCGGCTGCAACCCGAGCTACGTCGTCACCCGCGACGGGGTCGTCGTGATCGATACGCCGCAGCTGCCGACCAAGGCGGTCGCGATGCGCGCGGAGGCCGAGTCGCACGGTCCGATCCGTTATGTCATCAACACCGAGCATCACGTCGACCACATCTTCGGCAACTACTACTTCAAGGGTGCGGGCACGGTAGTCAACCACCAGGGCCTGTACGACCGCTTCATGGTCGTATACCCGGAGCTCGATCCGTTCGCCTACGCCTTCGAGGCGCTACCAGGGCCGAAGGGCAAGGGCACCGACCTCGACGATCCCGAGGGTGTCGCCCTTTGGCCCGATCGGGATGTGTACTACTCCGACCCGAACAAGGGCAAGATCGTCTTCACCGGAGACCTGACACTTCGCGTCGGCGACCACACGTTCGACTGTCTCCACACGCCGGGCCACACGCCGGGGCAGATCGCCGTTCACGTTCCCGAAGAGCGCACGGTCTTCACCGGAGACACCGTCTTCTCCCAGTGCCAGACCTGGCTCATGACTTCGAACGTGGACGAGTGGCTCACGTCCCTCGATCGGATCTGCGGCCTCGACGTAGATCACGTCGTGCCGGGCCACGGTCCCGTCGCGACCAAGAAGGCCGTCGAGACGCAGCGAGCCATTCTCCTGGAGTGGAAATTCGCCGTGGCGCTTGCCGTGGCAAAGGGTTGGTCTCGGGAGGAGACGGTGGCCAGGGTCAGCCTCGCCGATCGCTGGCCGGTCGACGTCGGCCAGGGCTACATGATGGATTACATCCAAACGCTCAACGCAGGCTCGTTGTGGGACAAGCTCACCGCGGTCGCGGCTCTCGGCTGAGCCGTCGTCGCCGGCCGGCAGCGATCGGTCGCAGAGCCGCGCCGCCACTCGCGCATCTCGACTGAAGCCGATGAAAGGAATGACGGACACGATCCTGAGACCCGGCCCGAACGCCGCCATTGTCGTGGGTTTCCCACTCGGCTCGTCCGTTTCGGCCCCACCGCCGCATCCCTTCTGTTCGACGCGCGAGCTTCGTATCCAAGGAGATTGAAATTCCGATGGCCGAAACTGCTACGCCCCACAAGGCCGCCAAGCGTTACATCTACGCATGGG
>CAZGUS010000143.1:0-6336 GCA_964529245.1 uncultured Anaerolineaceae bacterium
GGCGGCTCGTTCATCTGGCCGAAGACGAAGGCCGTCTTGGCGATGACGCCCGACTCCGTCATCTCACGGATGAGGTCGTTGCCCTCGCGGCTGCGCTCGCCGACGCCGGCGAAGACCGACACACCGGCGTGCTCCTGGGCAACGTTGCGGATCAGCTCCTGGATGATGACCGTCTTGCCGACGCCGGCGCCGCCGAAGACGCCGATCTTGCCGCCCTTGGCGAAGGGGCAGACCAGGTCGATGACCTTGATGCCGGTCTCGAAGATCTCGGTCTCGGTCGTCTGCTGGTCGAATGCGGGCGCCGCACGATGGATCGGGAGCATCTCGGACTGCGCCACCGGGCCCTTCCCGTCGATCGGCTCGCCCAGCACGTTGAAGACGCGTCCCAGGGTGACCTGTCCCACCGGGACCGTGATCGGGCCGCCCGTGTCGAGGACCTCGACGCCGCGGGCGAGGCCGTCGGTCGTGGTCATGGCCACGGTCCGGACCCAGTTGTTGCCCAGGTGCTGCTGGACTTCGCAGACGATCTTGACGCCGTCGCCGCGTATGACCTCGACGGCGTGGTAGATGCCCGGCAGCTTCCCGGCCGGGAATTCGATGTCGACGACCGCGCCGGTGATCTGAACCACGCGGCCGGTTGCTGTTGGGGCGGCGGTCGCCATCGTAGTGTCGTGCCTCCTGGATGCTCGCCTGCTGCCTAGCGCTCCTGGGCGCCGGACGCAATCTCGATTAGCTCTCGGGTGATGTTGGCCTGGCGGGCCTTGTTGTAGCTGAGGGTGTAGTCCTCGATCAGTTCGTCGGCGTTCTCGGTGGCGTTCTTCATCGCCACCATCTGGCTCGAGAAGAAGCTGGCCGTGCTCTCGAGCGCGGCCTGGTAGAGCCGCGTGCCGAGGTAGCGGGGCAGCAGCTCGTCCAGGACGACGTCCGGAGCGGGCTCGAAGATGAACTGCGACCCGGGTATGCCGCGCGTGTCGGTCGTGGGCTTGATGGGCAGGAGCCCGACCATCTCGGCTCGCTGGACCAGGGTCGACACGAAGCGCGTGAAGATGATGTCGACCTGGTTGTAAGTGCCGGCCTCGTATTCGTCGGAGATGAGCCGCACGAGCGGCAGGATGTCGTTGAAGGTGGGCCGGTCGCGGAAGCCGCCGAAATGGGCGACGATCGGAACGCGGTTGCGCCGCATCGCGTCGCGACCCTTGCGCCCGATGCTCACGAGCTCCAGGTCGCCGGCCGTCTCGACGATCTCCTTGGATGCGAAACGGACCACGTTCGTGTTCAGAGGCCCGGCCATGCCCCGATCGCTGGTGATCAGGATGATCAAACGCTTGCCTTCCGGGCGGCGGCTCAGGAGAGGGTGCTCGTCGCCGCTCAACACGGCCGCGAGGTCGGCCAGGATCTCGTCGAGCAGCTCCGAGTAGGGCCGCGCGGCCAGGGTCGACTCCTGCGCGCGGCGCAGTTTCGACGCCGCCACGAACTGCATGGCGCGGGTTATCTGCCTGATGTTCCGCGAAGCGGTGATTCGTCTGCGGAGGTCTCGCTGGCTGGGCACGCTGCTTCTTTCGCCTTGCTACGCGAGGAATGTCTGACGGAAGTCTTTGGCCGCGGCCTCGAGGGCGGCCGCGGTGTCGTCGTCGAGGACCTTGGTCGTGGAGATCTTCTTCATGACGTCGGCGTGCTCCGTGTCGAGGAAGCGGTTGAACCGCGTCTCGAAGTCCCGGACGCGCCGCGTCGGGATGTCGTCCAGCAAGCCCTTGGTGGCCACGTACAGGATCGCCACCTGGTGCTCCAGCGGCACGGGCTCGTACTGCGGCTGCTTGATGACCTCGGACAGCTTCTCGCCGCGCGTCAGCTGGTCCTGCGTGCCCTTGTCGAGGTCCGAGGCAAATTGGGCGAACGCCGCCAGGGAGCGGTACTGGGCGAGGTCCAGCTTGAGCGGCGCCGCGACCTTCTTCATGGCCTTGGTCTGAGCCGCGGAGCCGACGCGCGAAACGGAGATGCCGATGTTGAGCGCCGGGCGCTGGCCGGCGTTGAACAGGTCCGTCTCGAGGAAGATCTGCCCGTCCGTGATCGAGATCACGTTCGTCGGGATATAGGCCGAGATGTCGCCGGCCTGGGTCTCGATGAGCGGCAGGGCCGTCAGCGAACCGCCGCCGTTCGCGTCGCTCATGCGGGCGGCGCGCTCAAGCAGGCGGCTGTGGAGGTAGAAGACGTCGCCCGGATATGCCTCGCGGCCTGGCGGGCGGCGCAGCAGAAGGGACATCTCACGATATGCCCAGGCGTGCTTGGAGAGGTCGTCGTAAACGCACAGGGCATCCTTGACGAGTACGCCGTCGATCTCGACGCCGGCCTCCATGACCTCCTCGCCCATGGCGCAGCCGGCGTAGGGAGCTAGGTACTGGAGCGCGGCCGGGAACTCGGCGCCGGCGCAGACGACGATGGTGTGGGCCATGGCGCCGTGCTGCTCCAGGACGGCGACCGTCTTGGCCACG
Source organism: uncultured Anaerolineaceae bacterium (assembly GCA_964529245.1). Classification (GTDB taxonomy): domain Bacteria; phylum Chloroflexota; class Limnocylindria; order Limnocylindrales; family CSP1-4; genus Fen-1039. The sequence goes on from CAZGUS010000143.1 coordinate 2,490, forward strand.
GTCGAGAGCTTCTGGCCGATGGCCACGTAGATGCAGACCAGGCCCTTGCCCTTCTGGTTGATGATCGTGTCGATCGCGATGGCGGTCTTGCCGGTCTGGCGGTCGCCGATGATCAGCTCGCGCTGGCCGCGGCCGATCGGGATCAGGGCGTCGATGGCCTTGATGCCGGTCTGGACCGGCGTGTCGACGCCCTGGCGGGCGATAACGCCCGGGGCGATGCGCTCGACCGGGCGGGTTCTGGCGGCGGCGATCGGTCCCTTGTCGTCCAGCGGCCGGCCCAGCGGGTCCACCACTCGGCCTATGAGCGCCGCGCCGACGGGGACTTCGACGACGCGGCCGGTCGTCTTGACCGTGTCGCCTTCCTTGATCTCAGTTGGGTCGCCCAGGATGACCGCGCCGACGGTCTCCTCCTCAAGGTTGAGGGCCATGCCCATGACGTCGCCGGGGAACTCGATCAGCTCGGACGAAAGCGCGCCCGAGAGGCCGTAGATCTGGGCGATGCCGTCGCCGACCTCGACCACGGTGCCGACGCTGCGCGACTCGGCGCCCTGATCGAAGTTCTCGATCGTGTTCTTGATGATGCTGACGATCTCGTCCGATCTGATGGCCATACCTTCTCCGTTCGGCCCGAGGGCAACCGCGCAGGCGGCGCCCGACTTTAGCTCATTCCCTGAACCAGCTGGCGGCGGAGGCGCCGCAGCCGGGTTTGCACGCTGGCGTCTATCTGGAGGTCGCCGATCATGACGCACAGTCCGCCCAGCAGCCTCGGATCGTTTTCGAGGGAGACCTCCACCTTGGCCCCGGCCAGTCGCTCCACTCGCGCCGTGAGGCCGACGAGCTCGCTTTCCGAGAGCGGCGACGGAGAGGTAATGGTCACGCCGACGATTCCGCGCGCCCGGCGAACCAGGTCGTCGTACTCGTCGCTGACGGCCGGCATCATCGAGAAGCGGCCCCTTTTGGCGAGGAGCAGGACCAGGTTGAGCACCACCGGCGAGACGATCTTCCCGAGGAGATCCTGCACGATCTTGCGGCGGTCGCCGAACGACGTCGCCGGGCTGTCGATGGCCCGGACGGCTCGCTCGTCCTGCGCCAGCTCGCAGGCGTGGCCGACGTCGGCGCGCCACGCATCGACCTTGTCCGCGCTCGCGGCGAGCTCGAACAGGGCCTGAGCGTAGCGGCGGGCGGCGGCCGAGTGCGGCATCAGTTGGTCCGTCCCTCGACGTTCGATCCCGGATCGGCGAGGAACTCGTCGACGAGGCGCCGCTGCCGGGCGTCGTTCATCGTCTCTCCCACGACCTTGCCGGCCGCGAGGAGCGCCAGATCGGCGACCTGGGAGCGAAGGTCCGCGAGGGCGCGATCCCGTTCCGCCTGGATGTCCGCCCGGGCCCGGTCTCGCAGCCTGTCGAGCTCCTCGCGGGTCGCGGCGATGTCCGCGATGCGGAGGTCCTCGGCGGACTTCTGGGCCGCGGCGATCAGGGCATTGGCCTCGCGGCGCGCCTCGATCATCGCCTGATCCCGCTCCGCCACGCTGGCGTCTCGATCCCGGCGGGCCTGCGCGGCATCGGCCAGCCCCTGGTCGATGCGAGCCTTCCGGTCGGCCAGGATGTTCGCGATCGGATCGAACCCGAAGCGCCAGATCAGGGCCAGGAACACGATGAAGTTGAGCGCGGCGACGATCACCCAGAAGAAGTTGATCGACAGGCCGGGCGCGTCGGACGCCGCCGTCGTCGGAGCCGCGGCCGTCGCGGCCGCTATCGCGGCGGCTGTTGCCAGGGGGTTCACTCGACTAGCTCCGTGACCTTCCCTGGTCCTACTTGATGAAGATGGTCAGCAGGCCGACGACGATCGCCAGCACACCGAGGCCTTCGGCGAAGCCGGCGAGGATGATCGCCAGGCCGCGGATCTGGCCGGCGGCGTCGGGGTTGCGGCCGATGGCGTTGCTGGACATGCCGGCCAGGATGCCGATGCCGATGCCGGGGCCGATGACACCCATGGCTGCGAGTCCGGCTCCGATGTGCTCGAGCATTAAGAGGTCCTCCTTGTCCCGGGCCGAGGCCCAGGCAGTCTCATTTGCTGGCGGTCAGGCCGCCACGGGCTGGGTACGGTCGGCGCCGTCGGGCGCCTTGACGTCGCTTGGGTTGGCGGCGGCCTTCGCCGGGTGAGGCTCTTCGGCTTCGTGTCCTTCGATCGCGATAAGGATGAACATCAACGTCAGGACCGAGAAGATGAGAGCCTGGATCAGGTTGAGCAGCGCCTCGAGCCCATAGAGTGCCACCGGGACGACTGCCAGAGTCAGGGCCGAGATCACGGCCAGCGCGACCTCGCCGCCGTAGATGTTGCCGAAGAGTCGCATCGCCAGCGTGACCGGCTTCACGAACTCCAGGAAGAGCTCGATTATCCCCACGTACATCGCCAGCACGCCGGCCCCGATGCCGTGGCGGAACTCGCCGATCGGGAAGAACTTGGCCATATAGGCGCGGACGCCGAGCCGCCGGAAGCCTTCGCCCTGGAACAGGACGAATGAAGTCAGGGCCAGGCCGATGGTGATGTTGACGTCGCTGGTCGGCGCCCGGAGCTGTGGTATCTTGCCGATGGGCGGTACCAGGCCGCTCCAGTTGGAGAAGAGGATCAGCACGAAGAATGCGGCAAAGACCGGGTAGTAGCGCCGCGCTCCCTCACCGCCGATCCCTACCGCGAAGTCCCGTCCGAACTCGTAGGCCCATTCGATCACGTTCTGGACACGGCCCGGGACAACCTTCAGGCGGCGGGTCGCGCCGATCGCGATGAGCAGGATGAGCGCCATGACGATCCACATGGTCAGGATCGTCGAGCTGATGCTGGGGTGGAAGTAGAGCATCGGCAGCGGCGACGGAGCGGTGGACGGAGAGAAGTCGAAGACGATCTCCGGCGGCGGCAGCTCGATCGCGCTCTGGACGAAGCAGGACGGGAAGTCGCAGGCCTGACCCGGTGCTCCGTCCTTGGGGAAGGGCGGCACCAGCATCACGGCGAGGAGGTCCAGCACGATCACGGCGGGAATGAGGAACTTGAACGGAATGCCGTGGGCGCGCTTCTTGGGCGCAACGGCCACCTGGGCCTTCGCTGCCTCGCCGTCCTGGGTCGTCGCGGGCGGGATGCCCGGATCGATTGTCACTCTCGCTCCGCGTTTGCCGGCGACCCCGGAGTGGGCCGCGTCATTCCTTGTCGTCTTTGTCCATCTGAGCCAGGAACCTGGTCAGGAACCGCCAGCACGCGACGGCTCCGCCGATGCTCCCGAGCGCGAACCCGATGAGCGCGAAGACCGGGTTAGTGCCGAGGCGCTGATCCAGCCAGTACCCACCGAGCGTCCCGGCCAGCACCGCAATCAGCAGTACGAACGCGATCTCCGAGAAGAGGGCGACATAGGCGGACGTCTTCCCGACATCGTTGTTCATCGATCTCCCTGGCAGGGCGCCGTGAGTGTAGCAGCCGACCTTGGCCGACGCTCAACCCCCCAAAAGCCCACCACAGGGGGGCCAGACAGCCGGTTCAAGCCCGGGACGGCACGCTCAGCGGCGTGACCTATGGGTGCGTTCAGGCGCTCGGGCCCGAGTGCCTCAGCTTTCCGACAGGCCGGGGACCGGGAAGCGAGCGCACATGTCGTGGACGAGGGCCGAGAGCTTGGCCTGCTCGGAGGGATCGTCGCGGGTCACGATGGCCGTGACGATGATGTCGCCGATCTGGCGCATCTCGGGCTCGCGGAAGCCGCGGCTCGTGGTGGCCGGGGTGCCGACGCGGATGCCGGACGCCGTGTTGGGTGGGTTCTTGTCGAACGGGATGGCGTTCTTGTTGACCGTGATGCCGATCTCGT
>CAZGUS010000144.1:0-6297 GCA_964529245.1 uncultured Anaerolineaceae bacterium
GATGACGCGCCCGAAGATCTCCTCGATCTGGCGCCGCACCTCGACCTGGTTGGCCAGGTCGAGCTTGGGGTCCAGATCCTGGATGACCCGCGACTGGATCCGGAACTTGACTTCGCGCAGGGATTCGCGAACAGGGGCCTGGTTGAGAAGGCGCTGACCCGACGGTGCCGCGGGAACTCCAGGTGTCCCGACCGGTGCACCTGGGCCGCCCGGCGCCCCGGGCGCTACGCCCGGTCGCGCGCTTTCGATTCGCTTCAGAAGGGACATCGCCTACACCCCTTGCTCGACCGAAGGGTCATCTCCTTGCGAAGAGTGACTTGCCTTTTTGGGTTGCCTTTTGATCCACTTCGCGAGGTTCCTGATTGCTCGTGATGGCAGTCGCAAGGCGGAAGACGTCCTGCGAAACCTGAGCTTCACGGTTGCTTATGACGAAGGGTACTCCCCGATTCAGGGCGTACACGACGGCGCGGCCGTCGCTGACGATGGTGTTGTCGACCTTGCGGCCAATCGAGTGCTCGACATCAGCCACTCTGATCCCGAGCGTCGTGTCGGCCCGGTTCAGAACGAGCCGGACCTTGTCGTCATAACCGAGCTTCTCCGCCACTTCGAGAAAGAGCCTGATGTTCTTGATGCTGGTGATCTCCAGCGTCAGGACGGTCAGCACGATGTCTGCCAGGTCTAGGATACCCAGGGTCGTATCGTTGAACCACGCTGCGCAATCGATGACCACCAGGTCGTAGCGCTGTCGCAGGCTCTCGACCACGCGCTTCACGCTGGCAGGCGTGATTACGTCGGCCATTTCCGGCGAGGGCGGGGCCAGGACGACGTGCAGGCCAGATGAATGGGTCACCGTGTAGGTATCGACGGCGTCGATGTCGCCGCCGGCTTCGAGGTCCGACACGAGTTCGAACATCGACTTGTCCTTGGGATTGAGGTTCAGCAGGACGGCCACGTCGCCGAACTGAAACGAGCCGTCGACGAGAACGACCTTCTTGTCGAGTTCCGCGGCCGCGATGACGGCCAGGTTGACGGCGATGGTGGTGCGACCGACGCCACCCTTCGGGCTGAAGACGGCCACGACGGAACCGAGTGCCGGCGGCTCCGCGCTGCGCGGCGCCGCCGTGGCGACTGCGCGCCCGGCCTTCTCCTTCTCACGCGAGTAGAGCTGCCGGATCGAAGCCGTCAGCTCGTCGCTGCTGAACGGCTTGACCAGGAACTCGCGGGCCCCGGCCAGCATGGAGCGGCGCAGGTAGTCGGCCTCTCCCTGGACCGACATCATCACCACCGCCGCAGTGGGAACCTGCGAAGAGAGACGCTCGGTGGCGGTGATGCCGTCCATGTCCGGCATGTTGATGTCCATCAGGATCACGTCGGGCAGGAGCTTGGTGGCCTGCGCGATGGCCTCGGTGCCGGAGGCCGCCGACCCCACGACCTCGATGTCCGGCTCGAAGCCGAGCAGCTTGGCGAGATGGTCGCGCGTCTCCGGTATGTCGTCGACGATTAGGACCCTGATCCGGTCTGCCATTGAGTGTTGTTACCCCAGAGTTGGCGGAGAGGCCGATCGCTCGGCCTCTCGCTGTCGCGACCGCCCGATGGAGGCGGAGCGCGTTACCAGGAAATCTCTTTGGCCAGGTCGGCCGGAATGATGGCTCGCGGGTCGGGCGGGAGAACACCGTAGATCGTGACCAGCTGCTTGAGCGTGATCCCAGGCGTGGTGACGGCGGGGGCGTCGTTGTCCTTGTCCGATCGCAGGGCCAGGCCGAGGGTGATGTAGTTCTGCGGATCGACCTTCTCTTCGCGCTGGGCCCAGCGAATGATCTCGGCCTGGTCGGGCGCGACCTCGACGATGACGATCATGTGGGCGCCGCTGTTGGAGACGGTCTGGGCAGTCGACTTGGGCTCCGGCGTGGGCGAGGCGCCGGTGTTCACGCCGGCCTGCGGTGCCACGGGCGACGGCAGAAGCGTGACCAGGACCTTGCAGTTCTGGATGACGGTCTTCGTGGTGACGTCCTGCCCGCCGCTGAACGCGACCTTGAACTTGTCGGTCGGCAGCCCCACGTAGGTGAGGGTGAGCTGGTTGACCCAGACCGACAGGATGATGTCGACGTGGTCGCCCGGCACGAGCAGCGCCCCTACGCCGTTGACCTGATCGACTTCCATGGCTACCGCGACCTTGCCGCTGTCGACGGCCCCGGCCAGATCCTCGCCCGCCACAAAGGTTCCGGGCTCGAGGAAGGAGGTGTCGGCATAGAGAATGCTGCCCTTGGTGATCGTCCCGCCGGCAATCTTTCCGATCACCTGGGAGGTCGTCGTGTACGTGTCGCCCTGGAGGGCCTGTACGGCCGAGAGCGACATGTTCACGGTGGTCACCATGGAGGCGGTGATCTTGTCGCCGAGCTGGATGTCCTGCGCGGCGGTGACGACCGATATCTGGGGCTCTGGCGTGGGTGTAGGCGTGCCCTTCGCGGCACCGCCGGAACCGCTGCCGCCGGCCACAATGATTACCCCGACCATAGCCAGGACGGCGAGGAACACTCCGAACAGAATGACGAGCCGATTCGAACGCTTCACAACGTCTCTCCCGAGGGCTTGCAACAGGAGCCACCACAGTAGCCTTGCGGTGTACCTAAACGCGACTATACCAATGGGCTAGGTCGGCTAGGACGGTTTTTCCGCAATTGTCACGAAGATCGAGTGGTTGCGAGCGTGATCGGCAGCTCGCGGAGGGCATGAAAAAGGGCCGCGCCAGAGGCGCGGCCCTTAGTTTGTCGCAGAGCAGCGGCTACAGCTTGTTGCCGATGGTGCTGAGGATGGTGTTGATCTGGCCGCTGAGGAAGAGCAGAGCGGTGATCGCGAGGATGGCGATGAGCGCGAGGATCAGAGCGTATTCCGCAAGACCCTGGCCCTTGGACCGGAGAAGCATCGATGGCCTCCTGATAAGAACGGCCTCCAATAAGAGGATGGCCTGCATTCTGAGAGATGAGGCTCCGCGGAGCCACTAGCCAGATGGTAATGGGACCGGCACGGAGTGTACCTCTCCGCACTGGGACGAGCCCGGCACACCCGCCCCGTCGCCGTGAGGCACCGGATTTGTGGATAACTCGACCCGAAACCAGAGCTCGGCTGGGTCGGCCCGCCGGCCTCACCAGATCTACACCGCGGACGCGATCAGGCTCAACAGCGTGGACAGCTCGTCGCCGAAGAAGAGCAGCGACGCGACGCACACGATGACAGCCACGACGAGGATGAGCCCGTACTCGACGAGCCCCTGGCCGGCCTGGCGAGCGCGCCCCGCATGAGGGCCGCTGCGAAGTTCCGAGATCACCGAGTGGCCATCACCAGGACGAGCTCACGGCCCGCGTCGACCAACTCGGCCGCGACCCCTATGGTGTCGGCCCGCTGCTGAACCTCGCGCCACGTGGATGCCGGCAGGGCGAGGACCTGCGACTGCCTCTTCGAAACGCGCGCGGCCGCGGCGTCGGCCCGCTGTTCGTCGATCATCGCCCGCAGTGCCTCAGGCAGATCGTGGTCGCCGCCCTTGCCGTGTCTCTCGACTTGAGGCTCCTCTTCCTCCGGCTCCTCCTCTTCGGGAGGCTCGGGCCCCTCGCGTCTGGCGGCGACGTGAGCCTCGGTCTTGGCGTCCGACCATTCGATCTTGACCGAGATGAGGTCCGGGTGGCAGGAGAGGAAGCCGGTGATCGTCTCGTCGATGATTCGGAAGAGCGCGCTCTCCACGTCCATCGGCAGCCGCCGGTCGGTGCCGTACGAGTCGAACTCGATCGGGACCTGGGAGCGCCGGCCGCGCTCGCGGGCGAGACGCCGGAGCGTGGGCACGAGCCCGAGGTCGTCCAGGACCATGGGCCGGACGTCGAAGATGAACGCCTTTGTCGCGTCCAGCGTGTGCTGGACCATGCCGACGAGCTGTCCGACCTCCATCCTGGCCTGGGCCGGATCGCGGTCCAGCAGGCGCTCGACGATCTGGGCCTGCAGAACGATGTTGGTCAGGCTCTGGGCGGGACCGTCGTGCATCGCCCGGGCGATGTCCCGGCGCAGATCCTCCTGGGCGGCCAGAACCAGACGCGAGACGGCCGGTGGAAGTGGCGAGCTCGAGTCCAGCCTCTCGGTTGCGGACCCGGCCATCGTCCCGCCCATCGAAGCCTGGTCCAGCTCCGTGCTGTAGCGGCGCAGGCTCTCTCGGAAGCGGGCCAGGACCTTGAGCTTACCTTCGAGGATGTCGACCTGCGACTCCATGATTGCGGAGCGCCGGGTCAGGGCCATCAACTGGGCGGTCTGCTGGGCCTCTTCGCTCTCGGTGTCGTATTTGGAGGAGGTCCTGAGCTTGTCGAGCGTCTGCGACCGCTTGGTCTCGTGGTGGGCCGCCTCGGTCTTGGCCTGCTGCACGAGCAACTCTATCTCGCCGATCTCCCGGGCCAGGAGATCGACCTCGCGTCTAGCCCGCTCGGCGATCTCGAGCAGGGGCAGTGGGAGCGGCTCGGGGGAAGTCACCGGGGGATCAGTCCTCCGGCATTCGGATCCAGCCCTGCCGCATGGCGTACACGACGGCCTGGGTCCGGTCGTTGACGCTCAGCTTGCGCAGGATGCTGGACATGTGGTTCTTGACGGTCTGCTCGCTGATCGACAGCGCGTAGGCGACCTGCTTGTTGGTCATGCCCTGGGCGATGTTGTCGAGGATCTCGACCTCGCGAGGAGACAGGGGGGCGAAGATCGGAGCGGCTTCCTGGCCGTAGATGGCAAGTTCGCGGAATTCCTTGAGGACGCGGCTGGCCACTGCCGGCTTGGCGAAGACTTTGTCGTTGATCAGGTACTCGCCCGCCGCGACGCGGCGAATGATCGCGACCAGATCGTCGGGGGCGACGTCCTTGAGGATGAACGCGGCGGCACCCGCCTTGATGGCGTCGAAAAGCGCGTCCTCGTCCTCGCTGACGGCCAGAACGATGATCCCCGCGGACGGCAGCTCGCGCTTGATCCGCTGGGTCGTTTCGATGCCGCCCGGCGCCGGCAGGGACAGGTCCATCAGGATGATGTCCGGCGACAGCTGCACCGAGAGATCGAAGGCGCCGCGCGTGTCGTCGGCCTCGCCGACGATGTCGAAGCCGGGCTCTCGCTCGAGGATGTTGCGCACGCCCACCCGGAAGAGGGCATGGTCGTCGACCAGAAGGATGGTCGTCTTCTCGCTGTTTCGCGCCGGCGCACCCGGGCGGCGCCTGTCCGGCCCGCTGTAGTCGATCGAACTCATGCGCTCTCCTCTCCCACTGGAATCGACAGCCAGACGACGGTTCCGCCGCCGGGCCTCGAGCGAACCTCGAATTGGGCCCCGATCAGCTCTGCCCGCTCACGCATGAACTGGAGGCCGAAGTTGCGCCGGCCTCGCGCTGCGACCGTGCCGACATCGAAACCCCGGCCGTCGTCGCTTACCTCCAGGAGCCAGTTTGCTGCGTCGAGCTTAGTGGACACCACGGTATGGCTCGAGCCGGCGTGCTTGCGCACGTTCTGGAGCGACTCCTGGACGATGCGCAGGACCGCGGTCTGCTGGCCCGGGTTCAGCCGCTCGCCGGGTGCGTGCAGGTCGGTCACGACCGTGGCGCCCGTCAGCGAGGCCATTCCTTCCACGGCATCCATGATCGAGCCGTCCAGGCCGAGCTCGTCCAGGAGCGGCGGGCGGAGCTGGCTGATGAACGTCCGGACCTCGCCCAGCTCGCGGCGCAGCAGCTCTCGGAGGAAGCGCAACTCGTTGTGAGCGGCGCGCGTGTCCTCATCGAGCACTCGTTCGATGTACTCGACCTGGAAGATGGCGTTGGACAGAGCCTGAGCCGGCCCGTCGTGGACCTCCTGGGCCAGGCGCGAGCGTTCGGCCTCTTGTGCCTGGACGATCCTCATCTGGATGTCCGTCGGCAGGCCGGCGTTGGCGTCTTCCGAGAGGAGGCTGGCATCGCCGCGCTCGAGGAACAGCCACGCGTTCTCCATGCTGCGGACCGATAGCTCCAGCTTGGACAGTTCCTGCTGGTGCTTGCCCAGGTCGCCGGTCTGATGCTCGACGTCGGCGCGCATGGTTCTCTGGAGCGCGTCCTCGGCGCCGGCCTCGGCCGCGGACGCCGCGTCGCCGTCATCGGATGCGGGAAGCGGCGCGCGCTCGGAGGCGTCGACGAGGTCCCGCAGGCGGTGCCAGCGGGCAAGTGAGTCGCGATATGCCTCGCGATATCGCTCGGTTACGGAGCGGAGACTGTTGGCTCCGTAGCCCAGCGTCGACTTCGCTTCGGCGTAAAGCTCGTCGAAGCG
>CAZGUS010000145.1:0-6282 GCA_964529245.1 uncultured Anaerolineaceae bacterium
CGGCGGCCGGCGCTCGCCCGACCCCTCGCGCGGCCCTCGCGCGGCCTTTCGCCCGCCGCTCGTCCGCCGGACGGGCCGTCATCCCCACGGACGACCCCGGTTCGCCGCCTGGACTACCGCCGTTTCGGCGTCTCGGACGACGGCGCCGGCCTCCTTCGCCGGTAACTTGCCCATGACGAAAGCTTCCAGGCAAACGAAGGAGAGAACCCATGCGACTCGTGCGCGACCTCGGCCGCCGCAAGCTGCGCTCCACTCTGACAATCACCGGGATCATGATCGGCATCATGGCCCTGGTCGTCTTCGGCTCGATGGCAAACAAGATCGACGCCCTGGTCAAGGGTGGCAGCGACTACTACAAGGACAAAGTCGTCGTCAGCGCCAAGGGCGGCTACATGGGCCTCGGCGGCGTCCTCTCGACGAAGATGGCCGACCAGGTCGCGGCGCTCGGTGGAGTGGACGCGGTCGTTCCCGGCGTCGAGCTGCTGCTGTCCGACGACCAGAGCGGCGTCTCCATGGGCACTCCGCCCATGATCGACGGGTCGGTCGCGGGCGCCGACAAAGGCCGCGAGACGTTCAAGCTCAACTACGCGACCGGCCGCGCCCTTATGCCCGCGGACGAGGGCAGCAACGTCGTCGTCCTGGGATCGGACCTGGCTCGCCAGTTCAACGCGAAAGTGGGAGACACCGTCACCCTGCGCGGCGTGAAGTTCCAGGTCGTCGGAGTCCTCGAACCGACCCTGACCGCGCCCGACAACTCGGCCATGGTCCCGATGGCGGCCGCCCAGCAGCTCTTCATCAGCACGCTGCCGGCGCTGGTCGCCGACAAGCTCGACGCGGGAGAGCTCGCCACCAGTCTTGTCGTCTACCCCAAGCCCGGCGTGGACCCGCAGCAGATCTCCGACGAGATCAACGCCACGATTTCGGGCGTGACCCCGATGACGGGCAAGGATTTCGACCAGCAGATCGGCGCCGCCACCTCGATGCTCAACGCCATCCTCATCGGGATCGGCCTCATCAGCCTTCTCGTCGGCGGACTCTCGGTCATCAACACGATGGCCATGTCGGTTGCCGAACGGACCCGTGAGATCGGCATCAAGCGCGCCATCGGGGCTTCTCGCTGGCGAATCCGCCGCGAGATCGTGACCGAGTCGGCCCTCATCGGCCTGATAGGCGGCCTGCTCGGGCTGGGCCTCGGATACGTCATCACGACGCTCGGCAACGACGCCGGTCGGGAGTCGGCCACGATCCTGTTCGACCTGACCTTCGGCACGGCTTTCTCGTCCGTCGCCTTCGCCACGATCCTGGGCGCGACCGCCGGCTTCATCCCTGCCTGGCACGCCTCCCGCCTCGACCCGGTGACCGCGCTCCGCTACGAGTAGCGGCCGCAGGGTCCACACCAAACACGCAGCCGAACGTATCGCGGGCCGCCCCGGTCGCCCGCCCAGGAGACAAACCGATGGCAATCCTCGAAGGACGCAACCTCCGCAAGACCTACCGCCTCAGCCGGAAGAACACCGTCGAAGCCCTCAAGGGCGTCGAGATCTCGATCGAAAAGGGCGAGATGGTGGCCATCATGGGCCCGTCCGGATCGGGCAAGAGCACGCTCATGCACATTCTCGGCCTGCTCCACGCCCCGGACCCCAATCACGGCCCGGCCCCGGAGCTTCGCCTCGCCGGCGAGGACGTGGCGGCGCTCTCCGACAACGCCCGGACCAGGATCCGGGCCCGCCGGATGGGCTTCGTCTTCCAGGACTTCAACCTGGTGCCGACCCTGACGGCCCTCGAGAACGTGATGCTCGCATGCGATTACGCCGGCATCGGCGGCAAGCAGGCCAGACAGTCCGGCATCGGGGCGCTGGCTCTCGTCGGTCTCGACGATCGGGCCAACCACAAGCCGAGCGAACTGTCGGGCGGCGAGCAGCAGCGCGTCGCCATCGCCCGGGCGCTCGTCAACAAGCCCGAGATCATCCTGGCCGACGAGCCGACCGGCAACCTCGACTCGGACCGCAGCGCCGAGGTTCTGGCCCTGCTCCGCGAGTTCAACCGTGAGCATGGCCAGACGATAGTGCTGGTGACCCACGACGCCGAGGTCGGCGAGGCCTGCGACCGGGTCATCCGGATGCGCGACGGCCGCATCCGCGACTACGGTCAGGTCGCGGCCAAGGCAGCCGCAGCGACCGCCTGACGCCAACGCCAGACGCCAACGCCCGACGCCCAGGCCGGACCTGTCCTGCTCAAGATTGATGGTGCGCCGGTTGGTTTCGTGGCGTAAGCTCTTGGACACAGCCGCCGCCCGGGGGGGAGAGCGGGCGCCTCGGCCTCCAAAGGAATTCTTCAGCGGCCCTGCGGCCCCCTCCCGCGGGGCCGCTCCTTTTGCGCCGCGACTTTCAGCGCAGGTTGGCGGCGCCCATCTATCATGCCCGCGACGGGGTTTGCAGCCGGGCCGGCTCGGCCTTCGGGCCCGCCGCGGTGATGTGGTCTCCCGAGCCTCACCACCTGCCCGCATCCGCGTTTCGCATGGGGCGTCCAGCTTCCCCCTCGGCCGGGCGCCCCGCCTCATCGAAGCAGGCGTCGGAGGACCCATGGCGCGACCCGCGGCATCGAACGTCTGGCTCGACGGCCGGCTGGTTGCGGCGGATGCCGCCCACATCTCCGTGTACGACCGCGGCTTCCAGCTCGGCGACGGCGTCTTTGAGGCGTTGCGAGCCCGGCGCGGCGTGGCCATCGAGCTGGCCGGTCATCTGGCCCGACTGCACGGCAGCGTCGCGGCGCTGGACTTCGAGCTGCCGTTCGACGACGCAACCGTGGCCTCCGCGATCGCCGAGCTGCTGGCGGCCGAAGGCCTGGACGGCGCCGGGTCCGCGGACGGGCTCGAGCCCGCGGGCGACGCCGTCATTCGGGTCACGGTCAGCCGCGGCTTCGATCCCACCCGAAGCGTCCTGCCCTCACACGGCCTTCGAGCCACCGTGGCCATACAGGCCTGGCCGTACACGCCGCCGGCCGCCCGAGCCCTGGAGCAGGGTGAGCGTTTCATCACCAGCCGAGTCCATCGCGACGCTGATTCGCCTATCTCCGGCATCAAGTCGACTTCGCGCGCGGAGCTGGTCTATGCGCGCATCGAGGCGCAGCGCGCCGGCGCCGACGACGCGATCTTCCTGACCACGGACGGCCGCCTCACCGAGGCCACGACGGCCAACATCCTGCTGATTCAGGGCGACGTCTGCGCCACTCCGCGGCTCGGCACGGGGCTGCTGGCGGGGACGACTCGCGCCTGGCTGGTGGAGCACGGCGAGGCGGTCGGGCTGGAGATGGTCGAGCGCGACCTTCGCCTCGACGACGCCTTCGCCGCGGACGAAATGGCCGTCTGCGCCAGCATCGGCGGCGTCATTCCGGTGGCCTCGGTCGACGGCCGCGAAATCGGCGACGGCCGCCCGGGACCTCGAACGATCGCGATGCGAGCCGCCCGCGAGCTGTGGATCGACGAAGTCTCGCTCGAGGGCGCCCGGGCTCGGTCGGCGCACGCCTGACGCGCGGTGCCGCTGCCGCGCAGGGGCGGCCGTTCGGCCGGGCGGGTTCGCTAACCTCTTGACGTCCGCCGCCGGCTCATGGTCAGCCTCCTGGCGCCGATGGCCGCCGGCTCCATCTTTCGGTTCCTGCGCCGATCCGAGCCACACCTGGCCCATCGTTTCGCGGAGTGGCTCGGCTACTGATCGCGTGCGGCCGCCGGGCGCATCCTGCTGCGCCGCCGGTCGGTCCGGGCTAGACTTCGAGCCGTGACAGAGAGCGCCCCCGCCCCAGCGCCGAAGCGCGCCGCGAAACCCTCCGCGAAGGCATCCGCCGCGGCTGGCCAGCCCGACGCGAAGCCGTCCTCCCCCGCCGCGCGGCCGGCCGCGAAGGTACCGGCCGCGGCTAAGCCGGCGCGTCCCCGCAAGCCCGCCCGGCAGGCGGCCGTCGCCGTCCCCGAGCCGACCCACCGGCACCCCAGCCTCGGCCTGGCCCCGCTCGACGGGAACGCCGGCTTCCCGGCCGCCGCGACCGCCCTGCGCCGCGACAGGGCGGCCATCGCCGCCGATGCGCTGGTGACCGCCGTGGCGGCCGACCCAGGGCTCCAGCTCCGCTTCGACGACGGCGGCCTGCGCCGCCTGCTCCTGGATGCGGAGGTCCTGATCGATCGGCTGGCGATGTGCGTCGCCGCGAACGACTCGCGCCCCATGGCCGAATACGCCGAGTGGATCGGGCCGATCTTCCGCCGCCGGAGAGTGTCGCTCCTGGACGTGGTCGCGCTCTGCGAAGGCATCCGCGAGATCGCGACGCCCACGCTCGGCCACGATGAGGCGGAGGCCCTGGGACGAGCCATCGACGCCGGCGTCGCCGTGCTTCGCAAGAACGGCCGTCTCGCAGGCGACGGGCACAGGCGCAACGCCCTGCTGCAGTGGCTCTATCGCGGCGTATGACCGCGACGCATCAGGCCGCGGCGCGCGCGGCCAGCCCGGCGCGCACAAGGGACCGGAGGCAGCCGTGACGATCAAATGGGTGAAGGTCGATCCGCTCGTCATGCGCGGCGAGCCCTTCTGCTACGGCACGCGCCTGACGGTCCGCCAGCTCCTGGAGTTGCGCCGAGCGGGCTACGACCCGTCGCGCCTGCTGACCGAGCATCCGGAGCTTCGAATCGTCGGCATCGCCCATGCCTATCGCTACGCCGCCGAGCATCGCGACAGCTACCGCGAGTTCTTCGAGCGCGACGGATCGCTGACCGGACCCGGCCTCACGGCCGAAGACGCGGCTCTCCTGCCCGAAGACCTGCGCCTGCCCGGCGTCGTGGTCGCCGGCAAGGCGAAGCCGGCCGCCCGAGGGTCGAAGCCCTCCGACTGAACCCGGTGGCGTACGATCGAGCTTCGGTGCAGAGGGAATCCCGGCATCGTTTCTTGCACCCGGCGCACAAGTGCTGCATTCCGGGCTTCCTCCAACGCCCGACTTGTGCCGGATGCACACATCCGACCAGGCGTGACCCATGAGGACGGAGCGGCGCCGAATTCGTGCACAGATGGCACGATTCCGACATCGGAGGGGTCCAAACGGCAGAACCTTGCGTGCAGTGCGCAGGAAAGACGAGGCATCCAGACTGTCCAGGTCCGTCCTGTCGTATACGTGCATCGGAGGCAAGTCCGTCCGGCCGCCCGAGGCGCCCGAGCCTCGTCCTGACCCAGCCGGGCGGCCGTCGAGCATGGCCGCTCGACTATTCCGATGAATCTGCTAGGATATCGAGCGCCATGAGAGATTCGATGCCGGCCGCCGAGGCCAAGCCCAAGGAACCCATCACGACCCAGGTCGCCGCGCCGGACGACGTGGCTCCGGGCGCCGCGGCAACAGGAGCCGCCCCGGCCTTCGACATGACCCGCCGCGCGACCGAACTTGCCATCCTCGACGCCCTGCGTGCGGTCGTAGACCCCGAGCTCGGGATGGACGTCGTCGAGCTGGCGCTGATCCGGCAGATCATCATCGGCAGCGAATCTTCCGAGATCAAGATGGTCCTCACGACCCCGTTCTGCCCCTACGCCGGTTCGATGGTCCAGCAGATCCAGGACCAGGCGGAGTCGGTTCTCGAGCATCCGGTCAAGGTCACGCTGCTGGCCGAGCGATGGGATCCACGCGACGCCGGCCTGACGTGGTGAGCCTCTAGCGTTCGAGGGGAGGCTATGAGCGAGGGCGGCGAGCGACGGAGCGGCAGACGCAGATCGGCCGTGGCGACCGGCCGCGGCGACGACGGGACCACGGGGCTGCTCTTCGGCGGCGACCGCATCTCCAAGGACGACCCTCGGACCGAGGCCTTCGGCGCCGTCGACGAGGCGATCGCCGCCTTGGGGCTGGCCAGGGCGGAGCTGGCGGCACAGGCTCGCGACGGCACGCTGCCGGGCGCCATCGCCCAGCTGCCCGACGTCATCCTGCGCATTCAACGCGAGCTCTTCACCGTGGGCGCGGAGCTCGCCACCGCCCCCGGGGCCGCCGACCGCCAGCGCGCCGGGGAGACGCGCGTGACCCCGAAGATGGTCGCCGGCCTCGACGACGTGCTCGACGAGGCGGAGGCGGGCGTGACGCTGCCCAGGGAGTTCGTCGTCCCGGGCGAGACGCGCCTTTCGGCGTCGCTCGAACTGGCGCGGACGATCGTGCGCCGGGCCGAGAGGCGAGCCGTGGCGGTCCGCAAGGCGGAGCCGCTCGAGGGCGACCGGCTCGTGCCGTACCTGAACCGCCTCGCGGACCTGCTGTGGATCCTCGCCCGCGCGG
>CAZGUS010000146.1:0-6169 GCA_964529245.1 uncultured Anaerolineaceae bacterium
CCGGTGAGGCTCAAGTTCAGCTGGTCTGACACGCCTCGATGGTACGCCCTGCGGCGCGCGGCGCGGCCCGCTAGCGGAGCAGAATTGCGCGACCCTCAGGACCCTCCGATGGCACGAACACCTACGCGTGGAACGCCCGCGGCCAGCTCACGACGATCGCCGCAGGCTCGACCACCAACAGGTTCGTGCACTCTCGGTGGCCTGCGTCTGGCGATCCGACGGCCTCGCGTTCGGAGTGCCGACGACGAGACGGAGCTCCCGCTCACGAGCAATGAGGCTGCGAGCGCCACTGACCTGCTCGCCGACGGCATCGTGGCTCGCATGCTCGCCGGCCTCTCGACTCGCCGTTACGCCTCCTAGACGAGATCAACCGCCGCGAACGTCAGGAAGGCCGGCCCCTAATGAGCGTCAACGTGGTCCACAAGGGAACTAGGACCCCGGCGACGGGTTCTTCATGTGCGCGACAGACCTCGGCCGGTACCGAGATGGGCACGACAATGCGGCGTTCGTCGAGAAGGAGCGCGAGGCAGTGTTCAAGACCTGGGCGGGATAAGGCCGCCGGTGAGGTCGCTTTCGAGCGCACGATCACTGAGAGGGCGCAAGTTGTGAGTGATTCACAGTGGGTGAGCACTGTGGACCATTGCAAGGCATAGAATCTGCGTTATGCGAAAGAGGGGCTGGTCGAGGCTGTTGTTGGTCCTGCTGCTGGCAGCAGGTCTCTCGAGCGCGTGCACTAGCCTGTCACGAACGGCGGCCGAACGCATCCGAGAGATTGGCAAGGACAAGCCGTGGTATTCGATCCTCCGTCAGGTCAACGGCCTACCCGTAGCAACTGGATATCAAGCCTCGAACAACGGCGATGGAATGTCCGAGGTTTCCGTGGAGCTGATCCCATCGGCTGATACTCACGGCAGAGTCGCTCATCAGGCGTGTGCGGCCATCCTTTCTGGCCTGAACGAAACCTCGGTGGGTCCGTCACTCGGGATCGAAGAAGTCGAAGTCGGAAATACCGGTTCTTACATGTGCACTGCGTCCAAGTAGACATGTACCGGGAGCGGGCAGATGTCGCTTGGTAAAGTCATTCGGTGGGTAGCGATAGTCCCTCAGAGTCAGCCAAACAATGGAGAGATCACTCAGATAGGTGTCGATGATACTGAGGGCAACACGCCTCTGGCAGGTTCGTGAGTTGACTGGAGGCCCAACGTGACCAGGCCCACGCGCATCGCGGTTGTCTCAGTGCTGGTGGCGTCAATCGTGACGGGTTGCGTTGCGCAGGAGCCAGTCCATGCGACCCCACCATCCACGTCAGCTCCCTCTGGCTCGAGTGAGCGGAACTGCGTCCCGATGCTCGGCGGAGACACGGAGCTCTCTTGGAGCGCTGACGGGTCCTCCATCGCCGTCTTGATGGATTTCTCTTCGGCTACCGGCGCCTACTCGTATGTGGACGTTGTGAGTTGGCCGTCGCTGACAGTGCGGCAGCAGTACCGGCCAGCCTATGAACTTGGCCCGGTGGTGCCTTCATTCGATGGGAGTTCGCTCTACTGGTTGGGCAAGCACGACGGCATGAATGGCTTCTGGAGTCTCTCGGCATCGGGAGACTCGACGCTTATAGGGACGGCGCCGGACGAGGTTCTTAACATGGCTGTCGCGACCCCTGACGGCATTGTCTGGAGCTCGTTCACGGATTTTCAGACGTTGACGCTGACGGTCAGGAAGATGGATTGGACAAGCCATACGGAGACGATCGTTCCTGCGCGTCCTCCGGTGTTGCAGACATGGATCGACGGCCAGGGCCAATGGATCGTGTTGAGTAGCAAGACTGCGTCGGGCGGGCAGCAATTCCAGGTTCTTCACGGCGGCGAGGTGACGACGGTGACGTCGCCCACGACAGCAAGGCTCGTTGGCATGTCCCCGGACCGCGCAGACGTGATCTACCGTCCCGAGTCGAACCTCAGCGATTACGGGACTAGCATTGAGCTTCATCTTCTTGCCCTCGCCGGCGGGGCGGACGACGTCGTGAGCGTGCCGATTCCATCCGGTCTGGGCGCTTCTCCGTTAGCGCTCTCTTCCACGGGTGTCCTGGCCTATGGCGACCAGGGCGGATTCGCCAATCACGTCTGCTTTTCGGCGCCGGCCTTGGTTCAAGGGAAGTAGCCGCGCCTGGGCTTACCTCGATCGAAACCGGCAACTACGCCGGCGCGCTCGTCAGTACGCGTCCGGGACGAAGTGCTGGCTGAAGATAGGCGGGCGGATGTAGCCGTCCTCGGTCTGGCGCGGCGGCAGCTCGATCTTCGGCTCGACGATGTCTTCGTAGGGGATGACGCTCAGGAGGTGGCGGATCGTGTTCAGCCGGGCGCGCTTCTTGTCGTCGGCCGCGACGACCCACCACGGCGCCTCGGGAATGTCGGTGGCGGAGAACATGGCGTCCTTGGCGCGCGAGTATTCGACCCACTTGGCGCGCGACATGACGTCCATCGGGGACAGCTTCCAGTGCTTGGTCGGGTCGGCCAGGCGGTCCTGGAAGCGCTTCTCCTGCTCCTCATTGCCGACCGAGAACCAGTACTTGAGAAGCACGATGCCGGACCGCAGAAGCAGCCGCTCGAACTCCGGGCACGAGCGCAGGAACTCGGCGTACTCCTCCTGGGTGCAGAAGCCCATTACGTGCTCCACGCCGGCCCGGTTGTACCAGCTCCGGTCGAACAGGACCATCTCGCCGGCGGCGGGGAGCTGGGCCACGTAGCGCTGGAAGTACCACTGCGTCTTCTCGCGGTCGGTCGGCGTGCCGAGCGCGACGACGCGGCAGACGCGCGGGTTGAGCGGCGCGGAGATGGTCTTGATCGCGCCGCCCTTGCCGGCGGCGTCGCGGCCCTCGAACAGGACGACGACCTTGAGACCGCGGGCCTTGATCCACTCCTGCAGCTTCACCAGCTCGACGTTGAGGTCGGCGAGCTGGGACAGGTAGAGCTTGAGGTCGAGCTTCTTGCCGGGCACCTGGCGGTAGTCGCCTTCGGGGCCCGGAACCAGACCCAGCCGCGGGCCGGCCATCGGCGTGTGGACCCGGGCGGCAGATCGGGCCAGGGCGCGCTCGCGCGCCACCACGGCCGCGGCCGTCGCCACGGCGGCCTTGTTGGATTCTCCGGCGTTGGGCGTGGCCGGCGGCGCGGCGCTCGCCGCGCGGACCCGGGCTCGCCGCTGGTCGCGTTGGCTCTTCGGCATCGATCGCTCCTTGGTGCGCACAGGAGACTTCGGCCGCCTGTGCCCGGACCCGTAGGCCGCGG
Organism: uncultured Anaerolineaceae bacterium; assembly: GCA_964529245.1. Lineage (GTDB taxonomy): Bacteria > Chloroflexota > Limnocylindria > Limnocylindrales > CSP1-4 > Fen-1039. Next base: position 3,279 of record CAZGUS010000146.1, read on the forward strand.
CGGCATTGCCGCCCGCCGCGGGCGCCTTTGCGTCGTTCGCGCGAGAGAATTCCGGCGCGCGGTCGCTAACATCTCTTCGATGCGCTGGTTGCGGGCCCTCTACGTCTCGAACGGTCTGGCGATTGGCGCCCTGTACGGCTTCGTGCCCGTCCTGCTGCAGTCGAGGGGCTTCGAACCGGCACTGATCGGCCTGACGACCGGCCTCGGCTCGCTTGCGTACGCGATCGCCCTGCCGGCCTGGGGCCACATGGGCGACATCGTCAGCGGTCCGCGTCGAACTCTTCAGCTGGCCTGCTTTCCGGCGGCGATCTTCGCTTTCGGGCTGAGCGCCCCGATCCCGGCGGTCGCGATCATCTTCTGCCAGCTGGTCATCAGCGCGGGCGGCGGGCCGACGCTGGCACTGACCGATGCCATGGCGGTGCCGACCCTGGCGAATCCGTCGCGCGATTACTCGAGGCTGCGGCTGCTGACGAGCCTCGGCTCGGCCGGAGCCGCGGTCGGCTGCGGGATCCTGTATGAGACGACCGGCTACCTCGCGGCCCCGGTCCTGTACTTCGGGGCCATGGCGGCGACCGTCGTGTGCGGACAGTTCGTGCCGCTGGGCCGCGACAGCGAGCACCGCCGGATGGCTCGCCGGGCGGCGGACGGGCGCGCTCAGCCAGCTCCGGTGCGCGGCAGGTTCGGCTCCGTCGGAGAGGCCTTCAAAGTCCAGCCGAGGCTGGTCGGCGTCCTGCTCTCGGTGATCCTGGTCTTCCTCGGCTGCATGTCCGCCGCGACCTACATCACGATCAGAATCTCCGACCTGGGAGGCGGCCCCGTGGAGGTCGGTCTCTCGAACGGGATCGGCTCGGTGGCGGAGGTTCCGGGCCTGATACTGGCCGGCTGGGTGGCGAGCCGGGTCGGCATTCGGGTCCTTCTGGCGGTCTCGGCGGTGGGCTTCGCGATCTGCATGATGAGCTGGATCGTGCTCGTCGGCGCGGGTCCGATATTGGCCACTCGGTTTGCGTCCGGCGTCTTCTTCGGAGGCATCTTCTTCTCGTTCGTGATGACTATGGCGCGACTGCTTCCGCCGCGCCTGCAGGCTACGGGCCAGACCCTCTTCCAGGCCGCCTGCTTTGGATTCGCCGCGTTCCTCGCCAACTTCGGGGGCGGCATCCTGTATGCCGTGGCGGGTCCGCTCGGCGTCTTCGGTGTCGGAGGCGTGTGTGCGATTGCCGGTGGGCTGGTTGGATTCGTGGTGCTGCCGGGGCTCGGCGACGCGGCGGCTCAGGCGCCGGGAATTGCCGGCGAACCAGCCGTTGAGCCGGCTCTCGTAGCCGCCGTCCCGGCCGCCGACGCCGCCCTACCGCCTTCGGCCCAGGCGAGGCCCTGATCCCCAAAGGCCGCCCGCACGCTTCCGGGCGTCCGGACCCGGTACCATGCCCGCAGCGGCGCAATCGAGGAGGATCCATGCGGCTCTGGGGCGGTCGATTCGAAGGCACGACTGACGAACGGGTGGCCGACTTCACCCGCTCGATCGAGCTCGACGGCGCGCTGGCGATGGACGACATCGCCGGCTCGATTGCCCACGTCCACGGGCTCGGACGGGCCGGCCTCCTCAGCGATGGCGAAGTCGTCACGATCGTCGCCGGCCTGGAAGGGCTGCGCGCCGAGATCGAGGCCGGAACGCTCGCCTGGGACCCGGCCCTGGAAGACGTCCACATGAACCTCGAGGCGGCGCTCCGGGAGCGGATCGGGCCGCTGGCCGGTCGCCTGCACACCGGCCGGTCGCGCAACGATCAGGTCGCCACGGACCTGCGGCTCTGGCTGCGGCGCACGATCGACGCTCTGGACGAAGCCGTCGTGGGCATGGAGCGCGCGCTCGTCGGTCTGGCGGTCCGCGACGGCGAGGCCGTGATGCCCGGGACCACGCACATCCAGCCGGCCCAGCCGGTGCTGCTGGCTCACCACCTGCTCGCCTACGTCGAGATGCTCGAGCGCGACCGCGGCCGGCTGGCCGACTGCCGGCGGCGGGCGAACGTCTCGCCGCTCGGCTCCGGTGCGCTCGCGGGCGCCGGGTATCCGCTCGACCGCGAGGCGACGGCCGCGGAGCTGGGCTTCGACGGCGTGACCGCCAACTCGCTCGACGCGGTGAGCGACCGCGACTTCGTCGTCGAGGCGCTGGCGGCCATGGCCCTGTGCATGGTCCACCTCAGCCGGCTGGCCGAGGAGATCACGTGGTGGTCGAACCCGCGCTTCGGTTTCGTCCGGGCGGCCGACTCCTTCTCGACCGGCTCGTCGATGATGCCCAACAAGAAGAACCCCGATCCGGCCGAGCTGGTGCGGGGTCGGGCGGCTCGCACGATCGGGTCCCTGACCGGCATGCTGGCCCTCCTCAAGGGATTGCCCCTGGCGTATCAGCGCGATCTGCAGGAGGACAAGGCGCCGCTGTTCGAGGCGGCGGCCACGCTCGAGGCTTCGCTCGGCGTGATGGCGGGCATGGTGTCGACCCTGACGGTGGATCGAGCCCGGATGCGGGACGCGGCGGGGGAGGGGTACATCACTGCCACCGCCGTCGCCGATGCCCTCGTCCGGCGGGGAGTGGCCTTCCGGGCGGCGCACCATGTCGTGGGTTCGCTGGTCGCCGAAGCGGAGAAGGGCGGAGTCGGGCTGGAGGCGCTGGACGACGCCACGATAGTCGCGGCGCTGGCCGCGTCGGACGACGCCGTGGCGCGGGATCTTGCGGGCCGCGCGGCGCTGCCCGGCGAGCTGCGGTCGGCCGCCGGCTTGGACGGTGCCCTGGCCGGCTGCGACGTCGTCGGCGGCACCGCCCCGTGGCGGGTCGCGGCGGCCCTCGCCGCCGCCAGGACCCGCCTGGGCGTATAGCCGGGAGGCGCGGTGCGCCGGACCCG
>CAZGUS010000147.1:0-6000 GCA_964529245.1 uncultured Anaerolineaceae bacterium
CCTCGAACCCGGGGACGTCATCGTCACCGGCACTCCGAGCGGCGTCGGGGTCTTCCGCGAGCCGCAGGTGTTCCTGGAGCCGGGCGACCTGGTGCGGGTCGAAGTCGAGCGCATCGGCACGCTGACGAACCCCATCACCGACGAAGACGGCCGTGCCCCGGCCGGCTCTCCGGCGGCGAGGTTCATGGCGGAGCGCCCCGCGCCGTACATCGCCGCCTCCGGCGACGGGGCGAGGCCGGCTGACTCGGGCCTCGGTCAAAACCGCGGCGGAGGCAGGAGATGAGCGAGCCGGGCTCCGGCGCGGCGATCGCGGCCGCCACCTCGATCGACATCCGCATCCCACGGACGATGCGCGCTCTCGTGAAGGCCCGAGCCGAGGCCGGCGCCGAGTTGCGCGAGGTCCCCGTCCCGCGCCCCGGACCGGGCGAGATCCTTATCCGGCTCGAGGCGGTCTCCCTGTGCGGCACCGACCTCCACATCTACCGTTGGGATCCCTGGGCGCAGGGCCGGCTCGGCGGCAAGCTCCCCCGCATCTTCGGCCACGAGATGGCCGGCCGGGTCGTGGGCCATGGGCCGGGCACCGGAGCCGTCCCGCTCGGCACCCGGGTGGCCGCCGAAACCCACCTCGTCGACTGGACCTGCTACCAGTGCCGCACCGGCCGCGAGCACGTCTGCGCCAACCTGCGGATCCTGGGAGTGGACGCCGACGGCGCCTTCGCCGACTACATGTGCCTGCCCGAGCGCAACGCCTGGCCCAGCGAGGGTCTCTCGCCGGAGATCGCCGCGATCCAGGAGCCGATGGGCAACGCCGTCTTCGCGACGTTCGTGGAGGACATCACCACGGCCAGCGTCGCGGTCCTGGGTTGCGGGCCGATAGGGCTGATGGCGGTGGCGATCTGCCGTTTCGCCGGCGCATCGCGCGTCTTCGCCACGGACGTGATGCCGCACCGGCGGGAGATGGCCGCGCGCATGGGCTCCGACTGCGTCCTCGACGGCGCGGGCGACGTGGTGGCGGAGATCCGGCGCGAAACCGGCGGCACAGGGGTGGACGTGGTGCTGGAGATGAGCGGCGCCGAGTCGGCGATTCACCAGGCCTTCGAGATGACCACCAACGGCGGGCGGGTCTCGCTGCTGGGCCTGCCGTCGCGGCCGGTCACCATCGACCTCAACGACGCGATCATCTTCCGCGGCCTGCGCGTCTACGGCATCACCGGCCGCGAGCTGTGGCGGACCTGGTACAAGACTGCGGCCCTGCTGCGGGAGGGCCTGGACGTCGGCCCGATCATCACCCACCGCCTGCCCCTGAGCCGCTACGCGGAAGCCTTCGACCTGCTGGCCCAGGGCGTCGCCGGCAAGGTCGTGCTATTGCCTCAGGAGAGCGACGACCTCGCGCCGGAGTCGACCGCCGAGTCCATGGTGAACGAAGGAGGCGCGGCATGACCGTCCAGGGCCCCCAGCCCGATCCGCTCGGCTTCCTGGCCGACGAGATCGAGGGCTTGAAGCGGCAGAACCTCTACCGGCCGTTGCGGGTCTTGAGCTCGCCGCAGGGCGCAGCGGTCGTGGTCGACGACCGCCACGTCATCAGCCTGTCCTCGAACAACTACCTGGGCCTTGCCACTCACCCCAGGCTCAAGGAAGCCGCCATCGCCGCGACCCGCGAATTCGGCACCGGCTCGGGGGCGGTTCGGACGATCGCCGGCGACATGACGATCCACGAGCTTCTCGAGACCGAGCTCGCCGCGTTCAAGCACACCGAGGCGGTGCTCACCTTCCAGTCCGGCTTCGCGGCCAACACGGGCGTCATCCCGGTGGTCGCCGGGGAGCGGGACCTGATCGTGTCCGACGCGCTGAACCATGCCTCGATCATCGACGGCATGCGGATGAGCAAGGCGCCTCGGGTCGTCTTCCCGCACAAGGACACGGACGCCCTGCGCGAGCTGCTGCGCGAGGCCCGCGAGAAGGGGCGGCCTGAGACGGGCGAACCCTACCGCCTCATCCTCGTGGTCACCGACGGCGTGTTCAGCATGGACGGCGACATTGCCCCGCTGCCGGAGATCGTGGCCGCTGCCGAGGAGTTCGGCGCGGCGGTGATGGTGGACGACGCCCACGCCTCGGGCGTGGTGGGCCGGAACGGGCGCGGAACTGTGGACCACTTCGATCTCCACGGCCGGGTCCACATCCAGGTGGGAACGCTGAGCAAGGCGCTGGGCGTGCTGGGCGGCTACGTGGCCGGCAGCCAGGCCCTGCGCGACATGCTGATCCAGCGGGCCCGCCCATTCCTCTTCTCCACTTCGCATCCGCCGGCCGTGGCGGCCGCCTGCGTGGCCGCGCTCCACGTCCTGCAGGAGGAACCGCAGCTCATAGACCGGCTCTGGGTCAACACGATGTACTTCAAGGGCGAGCTCCGCCGGCTCGGCTTCGATACGGGCGCGTCCGAGACGCCGATCACGCCGGTGATGATGGCCGACTCCGCGACGGCCGCGCGCTTCAGCCAGCGCCTCTTCGAGGAGGGCGTGTTCGCTCAGGCGGTCGTCTTTCCGACGGTCGCGCTCGACAAGGCGCGAATTCGAACGATCGTCACTGCCGAGCACACGACCGAACAGCTGGACCTCTGCCTGGCGGCCTTCGGCAAGGTGGGCCGCGAACTGGGGCTGATCTCGGGCTGATATCTAGCTGGTCGGCCGGTCGGGCCCCGATCTGACGCGACCGCCCGAGTCCGGCATGATTCAGCTATGACGAAGACCCACTACTACCTCGACCGGCCGGTTTCCCAGGCCTCCGACGTCCCGCTCGACGCCCACCTGCACACCGACCTCTCGCCCGACAGCCAGGTGCCGATGGAGTTGTACGCCGCGCAGGCAGTCGAGCGTGGCATACCCGAAATCGCACTGACGGACCACCTCGACTTCATGCCCGGCGCGCCGGCATACGACTACGCCGACTATCCGCGCCGCGAGCGCACGATCCGCGACCTCCAGGACCGCTGGGCCGGCAAGGTGACGGTCCGCTTCGGCGTCGAGCTGACGTACGAGCGACGCTACGAGGACGCGATTCGCGAGCACCTCGCGACCCACCGGTACGACTACGTGCTGGGCACATGCCACGACATGCCGGACGGCCCCTACGACAGGTCGAGAGTGGAGTCATTCGTGGCCGGCAAGACGCTGGCCGAGGCCGTGGCGCCGTACTTCGCCGAGGTCGCCGGGGCGATCCGGAGCGGTCTCTTCGACACCATCGGCCACCTGGATGTGATCAAGCGCTACCTGATCCGGTGGTTTCCGGCGGCGGACTACGCCGCGATCCCGGAGGTATACGAGCCGTTGCTCGTCGCTCTGGTCGAGAGTGGCTCGGCCCTCGAAGTCAACGCTTCGGGGTTGCGGCACCCCACCGGTGAGACCTACCCGGCGCCGTGGGTCGTGGCCCGCTACCGCGAGCTGGGCGGCCGGCGCGTCACCATCGGTTCGGACTCGCACCTGCCCAATTGCTTCGCCTTCGGACTCGAGGAGGCGTGTGAGATCGTGGCCGCCGCGGGCTTCGACCGGTTGACGCTTCAGCGGGCCGTGGACCGCGGCGATCTGGTGCTGCCGGAGCGGTTCCGTCGCGCAACCTGACGCCGCCGCTGACGTCGGGCCGACAGCCGGGGGTTGCGGGCCCCGCGTAACCTGTCGCGATGGAACTGATCATCATCGGAGCGGGGCCGGCCTACACGGACCGTCGCGGCGCGGCGGCGGCGAGCTTTCTGGTTCGCTGGGGCGACGCGGCGCTGCTGCTGGATCTGGGCCAGGGCGCCTTCCCGAATCTTGCCTCGACGATGGACCCGAGCGAACTCACCGCGGTTGCGGTAACTCATCTTCACCCGGACCACTTCGTCGATCTGGTCCCACTGCGCCACTACCTGCGCTTCGAGTTCGATCCGCCGCGACGGGTTCGGGTCGTGGGTCCGGCCGGGCTCGCCGATCGGCTCGACGCCCTCCATGCCCACGCCGGGTTCGCCGCCGCGTCGCTCGACATAGAGACCATCGGCGGGGAGCAGCGCCTCGGGCCGTTCGTCGTGGAGGCTCGCCGCGTACACCACACCGAAGAGAGCTACGGGCTGCGGGTCTCGCTCGCGGAAGCGCCGGGCGGCGCGGGCGGCCGCGGCACCCACGGCACCCCGGGCGGCGCGGGCCTGGTGTATTCGGGCGACTGCGCCGACTCGGACGACCTGGTCCCGCTCATTCGCCCCGGCGACACTCTGCTGTGCGAGGCGACGTTCGGAGCCGGGCCGGTCCCGCCGGGGGCGGAGCACCTGGACGCCGGAGCCGCCGGCCGGGCGGCCAGAGACGGCCACGCCGCGCGGCTCCTGCTCACCCACATCCTGATGGGCCGCTCTCGCTCCGACGCGCTGGCTGCGGCGCGAGAGGCCTTCGACGCCACGGTCCTAGTCACCGAAGGGGACCGTTTCGAGGTCTGAAGGTTTCGGTCAGGGGTGCGAACTGGGCACACGGCCGAGCAGGTACAGGCCGTAGACAGCCGCGACGGCCCCGAAGATGATCGGCCCCCACCACATGATGTACGTGCCGCTGCCCGACGATTCGGCCGCCTGCCGCGCGGCCTGCATCGTACCCAGCGTGACCGCGAGACCGACCAGGACCGCTACCACGCCCCCGACGACGAACGCCAGGGCTCGCTTTCGCATGGCGGCCACGACGTCGGCGACCAGACGGTAGGCGTCCTGCTGACCCACGCCGGTGGCGGCCATCTCCGATAGCACCTTCGCCACCGACTGGCCGGCGTCGAACTGGGTTCGCACGTACGCCTTCCACTGCAGTGGGGAGCGAAACTGCGGAAACGGAGCGTAGGCCGGGGGCGGCTGGCAGGCGGGCGGCACCGGCGGTGGATACGCCGCGGGAGGATACGCGGCGGGAGGATACGCCGCGGGGGGATACGCCGCAGGCGCGCCCGCGGCCGGTGGGACGGCGGCCGGTGGGACCCCAGCGGGCCCGAGCGGCCGGTGGTCGGGAGGCGGCTCGTTCATGGGTCCGATGCCCTCCGTCAGTGGGCCGCCAGAACGGCCAGGATCTGGCGTGCCGATTCCTGGGCGGCCAGCTTCGCGGCATCGTTCAGAAGCTGCTGCGAATCCCCGCCGCCGACGCCGGCGCGCCGGGTGCCCTTGGCATTGAAACCGCCGAACGGACCCGCGGCGGCGCCGATCTGGCCTTCGACCTCGAAGACCGCCGCGCCCGCAAACCAGGTGAAGAGCCAGCGCATCAGCCGGCTGCCCGGATCCGCGCGCACGATCTGGCCGTGGATGACGATCTCCTGGTCCGGCGTGCCGGCGACCGGCATGCGCAGATCGAGTCCGGCGCGACCGAGCTCACCCACCAGGATGCTCTGGAAAGTCTGGGTGACCGCGTTGAAGTCGACCTGCTTGGGCGCGACGGCCGCTCCCTGCCAGGAGATCGGGTAGAGGGTGCACAGCTTGCCCCTGATGTCCACGGCGTTGCCTCCTCGATGCTCAGTTGCCTCCGACGGGAGGCCGCCGACCCGATCGCGGCGTGGGTCGCGCCCGGCGCCCCGATCTGGTGACGGTGATCGGCGGTCGAGCGATGTGATGATACGTCCCCGGAGGCGGTGCAAGACGCCGCCGCGACACCCGCCGAAGCCGCTCGTGACGCGCGGCCCGGACTCGTTCAAGATTGACGCCTGCGATCGACGACCGGCATCGCCACCCGAGACAAGGGAGAACACGCCATGGCTGACAGCGGAATCACAGCTCGACCGGCAGGGGCCACCACCGGACCGCTTTCGGCCGAAGAACTCCGCCTCATCGACGCCTACTGGCGCGCCGCCAACTACCTCAGCGTCGGCCAGATCTACCTGCTCGACAACCCGCTGATGCGGCGGCCGCTCGAGGCCAAGGACGTCAAGCCGCGGCTGCTCGGCCACTGGGGCACCACTCCGGGCCTCAACCTGATCTACGCCCACATGAACCGCGAGATCAAGGCCCGCGACCTCAAC
>CAZGUS010000148.1:0-5970 GCA_964529245.1 uncultured Anaerolineaceae bacterium
GGCAAGCCAGGATGGCCTGCTCGGACGGGCGCGACTCGCGCTTGATGAAGCCGCCGGGGATCTTCCCGGCCGCGTACATGCGCTCTTCGAACTCGACCGTCAGCGGGAAGAAGTCGAGGCCGGGTCGCGGATCGGACCGGTTGGCGGTGCCGAGCACCATGGTGTCGCCGAATCGGACGGTAACCGAACCGCCGGCGAGCATTGCAAGTTTGCCGGTCTCGATGGTCAGGGTGCGTCCGGCGAATTGCGTCTCGAACGTTTGAGACACGTGTGTATTCCTCCTGAGCCAGGAGGTCGGATGGTGTTCCGAAACTCGTCTGGACCGACCGAGCGCGAAATATGCACCTGCGCGAGGTCTCTGCCCCGCGCCTCGGCTGCAGCGCTAGCGGCGAAGTCCGAGCCGTGCGATGACGGCGCGATAGCGGGCGTGGTCCTTCTTGATCAGGTAGGCAAGAAGGCGCCTTCGCTGTCCAACGAGCTTGAGGAGGCCGCGGCGGGACTGGTTGTCCTTCGGAAAGCCCGCCAGATGCTGATTCAGCTCCTTGATCCTTTCGGTCAGGAGCGCGATCTGCACTTCGGCTGAGCCAGTGTCGCCCTCATGGACGGCATAATCCGAGATCACCTGATCCTTCGCTTCCCGCGCGAGCGGCACACGATCCTCCGACTAGCTCTCTAATGTGGGTGTTTCTTCACTCTCTAAATGCCTGGCGGATGGTAGCAGGCTTCGTCGCCCTTCGCCAGACGGGCCGGCAGCCCGGCCGCGGCGTCAGCTCGCGAAAACCACCCGGAGGCGGAGCGGCGCGGCTTCCCAGGTTCCGCCCTCGAGCGTCATCCCGTCCGCTTCGACGATGGCGGATGCGGGCGTGTCGGCCCGATCGGCGGGTGCGTCCGCCTGCCACGGGGTCCCGACGAGCACCGAGTAGCGGCCCGGCGGTGGCAGCACGACGGGCAAGTCGAAGCGGAGACGAAGCCCGCCCCCAGCATCGGCGGGACCGTCCACCAGGCCGGTCACGGACAGCGGGCGGCCCAGCATTCGCCGCGCGGCGGCCAGGTCGCCGGCCGCGACTCGCCTTCGAATCTCGGAGCTTCGCACCTGCTCGCCGTCGAGGAGCAGCGAGTGCACGACGGTGACTTCGAAGCCGGCGGCCTTGCCCAGCGCCGTGAGCGCTTCGGGCGTGCCCTGCCGCTCGTAGCCGAAAGCGGCGTCGGGCGTCATGACGAAACCGGCCAGATCCACGCGATCGCGAATGCGGGCCACGAAGTCCTGGTATGTGGTGGTGCGCAGCGCATGATCGAAGTGCTGGACAACGGTGACCTCCGCCCCGGCCGCAGCCAGCCGCGCCAGGCGCTCGTCCGGGTCGCACAGGAGCGCCGGTGCCAGCCCCAGCACGACCTCCTCGGGATGGGCGTCGAAGGTGATCACGGCCGGCCTGGCATTGACCCGCGCGGCCGCGTGCCGCAGCTCCCGCAGCAGATACAGGTGGCCCCGGTGCAGACCGTCGAAGACGCCCACGGCGACGTACAGCCGGCCCATGTCCGAGCGAAGCTCGTCCACGCCCGACACGACCTCGTGCGGCATGCCGGCCCGGGCGTACTGGAGCCGCGGCTCCCCGGTCACCTCCCTGGCATTGGGCTGTGCGACCGCGGGACGGTCGGCGTCGAGGGCTGGTGCCGGGGCGGCCACGAACATCTTCTCCGGAACTATTCTCCCGCCTCGCCATGAGCCCATGCCGATGAGGCTCTGACTCTCGTCGACGAGCCGAACTCTGGCTCCTTGCTCCACCTGCGGGCGCTGTGCGGGCTTGACCTGCTGACCGCGAGAAGTGGCAGCCACCTCGGCGTCGGTCAGAGTGGCGGCGGGGATCGCCTCGAGTCCTACGTCGATGGGCAGAAGGAGCCCGGCCAGCGTCGCCGGGCCGGCGGCCGCGGCCGCGCGCACCGCCTCGAGATCGTGGGCCGCCTCGAGGCGGAAGGGACCGCTGCGGGTTCGCGTCAGCGCCCCCAGGTAGGCGCCGCAGCCGAACCGCTCCCCGAGGTCGCGGGCGAGCGATCGAATGTACGTGCCCGCTCCGCATTCGACGTCGAGCACGGCTATCGGCCGATCCGGGTCCGAGCCGTCCCACTCGATCATCTCGAGGCGATTGATCTTGACCGAGCGCGGCGCGAGCTCGAGCGGCTGACCCTGCCTGGCCATCTGGTACGCCCGCCGCCCTCCGACCTTCAACGCACTGAACGCCGGCGGACGCTGCTCGATCGAGCCCCGGAAGGCGGCGAGCGCCTCCATGACGGCGTCGCGAGTCGGAGCCGGCCCGTCGCCGGGCACGAGCTCACCGTCACGGTCGTCCGTGGGCGAGGAGGCTCCGAAGCAGACGGTGGCGCGGTATGCCTTGTCGTCGCCCATGTGGTACTCGACGATGCGCGTTCCGAGCCCGAGGAACACCGGCAGAACGCCGGACGCGAAAGGGTCGAGGGTGCCTCCGTGGCCGACGCGCCGGGTGCGGCTGAGACGCCGGATCAGCCCGACCATGTCGTGAGACGTCGGTCCTGCCGGCTTGGCCAGGACCAGTATGCCGTCCATGCCGCGCTCTACAGCTCGGTCTACGTCGTTCATCGGGCGGCAGTCCCATTGGCGTCGAGGAGCTCTGCGGCGCGGGCCAGGACCACGCGGCGCGCCTCGGCCGGCGGCAGGTAGACCGTGGCGCCCGCCGCTCGAGCGTGGCCGCCGCCGCCGAACGTGCCGGTCAATACCGTGGCGTCGACGGCTTCGCGCGTTCGGACGCTGATGCGAGTGGCGCCGTCCACCTCTTTGAAGAGGATCGCCACGTCGGCGTCACGAGACTGGACGAGCATGTCGACCAGACCCTCGGACTCCTCCGAACCGGCGCCCGCGGCCGCGAGATCGGCCAGCTCCAGCGTCGACCAGACCAGCCGCCCGTCGCGGTCCGACTCGAGGCGCGCCAGCACCCGTCCGAACAGGATCAGCTGGCTGTTGGCCTTCGTCCGATAAATAAGGCGTGCGATCTCGCTCAGCGGGGCGCCCGCTTCACGCAACGCCGCGGCGACGACGAGGGTGCGCGGCGAAGTGTTGGTGTGCTGGAAGTTGCCCGTGTCCATGACCACGCCCGCGGCCAGCGCCGAGGCGAGTACGCCGTCGTTCGCGGTCAGCGGAACGCCCATCCGCCATGCCAGCAGCGTCACCATCTCGCAGGTCGCCGAGCTGCGCGGGTCCACCCAGTCGAACGCCCCAAAATGCGGGTTCGAGACGTGGTGGTCGATGTCGAGGATCGGCACGCGCTCGAAGAGGGGGCGGTGACTTTCGAGAACGGGCCCGATCCGCTCCAGCTCGCCGCAATCGCCCACGACCAGAAGGTCGTAGTCGAAGTCGGCCGCCGGCTCCCGGCGGAAGCGGTCCATGCCGGGCATGAAGTCGTACATGGCCGGTATCGGGTCCGCGCACACCGGCGTGGCCACTCCGCCGTTGGCCTCGACCAGAAGCGCGACGGCCAGCGCGGAACCGAGGGCGTCCGCCTCGGGGTTCTCGTGGCAGATGGTGAGGACGCGCCGAGCGGCGCGTAGCCGGTCCAGCACCTCCTGAGGCACCGCGGCCGCGTATTCGGACAGGTCGACCCGAGGCTCGGGGGCGCTCATCGGCTCCCTCGCCGGCCGTCTGCGCGACCCGATTTCGAGCCTGGCTTCGACCCCGGCTTCGAGCCTCGATCCGATCCCAGCTTGCGGCTCGCTTTTGTACGTGGCTTGGTCGGCGGCAGCACGGCCGACTCCCGATCCGGCTGATCGCCCTCGTGGGGCAGCCGCTGAACGGGCGTCGGCAGCGATTCCAGCGGGGCCGAGGCCTCCTCAGGGTTGCGCCCGGCCTCCAGTTCATTGATCAGGTGCAGGACGCGCGTACCCCGCTCGATCGACTCGTCGAGCCGAACGTCCAATTCGGGGATGCGCCGAAGCCGGATCTTGGAATTCAGCCCGTGACGGACGTAGGGCATGGCCCGGCGCAGCGCCGCCAGTGTCTCTTTTCGCTGCTCATCGGTGCCGATGATGCTGACCCACACCTTGGCGTGCGACAGATCGGTGCTCGTCTCGACGTCGGTCACCGTGACGAAGCCGATGCGGGGATCGGCCAGCTCGCTTTCCAGCGCCTTGCCGATCTCCTGGCGGAGAAGCTCGTCTATTCGTTCGGTTCGCTGGCTCATCGGGCTCGGCTACTCCGACTCCGGCAGCCGTCGGGGCGACGGGTCAACCCGCGGCCCGGCTCACCATTTGCTGGGTGAAGCACTCGATGACGTCACCTTCGACCAGATCGTTCGAGCCGACGAGTCCGATGCCGCATTCGAAGTTGGTCGCGACCTCCCGGACGTCGTCGCGGAAGCGCCGCAGCGACTCGATCTTGTCGGTGGTGATCACCTTGCCGCCACGCCAGACTCGAACTCCGCCGGACCGGACGATGCGTCCGTCGGTGACGTAGCAGCCGGCGATGACGGCGACCTTGCCGACCTTGAAGATCTGGCGGACTTCCGCCCGGCCTTCGACGGTCTCGACCTGCTCGGGCTCGAGCATGCCGCGCAGCGCCGCGGAGATGTCGTCGGTGAGCTTGTAGATGATGTCGTACTGGCGGACGTCGACCTTCTCGGCCTCGGCCGCCCGACGCGCCGTGTCAGTCACCTTGGTGCTGAACGCGACCACGATCGCGTCTGACGCCGCCGCGAGCATGATGTCGTTGTCGGTGACGTCACCGGCGGCCTCGTGCAGGACGTTGATGCGAACCTCGTCCGTCGAGAGCTGCTGCAGGGCGTGCGTGATCGCACCGAGCGAGCCGGACACGTCCGTCTTGAGGATGATCCGCAGTTCCTTGGTCTGGCCGGCCTGGATCTGGGCGTACAGGTCTTCCAGGGTGGCGCGGCCGCTGCCCTCGGTCCGGGCCGCGGAGGCGTTCTTGCGTTCCTCGACCATCGCGCGGGCGGTCTTCTCGTCGGCCACCACTCGCAGGATGTCGCCGGCCTGGGGCACGTCGGCCAGGCCCAGGACCACGGCCGGACTCGAGGGACCGGCCTTGGTGATGCGCTTGCCCAGGGCGTTCTCCAGGGCTCTCACCTTGCCGTAGGTCTCGCCGACAACGATGACGTCGCCGACGCGCAGGGTACCGGTCTGAACCAGCGCGGTCGCGACCGGGCCGCGGCCCTTGTCCAGCTCGGCCTCCACGATGGTGCCGATCGCGGGCCGCTTGGGATTGGCCTTGAGCTCCTGGAGATCGGCCACGAGATTGATCATCTCGAGCAGCTCGTCGAGGCCCAGGCGAGCCTTCGCCGAGACGGCCACCATCGGCACGTCGCCGCCGTACTCCTCGACCACGACGCCCGCCTCGGCGAGACCGTTCTTGACGCGGTCGGGGTTTGCGTCGGGCTTGTCGATCTTGTTGAGGGCGATGATGATCGGCACCTTGGCAGCGCGGGCGTGGTCGATCGCCTCGAGGGTCTGAGGCATCACGCCGTCGTCGGCGGCCACGACCACGATGGCGATGTCGGTGACCTTGGCGCCGCGGGCGCGCATTGCGGTAAACGCTTCGTGGCCCGGGGTGTCCAGGAACACGATGTGGCGGCCGTCCTTGACGACTTCGCTGGCGCCGATGTGCTGGGTGATGCCGCCGCGCTCGCCGGCCGCGACCTTGGTCGTCCGAATGGCATCGAGAAGCGAGGTCTTGCCGTGGTCGACGTGGCCCATGACGGTCACGATCGGGGCACGCGGCTGCAGGAGCGACGCGTCGTCCTCCTCGTACAGCTGCTCCTTGGTGGCGGCGCTGACCGGCGCGGCCTCGGCGACGGAGCCGTCGGCGTTGGCAGTCGCGCCTGCAGTGACAATCTCGGCGACTTCGTAGCCCAGCTCCTCGGCCACCAGCGACGCGGTCTCGCGGTCGATGCCCTGGTTGATGTTGGCGAAGATGCCGCTCTTGATCAGCTCGCG
>CAZGUS010000149.1:0-5952 GCA_964529245.1 uncultured Anaerolineaceae bacterium
GCGATCTCGTAGATGCCGCGGTGGATGTTGGAGCTGTACTCGCGGTTGTAGCCGTCCACGGCTTCGATGACGGTCAGCGGCTTCAGGCTGGTGGCGGCCGAGTCGAGGTAGACGAGCGGCTTGCCGAAGCGGTTGAACGTGGACAGGATCGGGAAGTCGGCGCGGATGCGTCGGGTATCTAGAGCGGCCGGAGCCGCGGCTCGGCTGGTCGGTGTGGTTGCGAGGTCGGCCATTCGATCGATCCGCCCTAGTGGGCGGCCCCCATCGCCGGTTCGGCGGCCTCGGGCGCCTCGTCGCCGATCTCGGCTTCCAGACCCGCTTCCGCGAGGATCGGCGCGTAGCCCTCCGCTTCGAGGCGCAGCGCCAGGTCCTTCCCGCCGCTGGCGACGATCCGCCCGGCCGCGAGTACGTGAACGGTGTCCGGCGTTATGTAGTTGAGCAGGCGCTGATAGTGGGTGATCACGAGAACGCCCATGTTCGGGTTCAGCATGGCGTTCACGCCTTCGGCAACGATGCGCAGGGCGTCGATGTCCAGGCCCGAGTCCGTCTCGTCGAGGATCGCCATCTCGGGCTCCAGAACCGCCATCTGGAGCATCTCGAGGCGCTTCTTCTCGCCGCCCGAGAAACCCTCGTTCACGTAGCGCGCCGCGATCGACTCGTCCATCTTGAGCAGCGCCATCTTCTCGCGCACGAGCTTCCGGAACTCGCCCATCGGGATGCCGCCCTTGAAGGCATCGGTCGGGTCCACGGTCGGGTCCGGAGTCAATCCGGCGCGGCGGGCGTTGATGGCCGAGCGCAGGAAGCTCGCCACGGACAGGCCGGGGATCGCCATCGGGTACTGGAAGGCGAGGAACATGCCCAGCCGGGCGCGCTTGTCGGCCGACATCTTGAGCAGGTCGTGGCCCTTCCAGAGAACCGTGCCCGACTTGACGATATAGGCGGGATGACCCATCAGCGCGTACGCCAAAGTGGTCTTGCCCGAGCCGTTGGGGCCCATGATGGCGTGCACCTCGCCCTTGCCGACCGTCAGCTCGATCCCCTTGAGGATCTCGTGGTCCGGGTTGGCGACCGGGGCGACGTGCAGGTCCGAAATGACGAGGTCTTGGTCGCTCACGTTGTCTGGGGTGCTCCTTGAGTCCGATCCGGCGCCGGAAGGCTGACTGCCGCCAGACGCGCCGATGGGGGAACGAGATCCGCCAGGGTCATCGATTCGAGAGCGCCCGCGATGGCGTCCCGAACCCGGACCCACATGAAGTTGACGGTGCAATAGCCGGTCCGAGCGCAGGTGTTGTGGCTGGGGTCTCCGGTCGCGCAGATCATCGGCGCGATCGGTCCCTCGAGGGCGAGAAGCACGTCGCCCATGCGGATCTCCTCGGGTGGGCGCGTCAACTCGTAGCCGCCGTGGGCGCCGCGGGTGCTCTGGACAAGGTCCGCGTCGCGCAGGCTGATGACGAGCTGCTCCAGGTAGGCGCGCGGCAGGTCCTCCTGCTCGGCGATGTCGGTCAGGCTGGCCGGCCCGAGACCGTGCCGCTGGGCCAGCTGGGCCATGAGGCGCACCCCGTACTCGCCCTTCGTCGAGAAGGACACGGCGCCTGTGCTGTGGTACGTCCTCGTGGCCAGGGTGCGCTCCTGTTCGACGCTCTGTCGGGCCGGCGGGGGACACGCCGGCTAATTCCGACCTAATCCGTCGGAAATGAGTATAGGAGCGGCAGCTGGGAGCGTCAACGCGGGTCGGCAGCCGCGCGGCCGGCCGGGCGAGGCATGTGCCACCGACCGCACTGGGTGGATTTCCAGGTTGACCTCCGCAGGCGCGCGATGTACGGTCGGCCACTGTGCCGAGGCCGGTAGGCCCTGTTCAGTAGCAGGGCGTCAACCGTGGGCCGGGTCGCCTTGATGGTGCGACCAACTCAGGTATGAACTCGACGGGAGGAGTCTGATGAGACGTCGTGGATTCACCGCCCTTGCCATCGCGGCTCTGATATTCGGGGCGCTGGCCCCAACCGCTTCGGCAGCCGCAACTACCAAGACCCCGCGGTTCCAGCGGATCAGCGTCAGCAAGATCGATCCCAAGCTGCTGCCGGCGATGATCGACCCCAGCCGCGTCATGGACGTCATGGTCCAGCTGGCCGATGCACCGGTCGCCAGCCAGGTCGGCGACGCCAAGGACGTCGGCGCGGCCGTGACGGCGACCCAGCGCAGCACCTGGCGAACGCAGATCCAGGCCAAGCAGAAGCCGGTCGTCGACGCCGTCCACAAGTTCGGCGGCGTCATCATCAGCCAGATGCAGGATGCCTATAACGGCATCCACGTCCACGTGAAGGCCGCCGACTTGACGGCCCTCGCCGCGATGCCGGGCGTGACCGGCATCCATCTCGTCCCGATCTACAAGCCGGCGCTGACTGAGAGCGTGCCCTACGTCGGCGCGCCGCAGGCCTGGACTTCCACCGGCGACACCGGCGCGGGCGTCAAGATCGCGGTGATCGACACAGGCATCGACTACTACCACGCCGACTTCGGCGGCTCCGGCAACCCGGCCGACTACACCTACGGCCTGGCCCACGACACCACCCTGCCGGCCACCAACGCCGACGGCACGACGGTGGCCTTCCCGACGGCCAAGATCCCGGTCGGCTACGACCTCGTAGGCGATGCCTACGACGCCGCCGCGGCTCCGGGTTCTCCGGACTTGATCCCGCATCCGGACGGCAACCCGCTCGACTGCAACAGCCACGGCACGCACACCGCCAGCACCGCTGCCGGAGTCGGCGTCCTGGCCGACGGTTCGACGTACACCGGTCCGTACAACTCTTCGATCTACGGCACGACCGACTTCCGGATCGGCCCCGGAGTCGCGCCGCAGGCGCAGCTCTACATCTACCGCGTGTTCGGCTGCACCGGCTCGACCGATGTCGTGACCGAGGCCATCAACCAGGCCGTCAAGGACGGCGCGGACGTGATCAGCATGTCCCTGGGTTCCGACTTCGGAGCCTCCGACACGCCTGACGCCGTCGCCGCCGACAACGCCTCTCGCGCCGGCGTCGTGGTCGTCTCCGCATCCGGCAACGCCGGCCCGAACGCCTACATGACGAGCACCCCCGGCTCGAGCAGCCGCTCGATCTCCGTGGCCGCTCTCGACTCCAACGCCAGCTTCCCGGGCGCCACCATCGGCCTCACGAGTGGTGACATCTCCGCTCTCGACGCCAATAACGGGCCGCTCCCGGTCACGGCTCAGCTCGACGTCCTGGGCGCCCCGGGCGCCATCTCCCTCGGCTGCGACGCCTCGGACTACACCGGCACCGCCGGCAAGATCGTCGTCACGCAACGCGGCACGTGCGCTCGCGTGCTCCGCGCCCAGCTCGGCCAGGCGGCCGGCGCGGTGGCCGTCATCATGGTCAACACCAGCGCCGGGCTGCCTCCTTTCGAGGGCCCGATTCCCGGCGTCACGATCCCGTTCATCGGTGTCGAGGCCGCCGACGGCGACGCCCTCGAGGCAGCCAACGGCGACACCGTCACCATCACCTCGGCCGGCATGCTGGCCAATCCGACGTACAAGCAACTGGCCGACTTCTCGTCCTGGGGCCCGCGCTTCGGCGACAGCGCCCTCAAGCCTGAAGTTACCGCCCCCGGCGTAAGCATCGTCGCCGCGGGCATGGGTACCGGCAACGACGTTCTCGTCGACTCGGGCACCTCGATGGCCACGCCGCACGTCGCCGGCGTCGCCGCCCTGGTCATTGCCGCTCACCCCGACTGGTCGGTCAACGAAGTCAAGGCCGCGATCATGAGCACGGCCAACGACTCCTCGGCCAAGATTCTCGGATACGACCCGACCGGCGCGGGCGCCGGCGTGGTTCAGGCGCAGCTCGCCACGACCACCGCGGCGATCGCGCTCACGCGCGACAAGCTGGACACGCTCTCGTTCAACAACGTTGCTCTCGGCGGCTCGTACTGGGATACGCGGAGCTTCACGATCGAGAACAAGAGCGCCGGCTCGATCACGTACAACCTATCGGCGGCCTTCGTCGGTAGCTCGTCCGGGGCGCATATCTCGGTCTTCCCGAGCCGGGTGACCGTGCCTGCGCGCCAGTCGCGCAACGTCGTGGCCACGCTGTCCATCTCGGCGGCGGCGGTGAAGGCCCTGCCCTTCGCCGACACGTTCAGCGGCATGGGACCCGGCGCCGTCCTGACGGTCGAGGGCGTCGTGAACGCGACGCCGACGGCCGCCCGCCCCGGCGTCTATCCGCTCCACGTTCCGTTCCTGGTGGTACCGCGCGGCGTCTCCAAGGTCGTCGTCGGTCCACGGGCGCCCTACAAGCTGACCGCGGGAGTGGCCAGCTCCAGCGTCAACCTCGCCAACCTGGGCATCCACACCGGCACCGCAGACGTGTACTCCTGGGGCTTGACCGATATGGATCACACCCAGGGCATCTCCAGCGTGCGGGCGGTCGGCGTCCAGACGCAGCCCGGCGCCGCGTGTGGCTCGACCGTCGCGAACGATCAATGCCTGATCTTCGCCATCAACGGCTGGCACCAGTGGTCCAACGCCTCGGGGGCCGAGTTCGACATCTCCATCGACACCAACGGCGACGGTAGTCCCGATTACCTGGTCGTCGCGCTCGACGACGGAGCGGAGTTCACCGGCTCGTTCGACGGCATCCTCGACTCGTTCACATTCGATTCCAGCGGCAACCTCATCGATGCCTTTGTTGCGGACGCGCCGATGAACGGCTCGGTCATCGAGCTGCCGGCGCTCGCCAGCGACATGGGGATCACCTCGGGAGCACCGACCTTCAGCTACTCGATCACCGGTTTCGATCTGGGTACCGGAGCGGTCGACTCAGTTCCCGGCACCGCCAAGTTCAACGCCTTCACCCCTAGTGTCTCGAACGGCCAGTTCCTGACGCTGGCGTCGGGCACCTCGGCGAAGCTACCGCTGAGCGTGACCTCGACCGTCCAGAAGAGCACTCCGGCTCTGGGCTGGATGATCGTCAGCCTGGACAACCGCAACGGCGCCTCTCAGGCGACCCTCATCCCGGTGGGCACGCTGCCCAAGAAGTGACCTTCGTTCCGCTCCGTTGAACAGCGGCCCGTCTGGATCTCCCGGACGGGCCGCTTCTTTGTCTGGCCTCGAACCGAACCTGACGCCGTTCGGCGCGGTCTTAGGGGTGATGTTGCATGCCGGCGATGCGCCAATGGGCGCGCCCCTTAATCCGCCCGTCCCTGAACGGCCGAAGCACTAACATGAGCAGGCCATTCCATCCAGGTGTGCGGAGATCAAGGGCGTGTCCTACGACGTCATCGGCAAGATGGGGAGAGTGACCGCGGATATCACCCCGGGGCACCTCGGAGAGGTAATGATCGAGGTGCGCGCGGGGACAGAGAAGTTCCTGGCCCGGGCATCGGATCCGGACACGACGATCAAGAAATACACTCAGGTTCTGGTGGTCGGCAGCCTGGGCGGACGGACAGTTGAGGTGGAACCGACCGATAGCGTGAGGCTACCGCGATGACCGACGTTCAGACCCTGTTGCTCGTTGCCGGGGTCGTTGCCCTCGTTGTCGTTGTGTTCCTGGTGATGCTGTTCCGAGCCGCCTGGCGGATCGCCGAGCCGGACGAGGCCCTGATCATCTCCGGACCGGGCGGCGGCAAGTCGCCCGAAGGCGTGGCCGGCGAGAGCATGCATTTCAAGATCGTCACCGGTCGTGGTGTGCTGGTCGTGCCGGGCCTGTCCAAGGTCCGCGCCCTCTCCCTGATGGCGCACGAGAGCGAAGTCGCCGTCCCCTGCGTCAGCCAGCAGAAGATCCGCCTGGACCTGCGCGGCGTCATCGTCTACAAGGTTGGCGACGACTACCGCTCCATCGCGAACGCCGCGCGACGCTTCCTGGACCGCCCGGCCGCCGAGCTCGAGTCCAAGGTCCAGAACGTCTTCGTCGGCCACCTGCGAGCCATCGCCGG
>CAZGUS010000150.1:0-5860 GCA_964529245.1 uncultured Anaerolineaceae bacterium
CCCATGCGTAGATGTAACGCTTGGCGGCCTTGTGGGGCGTAGCAGTTTCGGCCATACGGGTGTTCTCTCCTTGATTACGAGAGGCTGGTCGCGCCGCGAGCCGCGGGGAAGCGCCGAAGCGGCGGGTTCGCACAATGTCCGTGCGATTGTACCTTCGCGCGAGCCGGAACCTCGCGGCCGAGCGGCACGGCCGCTGGGGACCATCGGTCCCGGGATCGCGTCCCTTAGGCCCGAATTCGCGGGACTCTCGGCCCGGCGGCCGGATTCGCACTACGAACGGGCGGTCGCAGCCGCCTCCGACCCCGCGTCGATCCAGGCCAGCCACTCTTCGAGGCCGGTCCCGGTCGTGGCCGAGACCTCGAGGATCGGCACCTGCGCATTCAGCAGCCGAACGTCGGCCGCAAACCCGGCCCGGTCGAAGGAGAGATACGGCGCCAGGTCGATCTTGTTGAGCAGGAGCAGATCCGCCGCGGTCACGAGATACGGATGCTTGGCGGCCTTGTCATCGCCCTCGGTCAGGCTGAACAGGCCGACCTTCGCCGTCTGGCCCAGATCGAAGCCGACCGGGCAGATGAGATTGCCGACGTTCTCGATGAAGAGAAGATCGACGCCGTAGAGGTCGACCTGGCCAAGAGCGTCGCGAACCTGGCCGGCCTCCAGGTGGCAGCCCTCGCCGGTCGAAATCTGGACGACGCGGTCGCACCAGCGGGCCAGGCGATCGCCGTCGCGCCGCGTGGCCAGATCGCCGACCAGCACGGCCGGCCGGCGCCGGCCGGCCACCGCTCGCAGCGTCGCCTCGAGAAGCGCGGTCTTGCCGCTGCCCGGCGCGCCGATCAGATCGATTACAAAGATGCCCCGGCGCGCCAGGTCCGTCCGCGTGGCCGACGCGATCTCGTCGTTGGCTTCGAGGACCCGCTCCACGACCGGAACGCGAATGGTCCGTCCTGGTTCGCCCATCTAGGTTTCGTCCTCGTCCACCGTCATCGACATCAGGTCCAGTTCGTCGCCGCCGACCGGCGTCGGTGTCTGGTTGCCGCAAGTGCAGTCTACGAACGGAACCGAACTGGTCCAGCTGCGGCCGCACTGGGGGCACGTGATGGTCCAAGGGAGCTGCTCGAGCTTCAGAACGCAGCCTTCGATCGGGCTGTCGTGTGTCACCGCGTCCCACGACATCTGCAAGGCCTCGGGCTCGATGCCGCGCAGCGCTCCGACCCGGACCTCGACCTCGCGGACCCGCGCGCCCGCGGGGGCGTGGCGCAGAACCTGCGTCAGCAGCGCTTCGGCGATGGAAAACTCGTGCACGCGGCGCATCCTAGCCCATTTCTGTCAGGCGAGGCGCCCTTATTGCCATCGAAACGGAGGTCCCAAACCTGCAGGGCCGAAGAGCCCGACTTGTAGGGCCGAACCGGGGGCCACCTGAGGGCGGCTTCTCGCTAAGCTCGGTGCACAGAGACCGCGCAAATGAGCGGATCAATCATCCAAGCCACTCTGAACGACGGAGCGGTGCGGTACTCCCAAGAGTGGAGGGCATGGCAAACATCCTCCTGGTGGACGACGACTCCGACGTCGTCGCCCGCAACCTCGCCGCCCTGCAGGCCGCGGGCTATTCGACCGCCGCAGTCTCGACTACAGCCGCAGCCGCTGCGGCCGTGCGCCGCGAGGTGCCGGACGTCGTCGTTCTGGAGGGCATGCTGGACGGGGCGTTCGCCGGCTTCGATCTGGCACGATCGCTCGCCCACGACTTTCCCGCTCTGCCGCTGATCATGCTCACCCGGGCCGACGAGCACCTCACTCCTCGCGAACTGGCGAGCCAGGACCGCGACGGCTGGCTGCCGGTCCAGCGCTACCTGGAAAAGCCCGTCTCGACCGACGTGCTGACTTATGAAGTCGAGCACCTCCTGCCCGGTGGACACTGAGCCATGACGTCGCTGATCGCATTCCTGATCGGTTTCCCCATCCTGGTGGGCGCCGTCCTGCTTCTGGTGACTCGCGCCTCCCTCAGAAACCCGATCGTGCTCGTGTCGAGCGTGGCCGTGGCCGCCGCTTCGGTTGCGACCGTCGTGACCTTCGGCAACGGCGACGGTGTCTTCTTCGGATTGCCGGGCGGGATCGTGCCCGGGCAGGCGCTGATCGCCGTCGAGATCGCGATGACCGCCTTCATCGTCGTCATCGGCCTGATGAACCGCCGCATCGCCGCCCCGATCATGGCCGTCGCCCAGCTGGCGATCGCGCTGTTCCTCGAGGTCACCGGCCGGATGCCCGACGCGGATCCGCAGCGGCTCTTCTGGTTCGATCGGCTGTCGATGGTGATGGTCCTGGTGATCGGCCTGATCGGCACGCTCATCTGCGTCAACGCCATCGGCTACATGCACGACTACCACCGCTCCAACCCGATGATCAAGGGGCGGCGCAACGTCTTCTTCTCGCTGCTCTTCATCTTCCTGGCCGGCATGTTCGGGCTGGTGACATGCAACTACCTGCCGATGATGCTGGTTTTCTGGGAGATCACGACTCTCTGTTCGTTCCTGCTCATCGGCTACACCCGGACGCCCGAGACGATCGGCTACGCCTTCAAGGCGCTCAACATGAACCTACTCGGCGGCCTGGGCTTCGGGCTTGCCATCGCCCTGCTCGCGGACCAGCACCTGGGCCTGGATCTGGCCAGGCTGACGGCGAGCCCCGCCTCCGGGACGCTCCTCGCCGCCGTGGCCCTGCTGGCGTTCGCCGGCATAACCAAGAGCGCCCAGATGCCGTTCAGCTCGTGGCTCATCGGCGCCATGTACGCCCCCTCCCCCACCTCGGCCCTGCTGCACTCGAGCACGATGGTCAAGGCCGGAGTCTTCCTCCTCCTGCGGTTGTCCCCGGCCATGTCTGGATCCACGGTCGGCTACCTGGTCACCTTCGTGGGGCTCGGCACATTCCTGTTCGTCTCGCTCGTGGCTGTGACCGAGCAGAACACCAAGAAGGTGCTGGCCTACTCCACGATCGGCAGCCTGGGCCTGATCGGCGCCTGCGCCGGCATCGGCACGCCGGAGCTGGCCTGGGTCGGGGTCATGATCATCATCTTCCACGCCCTGGCCAAGGGCCTGCTCTTCCTGGTCGTGGGCACGATCGAGAACCGGCTCTACACCAAGGACATCGAGAACTTCGACACGCTCCTGAGCCGCCTCCCCAAGGTCAGCGTGCTGGCCCTCACCGGCATCGCCGGAATGTTCATCGCCCCGTTCGGAATAGTCGTGGCGAAGTGGGCTGCGATTCGGGCCTTCCTGCAGGTTCCCGGCGGCCAGGGCGCGGCAATGATCGTGATCATGGCGTTCGGCAGCTCACTGACCATCTTCTACTGGGGCAAGTTGCTCATCAAAGTGCTCTCCATGCGCAGCGTCGGCGAGTACGAGCGGTCCATCGAGCGCCGCGTCTCCCGCTACGAGTGGCTGACCGAAGGCGCGCTGGCGTTCGGCGTCATCGCCGTCACCGCCTGCATCGGGATCATCTCGGATCGCGTGGTGGGTCCGTACGCGCTGTCGGCCTTCCCCACTGCCGGGTCGCACACGTTCCTCAACATCGAACCGGCGATGCTGGTGGTGATGCTGGTCGCGGTCCTGTTCCTGCCACTGCTGGCCGTGTGGGCGTCCACCCGCAAGTACGACGCGTCCGACTTCTACTCCAGCGGCCGCAATGCCAACGCCAGCCACGTCATGGGCGCCGCGCTGGGCGGCTCCAAGTCGGTGACCCTGCGTAACTACTACCTCGACGGCGTGGTCAACGGCGCGCTCATGTTCCGCGTCGGGACGCTGGCCTGCGGCGGCATCCTGGTGGCGATGATCGCCGTCGGAATGGTGGTGCGCTGATGAGTCCGGCCGTCTACGGCGTTCTCTTCGTCTTCCTCGCCCCGGTCTTCGGCGGCCTCCTCGCCGGCGTCGATCGGCGGGTGTCGGCCCGCATGCAGGGCCGGATCGGCCCGCCGCTCCTCCAGCCCTTCTACGATTTCGGCAAGCTCATCCAGAAGCAGGCCCGCCAGGTCAACCCCGTGGTCGAGCCGCTGCTCCTGGGCCACGTATTCTTCATGGCCGTTACCGGGGCGCTGCTGCTGAGCGGCACGGACCTGATCTTCATCGCCTTCGTGTTCGCCCTGGCCGCGCTCTTCCTGGTCCTGGCCGCGGGCTCGGTCAACTCGCCGTACAGCTTCGCCGGGGCCGAGCGCGAGCTGATCGTCCTGCTGGCGTCGGAGCCGTTCTTCATCCTGATGATGGCCGGCATCTGCAAGGTCACCGGAGCCAGCACCTACGCCGGAGTTCTGGCGTCGCCTCAGCTCGTGGCCGTCCAGCTGCCCGGTGTGCTCCTGGCGTTCCTGCTGGTGGCCACCATCAAGCTGCGCAAGTCGCCATTCGACATCTCCACGTCGCACCACCCCCACCAGGAGCTGGTCAGCGGCCTCACGACCGACATGTCGGGCCGCATGCTCGCCTACGTCGAGCTGGCCCACTGGTACGAGTCGGCGCTGCTGTGCGCGTTCATGGTCCTGCTCTTCAACTGGAGCGTGCCGCTCGGCCTGGTCGTGTTCGCAATCGCCTACGCGCTCGAGGTCCTGGTCGACAACTCCACGTCCCGAGCCAAGTGGCAGCTGGTCCTGCGCTCGACCTGGGCCGCCACCCTGATCTTCTCCGGAGGCAATGTGCTCGCTCTATTCCTGTTGAGCAGGTGAGCTGATGTCTTTCTTCAGCAAGTCCCCCTGGATCCTCCACTACGACGGCTCGAGCTGCAACGGCTGCGACATCGAGGTCCTGGCCTGCCTGACGCCTCTCTATGACGTCGAGCGTTTCGGCGTGCTGAACACCGGCAACCCCAAGCATGCCGACATCCTCCTGGTGACCGGCAGCGTCAACGAGCGCAACATCGAGATCGTCGAGAACCTGTACCGCCAGATGCCGGACCCCAAGGTCGTTGTCGCGGTCGGCGCGTGCGCCTGCTCCGGCGGCATCTTCGCCCGGGCGTACAACATCCAGGGCGGCATCGACAAGGTGATCCCGGTCGACGTCTACGTGCCGGGTTGCGCGGCGCGACCGGAGAGCATCATCGACGGCGTGGTCCAGGGCATCGCCGCCCTGGAAGCCAAGCGAAAGAAGACCGCCTGATGGACGCCACGGCGTTCCTCGCCCGGGTCGAGGACTACCACAAGGACGGCTGGCGCCTGGCCCTCATCAACGTGACCACCGTCATGCCCGTCGTCGCCGCCCACGGGGCCGCGGCGGCCGCGCCGACAGCTGTTCCGGCGGTTCCGGCTGCCCCGGCCCCGGCTGTCCCGGCCGAATCGGCCGAAGCGGCAACCCCGCCGACCCCGGCCGAAGCCCCCGGCGTCTTCGAGATCGCGTGGGCGTTCGCCAAAGACGGCAAGTTCGAGACCATCCGCGAGCAGATCGTCGCCGGCGACGCCGTCCCGAGCGTCTCCGAGTTCTTCGGCGCTGCGTTCCTGTACGAGAACGAGATCCGCGAGCTCTTCGGCATCAACGTCGTAGGCATCGTCGTCGACCTCAAAGGCCAGCTGTACCAGACCGCCACCAAGGTCCCCTTCTCGCACGCCGCGATCAAGGCCCGCCTGGCGGCCGTCGCCGCGGCCGCGGTGAAGCCATCATGAGACGCACCACCATCCCGTTCGGACCGCAGCATCCGGTCCTGCCGGAGCCGCTGGTTCTCGACCTCATTCTCATGGACGAGAAGGTCGTCGACGCCGTCCCGACGATCGGCTACATCCACCGCGGTCTGGAGATGATGGTCGAGCGGGTCGAGTACACCGAGATGGGCTTCGTGGTGGAGCGCATCTGCGGCATCTGCAGCTTCATGCACGGCATGGGCTACTGCGTCT
>CAZGUS010000151.1:0-5843 GCA_964529245.1 uncultured Anaerolineaceae bacterium
AGTACGGCGGCACCGCGGGCATGGTCACGATCGAGGACCTGCTCGAGGAGATCGTGGGCGAGATACAGGACGAGTTCGACGAGGAGGAGCCTATGACCGTGCGGCTCTCCGACGACAAGGCCAGGATCGACGGTCGTGCCGCGGTCGACGACCTGGGCGAGCTGTTCGACCTGGACCTGTCCACGCTGGAGGACGCCGAGGAGTACGACACTGTCGGCGGGCTGATATACCACCGCATCGGCGGCGTGCCGAGGCCCGGCGATCAGGTCCGACTGGACGAGCAGGGCCTGCTCCTCACGGTCGAGACGACCGACGGCCGGCGCGTCGGCAAGGTCCTGGCGGTTCGGGATAGCCCCGAAGACACGGACGGGGACGACCAGGAGCACTGAGCCGCATCCGGGGGTAGTGGCGTCGCGAGCGCCGCGTCGCGCCCCGCGCCCGCGGGCGAGCGCCCCGCGGCCTCCGTCCCGGGCCCCGCGGCCCGATCAGGCCTTGATCACGCCCAGGATGATGCCGCGCAGCGATTCGAGCGCTTCGGCGTCGACGACTCCCGCGGCGTCGAGCTCCGAGAGGGCTCGATCGCGATGCAGACGGGCCTGGTCGCGGGTGTAGTCCCGGCCGCCGAGCCGCTCGATCAGGGCAACCGCTTCCGCGACCTGGCCGTCGTGCGGGGCGTCCGTCCGCCACACGGCCTCGAGCCGCGCGCGATCCTCGGGACCGGCGTGTTCGAAGGCGTAGATCACCGGCAGGGTCATCTTGTGGCGGGCCACGTCCGTCGGCTCCTTGCCCGTCTTGGCCTGGTCGCCCCAGATCCCGAGCAGGTCGTCGTTGAGCTGGAAGGCGATGCCCAGGGCCCAGCCGAAGGCGCGGTACCGGGCGATGATCTCCTCGTCGTCGGTGGCTAGCACCGCGCCGGCTTCGACCGAGGCGGCGATGAGCGCGGCGGTCTTGCGCCCGATCATGTCGAAGTACAGCTCGACCGACATCGGCTCGGCGCGTTCGCTGGCCCAGATGTCGAGGTACTGGCCCTCGCACAGGGCCAGGCAGGTCATGTCGTACAGGCGCATCAGGCGCAGCACCTTGGCGTCCGAGAAGCCCAGGTCGGACAGACGGTGCAGGGCCACGCGGCTGAGGGTGAAGAGCATGTCGCCGGCGTTGATCGCCTGGGGAATGCCGTGGACCGCCCACAGCGTCGCGCGGTGGCGGCGCTCGCGGTCCGAGTCCTCGATGTCGTCGTGGACCAGGCTGAAGTTGTGACCGAGTTCGACGGCGGCGGCGCCGGGCAGCGCGGCGTGGTAGTCACCCTTGATGGAGGAGTAGGCCAGCAGACCCAGCAGCGGCCGCATCCTCTTTCCGGAGGAGCCGCTGGCGTCCAGGCCCAGGTGGTAGCGCATCATCTCGTACAGGCCGGCGGTCGGCCCGTCGTACACCGAAAGCAGGCGCAGGATTTCCTGTTCGGTGTCGGAGATCAGATCGGCGGAAACGACGAGGCTTTGCACGGCCCGATCATATCAACCTGCTTTCAGCGGCCGGTGAGTTGCGGCGCGCGCGACGATGCCAAGCCCGTCAGGCGGGCCGCCGGCCGGGGCGGTTCAGCGCTAGAGAGGCCGAACGAAGGCCGAGCCGGGCGCCTGCGGGTCGTCGTCTGCGGGGCCCATCGGCCCGCCCGATCGCATCTTGGCCTGGGCTTCGTCGATCTCGATGGCGACGAGCTCCATCCGAGTCAGGTCGTCGTCGGCTGCAGGCAGGTAGTCGGTCCCGGGGTGCCGGTCGGGGAAGTAGCGCTCCGTCGTGGCCTCGAGGACGCGGCGCTTGCGGGCCAGGTCGGAGATGCGGTGGCAGCGGCCGAAGGCGACGACGGAGCGGTAGTTGCCCGAATGGTCGGGCGCCGTCTTGGACGCGACCAAACCGTCCAGCAGGGCGATCGACACCGCCACCGGACGGCCGTTCTCGAGGCTGCGCAGCGTGCCGTTGCCGGCGGATCCGTGGAGGTAGATGTGGCCGGCCTCGTAGTGGTAGAAGAACGGGACGGTGCGCGGCTCGCCGCCCTCGACGTATGCGACATGGGCTATCAACCCGGCCCGCAGGAACTCCTCTATCCGGTCCGGGACGGCGCGGTCGGCGTGGCGGCGGATGCGCGTCCGGTCGGTGTGCGGCTGCGGTACGGGATAGTCGTGGCGGGCGGTCTTCTCATCCATGGCGCAAGCTTAGACGGTCGAAAGGTCCCGCCGCGCGGCCGGCTCGGCCGGTGCCGCGGCGGCGCGCGCACGGGAGGAATCGCAACCAGGATGTTGAACGCGGCGCAGGTCCAGCAGGCCCGCGATCGTGCCGCCACGGCGCTCGCGGCAGCCGGGATCGCGATCACTGCCATCGAGAAGGCGACGATCGAGGTGGCCGATTTCGGTCTGGGCGACCTCGAGCATGTCGGGCTCGAGCTGATCGTCTACGTCAACACGGAACGCGTGTGCGCCAAGGAGCTGGTCCTGTTCCCGCACCAGACCTGCCCCGAGCATCGCCACCCGCCGTTCGATGGCACGCCGGGTAAGGAAGAGACGTTCCGCGTTCGAACCGGAGTGGTCTACCTCCACGTCGAGGGCGGCAAGCCGACGCGCCATCCGATGGCCCACCCGGCCCGGGCCGAGCTCGGCGTCTACACCGCCGGGCGCGAGATCGTGCTCTATCCGGGCGAGCAGTTCACGATCCCGCCCGATACCAAGCACTGGTTCCAGGCCGGGCCGGAGGGCGCCGTCGTCTCGGAGTTCTCGACCCGCAGCCGCGACGACCTGGACGTCTTCACCGACCCGGAGATTCGGCGCATCCCCGCCTACACGGACTGAGGGCGCGAGGCCGGCTCCGCGGCCCGGCCGTGGTAGCGTGGTCGCGTGCCCACTTCGCGCCTGTACGTGACCGACGCAATCGTCCTGTCCCGCTTCGACTACGGCGAGGCGGACCGGATCATGACGCTGCTCACCCCCGTTCACGGCAAGTTCAAGGCGATCGCCAAGGGCGTTCGGCGGCCGACCAGCCGGCTCGGCGGATCGCTCGAACCGCTGGCCGAGCTGCGGGTGGCGCTGGCCCACGGCCGGACCTTCGACGTCGTGACGCAGGTGCAGGTCACTCACGCCTGGCT
This sequence comes from uncultured Anaerolineaceae bacterium, assembly GCA_964529245.1. Taxonomy (GTDB): domain Bacteria; phylum Chloroflexota; class Limnocylindria; order Limnocylindrales; family CSP1-4; genus Fen-1039. Next base: position 3,131 of record CAZGUS010000151.1, read on the forward strand.
GCGCCTGCGTGATTCGCTAGAGTCGGCGGCGACGGCCTGGTACCTGGCCGAGCTGGCCGACCGCTCCCTGGAGGAGCGCCACGAGGCCGAGGGGCTGTACGCGCTGGTGCGCCGCGCCTACGAGCTGCTCGACGCCGGCATGGAGTCGGGGCGGGTGGCGCGCTGGTACGAGATGCACCTCGCCGACGAGCTCGGTGTGCGGCCCGAGGTGGATCGCTGCGTCGAGTGCGACCGCATGCTGGAGGCGGACGAAAGCTTCCGCTGGGTCCCGCCTCTCGGCGGGGTGCTGTGCTCGCACTGTCCGGGACCGTCGGCCGAACGCACCCGGCTCTCCGTGGACGCTCTCAAGCTGCTCAAGGCGTACCAGCGGCTGGACGTCGAGGCGCTGGCGGCCCTCCGGCTGTCGCCGGCCGTCGAACGCGAGGTGGAAGCCGCGCTGCGCGACTTCCTGCGTGTCTCACTCGAACGCGACGCTCGCTCGCTGGAGTTCCTCGACGAGGTGCGGCGAACGGCGGGCACCAGGGACGAGCTCGGGCGGGCGTAGCGGCCCGCGGCGGGTCTGGCCGCCCGCGGCGGTCTAGCCGCCCGCGGCGGGTCTGCCCGGCGTCTTTCGCTTTCTCGCCGGGCGGCGGCCGCTCGACGCCCGCGATCGCGTCGGGATGCTCGCGGCTGCGGGCCCGCCGCGGCGGAACTCGGTCAGCTGCTTGCGCATGATGTCTTCCGCGTTCGAGATCGACATCGCCATGCCGCTGCCGAGCACGAGATCGCCGCGATTGGCCCTGAGGATCAACCGGTCGACAGGGCCCAGAGATTCGCGGTCGGCGAATCCGGCCGGATAATCGAGCTGGACCCGAAGCGTGCGCGGACTCGTGGGGAACCTGCTGTCGCCGACGGTCGCGACGTCATCCCAGGAGACGGCTCGACGGCTCGGCAGCACCTCCAGCCAGGCGGTCCTGCGTGTGCCCGGGAAGAGTTCGAAGCCATCCCTGGCCACCACCAGGCGCACGGGATTGGCCAGGTGCTGGGCGTCGAGGACGACGGCACGTATCGCCCAGACGATCACGAGGACGCCGGCGGCGATCTGAGCCAGCCCGAACATCTGGCTTCCCGATTCGAAATCGCCGGTCCCGAGAAGGATGCCCAGGATGCCGACCGGGATCATCGCGACCTCGAAGACCAGTCGGAGTCTGGTCCGGTGGGAGTCGTCGCGAATGGCGACGCCCGGCCCCAGGACCGGGTGATTGGTGCTCGACTGGGACTTCGGGACGGAGGCCACCGGCATTCCTCGCTCACGGATCGCGGCCGACTGGCGCGCGTGGCAATGATGACGGCTCCAGCCGGCGAGTGTGCCCGTGGCTCGCGCTCGGGGGATCGTTCGGGCGCGGTCGGCGTCGGGCAGGTGCCACGAAACCGCGCCCCAGTGCCTGGGACGCGATCTCGCCGATTCGGAATGCGTTGGCCCGCTGTCGGGCCCGACCCTTACCGACGGTAGAGAGTGAACCCGCCGCCGAAGAGGAGGATGAGAATGACGATGATCAGCAAGAGTTCCATGTAGGACCTTCCTTCGTCCGAAGACTGCGCTCCTGACGCCGACGGCGCGAGGATGGAAACCCGCTATGCCGATCGCTCGGAGATGTGCCCTCGCCGGCCGGCGGCGGGCGCGGGCTACGGCCGGGCGGGAAGCGACGGCGGCGCGCGCGGGCGGCTCGGTGCGGTCGATCGCGCCGCGGCCGCCCCGCTCGTGCGAGAATTGGCGCCCCAGGCAATCGGCAGCATGCCAGCGGTCGACCGCCTGCGCCCGAGGAGATAACGTGACCGCCGCGAAGCCGACAACCACGGCCGACGATCCAGGACCGTCCGTCGCGAATCTCGAAACGATCGTGTCGCTGTCCAAGCGGCGTGGCTTCATCTTCCCGAGCTCGGAGATCTACGGCGGCATCAACGCCGTCTGGGATTACGGGCCACTCGGCGTCGAGCTCAAGAACAACGTCAAGCGGGCGTGGTGGCGGGCGATGGTCCAGGAGCGAGACGACATCGTCGGCCTGGACGCCGGGATCATCATGGCGCCGCAGGTGTGGGTCACCTCCGGCCACGTCGCCAACTTCAGCGACCCGCTCGTCGAGTGCCAGACATGCCGGCGTCGCTTCCGCCTGGACGAGCTGCCCGGCTGCGAGAACCTGACCGCCACGGAACTCCGCGACCCCGGGATCGTGGAGCGCCTCGGCCTCAAGTGCCCGGTCGACGCCGGTCCGCTGTCGGCCCCGAGGCAGTTCAACCTCATGTTCAAGACGCACATGGGCCCGGTCGAAGAAGAGGGCAACGAGGTGTACCTGCGCCCGGAGACGGCTCAGGGCATCTATGTCAACTTCCGCAACGTCCGCGAGACGAGCCGCAAGAAGCTGCCGTTCGGCATCGCCCAGATCGGCAAGGCGTTCCGCAACGAGATCAGCCCGGGCAACTTCGTCTTCCGGATGCGCGAGTTCGAGCAGATGGAGATGCAGTACTTCGTCAAGCCGGACACGGCGGCGGCGGTCTTCGAGGAGTGGCTGCCGAGGCGGCGGGCCTGGTACGAGCGCTACGGCGTCGCGCCCGAAAGGCTGCGCTTCCGCGAGCACCGGCCGGACGAGCTGGCCCACTACGCCAAGAAGGCGAAGGACATCGAGTACCGCTTCCCGTTCGGCTGGAAGGAGCTCGAGGGCATCCACAACCGCGG
>CAZGUS010000152.1:0-5815 GCA_964529245.1 uncultured Anaerolineaceae bacterium
ACGCTTGCCGCCAGGGACGACCGGGAACACCCGCCAGCCGAGTGACGCGTAGGTGAGGGCCCAGTCGCGCGTGCTCATCCCACCGCGACCTTCCGGCACACGACAGGGGCCTGGCATTCGCCCGCGGGAGTACCCCATTGGGGCGAAACGGGTAGCGTCAGAGTGCGCGTGGTGACTGGACGCGTGACTGAATCAGCCCGATTCCACGAAGGAAGTTGGGCGGCTGTTAACCGCTTGGCCGTAGGTTCGAATCCTACCGCCGGAGCCAATCTTCTCGCGTTGACACCGTGCCGGCGCCTCTGCGCGCCGAGTCCGTTCAGCCGTCGATCTCGTAACTGCCGAAGAGACGGCAGTGGTCGCCGGGCAGCGAGCAGTCGACCGACGTCGAGACCGGATAGATCGGGCCGGCGGTCAGCTGCAGGTCGATCCGCAGGACGGCGATGGGGAGGAAGTCGATGCGGCTCGGGCGCCATGACCAGCCGGGACCCTCGCCGACCTGGACCTGCGTGTCGCGCAGGCCGGCCGTAAGGACGCGGTACTCGGGTTCTGAGGGCGTGGTGTTGTAGTCGCCCAGGACCAGGAGCCGCTCGCCCGCATCTAGGACGGCCTCGATCCGCGTGCGAACCGTTGCGATCGCCGTGTCCCTCCCCGACGGGTCGTAGTCGATGGGGAGTCGGAGCGACGTCAGCGTGGTGATGTCCGCGTGCTTGGGATGGGCGTCGATGACCCGGACCGGGCCGCGCGGCGTGTCGACGATCAGCTCGAGGCAGGCCGGATCGTCGGTCGAGACGACGTCCTCGATCGGGTAGCGGCTCAGGATGGCGACGCCCGCGGCCAGCTCACGAGGCGCCATGGCCCGGTAGGGATACTGGGCCGCGATGATCGGGTCGTGGTCGATCGCGGCCGAGGGGTCCGGCTCGAGCTCCTGAAGCGCGATCAGGTCGACGTTCACGCCTTCGAGCTGGGCGGCCGTCTCGGCGGGCGTTCGGGTCCCGAATTGAAGGTTCCACGTCATGACCGACAGGTCGCCGCGGGCGGCACCGGACCCGGGCAGCGAGATCCAGTCGGACCCGAAGAACCCGCCGCCGGCGACCAGCAGGACCAGCAGCGCCAGCCCGAGGACGCGGGCGCGGGCCAGCAGGGCGATCGGAGCCAGGACCGCGAACACGACGATGAAGAGCTGGACCTCCAGGACCATGAGCAGCGCCAGTGGGCCGGATCCCGGCGGCGCCACGACGGCCGCCAGGCCGAAGACGGCGACGGCCGCCGGGAGAACCGCCAGCACGTTCCAGCGGGTGTGCCGACCAGGGCCGGGTGCGCGGTGGAGGACGGCGCCGGCGCGGCGCCTCGTTCGCGCCAGGCGCCCCGCCGGGCGGTTCGGTTCCAAGGTCCCGCTCGATTGGCTCGTCAAAGCTACCCCGACTTCCTTCTCATGCAACTGGGGTTCCCCAACCCGGCGCCACAGGCTACACTGTGCCGCACCAATGAACAGGAATCACTTCGACAGCAGCCTGCTCCTTACCTGAGGCGAGCCCCTTCGTGGGTGCTCGCCGACGACCTCCTGCGCCAACGCAGGAGGTTTTTGTTTCCCCGACAAACCAGCCAGACCGCGGCGACGATCGCGGACCCGACAGAGTCAGAAGGAATCCGAGATGCCTCCCGTACCCGCCCACCCGAAGAAGATGCCGGTCGAGAAGTACACGCCCTTCCGCCCCCTGCCGCTCCGCCTTCCGGATCGCGAGTGGCCCAACCGCCAGATCGAGCGCGCCCCCGTGTGGTGCTCGGTTGACCTGCGCGACGGCAACCAGGCCCTCATCGACCCGATGGACCCCGCCCGCAAGATGCAGATGTTCGACGCCCTCGTGGCCATGGGCTTCAAGGAGATCGAGGTCGGGTTTCCGTCCGCGTCGCAGCCGGACTACGACTTCATCCGCCAGCTGATCGACGACGACCGCATACCCGCGGACGTCACCATCCAGGTCCTGACGCAGTGCCGCCGCGAGCTGATCGAGCGGACGTACGAATGCCTGCTCGGCGCCAAACGGGCGATCGTCCACTTCTACAACTCGACCTCCGTGCTGCAGCGGCGCGTCGTCTTCCGCCTGGACAAGGAAGGCGTCACGAAGATCGCCGCCGACGCCGCCCGGATCTGCCTGGAGCAGGAAGCCCGAGTGCCCGGCACGGAGATCAGGTACGAGTACTCGCCGGAGAGCTTCACCGGCACAGAGCTCGACTACACGCTCGACATCTGCGCCGCGGTGATGGACGTGATCCAGCCGACGCCGCAGCGCCCGATCATCATCAACCTGCCGGCGACGGTCGAGATGTACACGCCGAACATCTACGGCGACGCCATCGAGTGGTTCCACCGCAACGTCCCGCGCCGCGACTCGATCGTCCTTTCGCTGCATCCGCACAACGACCGCGGCACGGCGGTGGCCGCGGCCGAGTTCGGGCTGATGGCCGGTGCGGACCGGATCGAAGGCACGCTCTTCGGCAACGGCGAGCGGACCGGCAACGTGGACGTCATCAACCTGGCCATGAACATGTTCAGCCAGGGCGTGGACCCCAAGCTGGACATCAGCGACATCGACGCCCTGCGGCGCGTGGCCGAGCACTGCAACCGCCTGCCGGTAGAGCCGCGCCATCCATACGTCGGCGACCTGGTCTACACGTCCTTCTCCGGTTCGCACCAGGACGCCATCAAGAAGGGCATGGAGTGCCTGCCGCCGGACTACTCGAGCTGGGAAGTGCCGTACCTGCCGATCGATCCCAAGCATGTCGGCCGCAGCTACGAGGCCGTCATCCGTGTCAACTCCCAGTCCGGCAAGGGTGGCGTGGCCTACATCATGAAGGCCGAGCACGGCATGGAGCTGCCGCGCCGCCTCCAGATCGAGTTCAGCCGCTGCATCAAGGTGATCACCGAGGGCAGCGGCACCGAGATCACGCCCGAAGAGATGTGGGACGCCTTCGCCGCCGAGTACCTGCCCACGGTCACCCGAACCAGGCTCGTCGGCTACGAGACCTCATCGGACGCCGAGGGCGTCGTCCTCAACGCCAGGCTGGCTTCCGGAACCGAGACGCGCGCCGTCTCCGGCCACGGCAACGGCCCGATCTCGGCGCTGGTACACGCTCTGCGCCGCGACCTCGGCCTCGAGGTGGAGGTGCTCGACTATGCGGAGCATGCCCTCGGTGGGGGCGAGGAAGCCACGGCCGTCGCCTACGTCGAGGTTCGCTCCCACAAGGACGTCCGCTGGGGCGTCGGCATGGATCCGAACATCACGACGGCCTCGCTCAAGGCCGTCGTCGGCGCGCTCGAACGGCTGGGCGTCGACCTGGCTCCGACCGGCGATCTCGCCGGGGCCGGTGTTGGGGCGACGGACGGCTCCGCCGGGGCCGGTTCGCAGGGCTGACTCGTCAGGCTCCGGCCGAGGGTCCACGATGCGGGCCGCCGCCGGCCCGGGCGATCGCCCGGGCCGGAACGTCGCCGGTCCGGCGCGGCCCGTTTCCGCGGAGCGCATAGACTCGACCCATGAGCATCGGATCGAGTTTGGGGGCTGGCTTCCTGCGTTTCCACGAGGCGCTGTACGTCCGCACCGACGGCCGAGTCGGCCACCGGCTCATCGGCGTCCCGTCGTTGTTGCTGCGGACCACCGGGCGCAAGACCGGCCTCACCCGCACCGCAGCCCTGATCTATGGGCGTGACGGCAACGGCTACGTCCTGGTCGCGTCCAACCACGGCTACGACCGACCGCCGGCGTGGTTCGTCAACCTGCAGGCCGACCCGCATGTGAGCGTCCAGGTCGGGAGAGTTCGCGTCGACGGCACAGCCACGATCGTGTCCGCCGGGGATCCCGACTACGAACGCCTGTGGAAGCTCGTGAACCTGTCCAACCACGGCCGATACGAGGGATATCAGTCGAAGACGTCGCGCCCGATTCCGCTGGTCGTCGTCCGGCCCGCGTGATCTTCCGCCTAGCGGCCTCCCGTCGGGGCGGGGCTGTGATTTCCACCGGCCCGATCCGGCGGTCCGAATGGCCCGCCGTCAAAGCCTAGCCATCAGCTAGGATATCGGCGTGACCGTCATTGCCAGCGTCCGCTCCCTTGCCGGGGCGATTCGCTCGCCGGCAATAGCGCGCTGGCTGCGTGTCATCGGGCCGGCCTGGATCGTGATGCTCGCCGACGTCGACGCCCCGAGTGTCATCACCGCCGGCCAGGGCGGCACGGATTCGGGCTACGCCCTGCTGCTGCCGCTGTTCGCCATCGTGCCGGTCCTGTTCCTGGTCCAGGAGATGACCGCCCGCCTGGCGCTTGCGACCGGCAAAGGGCACGCCGAGCTGGTGCGATCCCGATACGGGCCCGGCTGGGCTGCGGTCACGGTCGCCGGCATGGCCGTCATCAACTTCGTGGCTTACGTTGCGGAGTTCGCCGGGATCGCCCTCGGGGCGGCGATCCTGGGCATTCCGGCGCCCGTGGCGATCGTCGGGGCGCTGGTCCTGCATGCCGGCGCCGTTCTGAGCGGCGGTTACTCGGTCTTCGAGCGCGGGGCCCTGGTTCTTTCGCTGGCGCTGTTCAGCTTCGTCGTCCTGGCGGTCGTCGGCCACCCCAACCTGAGCCACATGGCCGCCGACCTGAGCCCGATTCCCAGCGACGTCCCGCACGACTATTTCGCCCTGGTGGTCGCCATCGTCGGTGCCTCGATCATGCCCTGGATGCTCTTCTACCAGCAGTCGGCCAGCATCGACAAGAAGCTGACCCGTGAGGATCTGAAGGGATCGCGGATCGAGACCCTTCTGGGCGCGATCGCCAGCCAGGCGTTGATGGCGGCCATCGTGATCGCGGCCGCGGCGGCGATGGAGTCCGCGCCGGCGCTGAGCGCCACGACGGTCGCGCATCTGCCCGAAGGCCTGGCCCGCCTTGCCGCCGGCGGATCCGGCTGGCTGATCGCCATCGGCCTGATGGGCTCCGGCCTGCTCGCCCTGGTCGTGGTCTCGCTATCGGCGGCGTGGGGGATCGGGGAGCTGATGGGCTGGCCGCACAGCCTCGACCTCAAACCCAGCCAGGCCCGTCGTTTCTACGCCGTGTACTTCGCCGAGGTGCTGCCGGCCGCGGTCGTGGCGCTGACATCGGCCGACCTCGTGCGGCTGTGCATCGAGGCGATGGTGTTCAACGTCATCGTTCTCGCGCTGCCGCTGGCTTTCATCGTTCGACTCACCGGCGATCGCGAGTTGCTCGGCGATCTGGCCAACTCCCGGCGCCACAGCGCCCTGCTCTGGCTTCTGACCGGCGCGGTCCTGCTGTCCGGCGTCTTCGGCATGGTCCAGTACCTGACCTGACGGCGGCCCACCTGATGGGCTGCGGCGCGAACGGGAAGGTCGGGCCTTGCGCCCAAGCGCCGCGCCGGAGACACTACCCGTTGCTGGACGACCGCTGGACCAGAAGCGGAACCGGCTCGTCAGCTCCAGGTTCGCTGCCGGGGATTTCCCTACGGCGCGACTGCGGAAGGGCCGGAAAGCCATGGATCGCACCCGAGTTGTGATCATGGGAGCCGCTGGTCGCGACTTCCACGACTTCAACACCGCCTATCGCAACGACCCCAGCGTCGAGGTCGTGGCCTTCACCGCCGCCACCCAGATCCCGGGCATCGCCGGCCGGAACTACCCGCCGGAACTGGCCGGGTCGCTGTATCCGGCCGGCATCCCGATCGTGGCCGAGGCGGACCTCGAGAAGGTGATGGCCGAGAAGTCGGTCGATCTGGTGGTCTTCGCCTACAGCGACGTCACCCACGAGCACGTCATGCACATGGCCAGCCGGG
>CAZGUS010000153.1:0-5786 GCA_964529245.1 uncultured Anaerolineaceae bacterium
GCGATGCCGTAGAGGAGGTAGAGCTCGCTGATCGGCGTGCCGCCCAGGCCGTTGATCATGAGCGCGACCTCGTCGCCGCTCTTGAACGGCAGGTCGGGGACGACCGCGTCGAGCAGGACGTCCACGATCTCGTTGGCGGTGCCCATCTTGCGGCGCTCGCGGCCGGGCTCGCCGTGGATGCCGATACCGACTTCCATCTCGCCGTCGGCGATCTCGAACAGCGGCGTGCCGCGAACCGGCGGTATGCAGGACGACAGGGCGATGCCCATCGTCCGCACGTTGGCGATGACCTTCTTGCCGATCCGCTCGAGCTCGGCCAGGTTGGCGCCGCTCTCGGACGCCGCCCCGACCGCCTTGATGACGAAGAAGTTGCCCGCGACGCCGCGGCGGCCCACGGTCCAGGTCGAGTCCTTGACCGCGACGTCGTCGTTGACCAGGAGGTACCCGATCTTCATGCCCTCGGCCTCGGAAAGCTCCCTGGCCATGTCCCAAGCCGTACGGTCGCCGGTGTAGTTGTTGACGATGTACAGGACTCCCATCGGGGAGTTCATGAGCTTGGTCGTCTCGGTCACGAACTCGACGGGCGGTCCGGCGAAGACGTCGCCCGGGCACGCGGCGTCGAGCATTCCCTTGCCGACGATCATCGTGTGGGCGGGCTCGTGGCCCGAGCCGGACCCCTGGATGACGGAAACCTTGTTGGCCTTGGGCATGTCGGCCCGGTAGATCAGGTTGTACTTCGGCTCGTACTTGAGCGCGCCGCCCGACGCCAGGGCGACACCTTCGAGAAACTCGGGGACGAACTGCCTGGGATCGTTGAGGAACTTCCTCATGTCTATGCTCCCTTGCCGTATTTCTCGCGCCATGCCGACGCGATGGCCTGGAGGATCACGCCGATCGCGGTCGCGCCGGCGTCTACGGAGCCGATGCTCCGTTCGCCCGTATACGCGGCCCGACCGCGCATCGCGAGCATGAACTTCGTCTTCTCGGCCGCATCGACGGCCACGTCCGCGGCCCGCTGGATCGCGGCGGTGCCGTGGTCGCCCTGCATCGACGGGTCGCCGATGGCCGCTTCGAGACTGTCCGTGGCCGGCACCAGCGCGTCGAGGAGCGTCTTCTCGCCCAGCGATGCGCCACCGCGGGCCATGATCCCGGTGATGGCGGCGCGCAGCATGGCGATCACGTCCTCGGGCGTGAGTTCGGTCTTGTCGCCGGCGGCGACGCCGGCGCGCAGGAAGGCGGTTCCCCAGATCGGGCCGGAGACGCCTCCCACCTTGCCGGTGAGGACGATTGCGATCTTCTTGAGCACGGCTCCCACGTTCGGTTTGTCGAACGAGTCGTAGTCGGCCTGCACGACTTCGAACCCGCTGCGCAGCGAATAGCCGAAGTCGCCGTCGCCGACGATGGAGTCGAGCTGGGCGAAATAGACCGCGTTGTCGACGATCGTGTTGGCCATCGTCTTGATGACGAGGTCGAGATCGTCGAACGACGCCTGTGTCATAACGACCTCCTTTGCGTCAAATAGCCGGAACGCGGACGGAGTTACGAGGCGAGGCAGGCCTCCAGGTCGGCGACGGTGACGAACGAGCCGGGCCTTGCGTGCGACCGGTTCGCCATGACCGTCGTCTTCTCTCCACCCGGGTCCCCGAGGGACGAAACGACGAGAATCGCTTCGCCGAAGTCCTCCTTCTCGGTGTACCCGTTGACCGTGACAACGCAGCGCAGGCCGGCGGCGTGCGCCGCTTCGAGGCCGTTGCGGGAGTCCTCGATGACGAGCGCTTCGGCCGGGTCGACGCCGAGACGCTCCAGGGCCAGGAGGTAGATGTCGGGTGCCGGCTTCTTGTGCGCCACGACGTCGCCGGCGAGGATCACGTCGAACCGGGCGGCCCGACCGGGACCCGCGGCGTTGTCGAGGATGGCCCTGACCGAAGCCTCCGCCGAAGTCGAGGCGACGGCCGTCTTCCAACCCGCGTCCTGGGCCTCGCGGATGATCCGGGCGATCCCGGGACGCGGCGGGAGCTTGCCGGCCGCGACCATTTCGGTGTAGAGCGCCGTCTTGCGCTTGTGCCATCGGGCGACCTCGGCAGCCAGGGCTTCGGGGTCGCCGGGCAATCGATTGGCTCGCACGAATTCGGGCGTGAGCTCGCTGGCCATTCGCTCCTTGCCGCCGGCGATCTGGAGCTTTCCGCCGTACTCATCCTCGGACCACGCCAGCGGCAACCCGAACTCCCGAAACGTCTGGTTGAAGGCCGGGAGATGACCGTAGCGTTCGGTATCCGAGAGGACTCCGTCGCAATCGAAGATGAGCGCGCTCACGTCCAGGCCTTGCCTTCGCTCCCGAACGACCGGATGTGGTACTTCGCCATTTCCACCACCGCGGCCCGCTGGGCCGTGAAGAGGGCCGGCGGGTCGTATTCGCCCGGATGCTCGGTCATGTAGTCGAAGCCGGATTTCATATAGGCGATCTTGAGCGCGGTCGAGATGTTGACCTTGGCGCAGCCGCGCGAAATCAGGTCGGTGAACTGCTCTGGGGACATCCCGGTGCCGCCGTGAAGGGCCACGGGGATGCCCGTCGCGTTCACGATGTCGGTGACTCGTTGAGAATCCAGGTGGGGCGCCGTCTTGTACGTCCCGTGGGCGTTGCCGATGGCCGGGGCGAAAACGTCGACGCCGGTCGCCTTGACGAAATCGACGACGGTCTCGAGCGATTGGACGTGCGAGGCCTCGTCGCCGGTCATGTCCTCGGTCCGCTTGAAACCTTCGATCTCGCCCTCGACGTTGGCGCCGTATCGGCGGGCCTCGGCAACGACTTCGATGCACTGGCGCTTGTTCTCCTCGACCGAGAGCTTGCTGGCATCGAACAGCACGGAGTTCCAGCCCTTCGCGAGACAGGCCGAGATGACCTCCCGCTCGGGGCAATGGTCGAGATGGAGCGCGACCGGCACCGAAACGCGGCTGGCGTATGCCACCCACATCGCGTACATGGCGTCGATCCCGGTCATCTTGACGTGCTTGACCGACGTCTGGACGATCAGTGGCGCCCGCAGTTCCTCGGCGGCGGCCAGAGCGGCCTCCATGGACAGGTCGTTCACGACGTTGATCGCGGCCACGCCGTATCTATCGGCGAAGGCGCGATCGATGATTTCCTTGGTCTTTACGATTGGCAATCCAGCACCTCCCGTTGGGACGCCTGACAACTCCGGCCGGGCCGGCTATGCAGGCTCACCGCCGCCCATCACCTCCTTGTCGCCATCGAATCGACCGGACTCGTATTCGCGGACACGCCTCGGTGCGCCAGGTCGAGCACCGCGCGAGCATTGGTCTCGTCCACGATCAGCACGTCGATCGCACCGGCCCGAAGGGTCCCGAGGATCGCGGGCGGCTTCTCGGCCTCGCTGACCACGGCGACGACGGTGCCTATCCGCCGCAGATCCTCCAGCGACAGGGCTACCAGGCGGTTTCGATGAGGCGAGGAGATCGGCTTACCGTCGATGTCGACGTAGTTCCCCAGGACGTCGCCGACGGCTCCCTGGCCGCGGAGGCGTCCGATCTCGGCAACCGACAGGCAGCCGCTGCGGACCATGGTGCACTCGTCGTCGGTGCCCCCGATGCCGACCAGGGCGACGCTCGCCTGCGTGGCCAGCTTCAAGGTGTGGGCGATCGCCTCCTGCTGGAGAAGGCCGTCGCGCATCTCGGCGCTCTCGACGTAGGCCGGGGCGTAGAGACTCTCGGCGCGGCCGCCGCACCGCTCCGCCAGCGCCCGGCAGATCTCGTTGGGATTGGTCGGCGCATCGACCTTCGTGGAGCCACCCATCGCACTGACGAAGGCGCACTCGAGGCGCTGCGCGGGCCGGAAGAAGCGCGGGATCTCGCCGGTGTCGCGCCCGTGCCCAACGGCCACGACCGTGCCCTTGGCCAGCCGCCGCTCGAGGTACTGCGCCGCGCTGCGAGCCACAGCTTCGCGCCGCGACTTCGGGTCCGCCGGCGACGCGCTGACGATGGCGTCGGTCAGCTTGAACTCGGCGCGGAACTCGTCCTCGAGTTCGAGGTGGAGCCACGGCGGCGCCTGGATGGCGATCGAAACGACGCCGATCCGGCGGGCCTGGACCAGGAGCCGCTGGACCTTCGGGCGGGAGAGCGCGAACTCCCGGGCGATCTCCTCCTGCGTCCGATCGTCGATGTAGTAGCGATGGGCGATGCGTGCCAGGAATTCGTACAGATCCCGGCTGATGTCCGCGTCCATTCCCGATGCCTCGGGTTCGCCCGATCAATTGCTCAGCCGTGAGCGCATGTGCATCATACTTTCGCGCGGCTGGGCGGCAACACCGAACTCATGGGACGGTCCGAAATCAGCTCCAGGCCATGTTGGCGCGTCTCTCCCAATAGGCCGCCGGCGGCTCGGCGAGATCGCCGAACTCGGCCAGGTCATCGGGTGTGATGGGCACGTCGAGGGCCGTGAGATTGGCGGCCAGCTGCTCGGACGTGACCGCGCCCGAGAGCACGACGTCGGCCCAGGGTTGAGCCAGGGCGGCAGCGATGGCGATCGCGTCGGCGCCGCGGTCCAGGCGTCGACACGCGGTCTCGAGGCGGGCGGGCATGGGCGCCGGAGAGCCGGGCGACAGGCGTCCGTTGGCCACGGCTTCCTTGACGATTACGCCCCAGCCCGCCGCCCCGGCTTCGGCGAGCGCGGGTCCGGCCGACGGCTCGAGCAGGTTCCAGGTCGCCTGCACACAGGCGAAGGGCATTGCTCCGTCGACCCGGACCTCGAGCGCGCGGCGGATCACCTCGGCCTGCCGCGGCCCGCTCACCGTGAGCCCGATGGCGAGCCCGGCCTGCGCGAGCGAGCTCAGTTCGGCCAGCACGCCCGCATCCTCGAGCACGCCGCTCTCCAGAGTCGCCGAGTGGATCTGGTAGAGGCACAGCCGCTCGCCGAGCAGCCCGCGGCTCTCCGAGATCTGGCGCCGCAGATTCTCGAGGGAGTGATCCTTGATCTCGTTGACACTGGCCCCCACCTGCCAGTCGGCGGTGTAGCGGTAGCCCCACTTCGAGCCGACGGTGACGTGGCCCGGCGCGAAGCCTCGCCCCTCTAGCCAGCCCGCCAGGAATTCCTCCGCCAGGCCGTACGATCGCGCGGCGTCGAAGTATCGAACGCCCGAGGCGTAGGCCGCGTCGAGCAGCTCGCAGGCTCGCCGGCGCATGACTTCTACGCTGCGGTCCGGGCCGAGATCGCGGTCCCGGCCGATGGTGATGTACCCCGGTCGGCCGATCGCCGCCAGCCCCAGCCCCACGGCGCTCACCGCCAGGCCGGTTCGACCCAGGGTCAGCATCCGCATGACCGGACTAGCCCCTCGGCCCGGCCGCCGCGCCCGAGCCGACCCGCGCCAGGAGGTCGCGGGCCAGAAGCCTGACCGCCGCGGCGTCGGTCGCCGCCAGGGCTCTCCGGGCCAGCTCGGCCAGCTGGGCTCGGGTGACCGACGCGATGGCAGCGCGCACGCCGTCGAGTGAGCCCGCGTCGGCCGACAGCTCGTCGACGCCGAGGCCCATGAGAACCAGCGCCCCGAGCGGATCGCCGGCCAGCTCGCCGCATACCGCCACCGGGATGCCGGCGCCGTCGGCGCCGGCGACGACGGCGGCCACGAGCCGCAGGACGGCCGGGTGGAGGGCGTCCTGTAGATAGGCAAGCGCCGGATTGGAGCGGTCCGCGGCCAGCGTGTACTGCGTCAGGTCGTTCGTGCCGATCGAGAAGAAGTCGACGACCCCGGCCAGCTCCGCTGCCATGATCGCCGCCG
>CAZGUS010000154.1:0-5684 GCA_964529245.1 uncultured Anaerolineaceae bacterium
CTGGGCGAGACGGTCGACGACGCGGCCGGCGAGGCGTTCGACAAGGTCGGCCGGCTGCTCGGGCTGCCCTATCCGGGTGGGCCCGAGATCATGCGCGCGGCGGCGGGCGCGACGCGCCACGACGTCACGTTCCCGCGGGCCTGGCTGGGCGACTCGTTCGACTTCAGCTTCAGTGGCCTCAAGACGGCGGCGCGGCGCACGATCGCGACCGAGACCGGCGGGTCCGGGACCTCGAGCGGTGAGGCGGCACTGACGGCAGACCGGGTCTCCGAACTGGCGGAAGGATTCCAGGATTCGGTGGTCGACGTGCTCGTGACCAAGACGATCCGCGCGGCTCGGGTCGCGGGGGCGCGGTCGGTGGTGCTGGGCGGGGGTGTCGCCGCCAACCGCGTGCTGCGCGACCGGCTCGCCGCCGCGGCGGAGGCGGCGGGCATGCCGCTCGTCGTGCCGCGGCCGGCGCTGTGCACGGACAACGGGGCGATGATCGGGGCGGCGGCGGCGCGTCGCTTCGAGGCCGGGGCGCGGGCCGGGCTCGACCTGGACGCGAGGCCGTCGCTGCCGCTGGCTCGTCGATGAGCGACTCGGCCGACGCGAGCGATGGCCGGAGCGCCGGATCGGGCCGGGCGGCCGGGGCCGCAAGTTCCGGCGAGGCGGCCGGGGCCGCCAGACCTGGCCGGGCGGCGCCGCGGCTCGACCCGCTGGCGGTTCGGCGGCAGCTGCGCGGCGAGGGCATCACGGCCCGCCATTCGATGTCGCAGAACTTCCTGGCCGACCCCGACGTGCTGCAGTCGATCCTGGACCTTGCCGCGCCCGAGCCGGGCCGGCGGATCCTCGAGGTCGGACCCGGGCTCGGCATCCTCACCGGCGGGCTGCTGGCCGGCGGCGCGGCGGTCACCGCGGTCGAGCTCGACAAGCGCCTGGCCGGCCGTCTGAGCCGCGTCCAGGACGCGGCGATCGCCTCGGGCGCGCTGAAGCTGATCGAAGGCGACATCCTCGACCAGAAGATCTCCGAGCTGATGAAGCCGCCATTCGAGGTCGTGGCCAACGTTCCGTACCACATCACCAGCCCGATCCTGCACCGCTTTCTGGGCACGGGGCCGCGGCCGTCGCGCATGGTCCTGATGGTCCAGCGCGAGGTGGCGGAGCGGATCTCGGCCGCGCCCGGCGACATGAGCTACCTCTCGGTCTTCGTCCAGTTCCACGCCGCCGTCCGGATCGCCTTCGTGGTCCCCCGCGAGGCGTTCGAACCGGCGCCCGAGGTCGAATCGGCGGTGGTCGAGATCGTGCCGCTCGATCCCGCCGGCGAGCGGCCGCGCCTCACGGCCGCCGAGGAGGACGATCTCTGGCGGGTGGTGCAGGCCGGGTTCCGCGAGCGGCGCAAGATGCTGCGCAACGTGCTGGTCCGCCAGCTCGTGATCCCCGGCGTGCGCATCGACGCGGCGCTGGCGGCGTGCGGCATCGAGGGCGAGCGGCGGCCACAGACGCTCTCGGTCGAAGAGTGGCTGGCGCTGCGGGTCGCTCTCGGGCCTCTGCCCGAGGCGATGTCGCCCGCCGAGGCCGCGGCGAAAGCCCAGTCGGCCCGGAGCCGCGCGGCCTCGGTCGGAGCGAAGAAGGCGCGGCAGTGAAGGAGGGGAGTGGCGGGTTCACGGCCCCGGGCACGGGGAGCGGCGGGCTCAAGGCCGCGGGCGCCAAACGCGCGTCCGGGGTGTCGGCCCGAGTGGCGGCCGGCGCCGGCCCCGTCCGCGCCCGGCGTTCCGCGCCGGCGAAGCTCAACCTGACACTCGCCGTCGTCGGCCGGCGCGAGGACGGCTACCACGCCCTGCATTCGGTGATGGTGCCGCTCGGGCTCAGTGACGTGGTTGCGTTGGCCTGGGCGCGGCAGGGAGCGTCCGGCGACACGCTGCGGATCGCCGGCCTGGCGCTGCCGGCCGCGCCGGACAACCTGGTGCTGCGGGCGATCGCGGCGACGCGCGCCGCGGTCCTGGCGGCCGGCGCCGCCGCGGGCCGCGATCTTGCGGTGGCCGCCGGCGCCGCCGCGGGCGGCGCCTCCCTCTCGCCGCTTGCCGCGCGGCTGACCAAGCGCATCCCCGTCGCGGCGGGACTCGGCGGCGGCAGCAGCGACGCGGCGGCGACGGTGGCCGCGGCCCTCGAGGCGTGGGGGGCGGCGCTCCCGTTCGAGGCCGTCCGCGAGATCGCCCTCTCGCTCGGTTCCGATGTGCCGTTCTTCCTGGCCGGTGGAGCGGCCCTCGTCACCGGCCGCGGCGAGGAGGTCGATCCGCTGCCGGATCTGGCGGGCGATCCGCCGGGCGTGCTGCTGGTCTCGCCGCCCGTGCCCGTATCCACTCCCGCGGTCTTCGCCGCGTATGCCGGCGGCGTAAGGCCGGCGAGCTCGGCCGCGCGGGCCGCGTCGGACCGTCTCGCCGCCGATCTTCGGGCCGGGCTGCCGGCGGCGGAGCTCGTGGTGCGGTCGGAGGAGCTGGCCACCGCCAACGATCTGATTCCGGCCGCGCTCGAGGTGGTTCCGGGGCTGGCGGGATTCCGCGCCGCCCTGGGGCGGCTGGTCGGCCGGCCGGTCGGCCAGTCGGGCTCCGGACCGACGGCCTGGGTGCTGTACCCGTCGCTTGCCGCGGCACGCGTGGCCGCGCGATTCGTCCGCCTCGGAATCGTAAACGGCGCCCTGCCGCGCCTGGGCGACGGCGACCCGTTCGTTGCGGCGAGCACGATCCTTCCCGGAGAGCCCCACGCCGCCCCTTCGGACCTTCAGAATGGTGGCCGCACCAGCTCGAAAGGTAGGTAGCCAACATGCCACGCCAGGCGGTCTCCGCACCCGGAGCGCCGGCCGCGATCGGCCCGTACAGCCAGGCCATCGCGATCGACGGCTTCATCTACTGTTCCGGCCAGCTCGGGATGGATCCGGCCACCGGCAAGCTTCTCGACGGCGTCGCGAATCAGGCCGAGCGCGCCATGACTAACCTGGAGCACGTCCTAGCCGCGGCCGGCGCGTCGCTGGCAGATGTCGTCAAGACCACGATCTTTCTGGCCGATCTGGCCGATTTCGCGACGGTCAACGACATCTACTCCAAGCACGTGATCGCTCCCGCACCGGCACGCAGCACCGTGCAGGTCGCCGCCCTGCCGCGCGGTGCGCTGGTCGAGATCGAGGCGATCGCACGCCGCGCCAGTTGATCCGCCGCCCGGCCCGGCCCTCCCGCCGCTCGATCCGCCGCCATCGCGCCGACCTCACCTCGCGCGCGGGCGCCGTTCCGTGCTACCTTCCGATGCGATGAGCCAGTCTTCGCATAGCGCGCTGCCGGTCGTGCTCGCCGGCGGTCTCGGGACGCGCATGAAATCGAGCAAGCCCAAGGTCCTGCACGAGCTGTGCGGCCGGCCGATGCTCGCCTACGTCCTGGATGCGGCCGAGGACGCCGACCGGCGTCGGCCCCTGGTCGTCTACTCGCCGCCGACCGCGGCGATCGTCGATGTCTTCGCCGACCGGGCCGACTTCGCGCTCCAGGAATCTCCCCGCGGCACCGCCGACGCGGTCAGGGCCGCGCTCGCGGTCGCGCCCGCGGACGTGGCCGAGGTGCTGGTCCTCTCGGGCGACGTGCCGCTCGTGGACCCGGAGCTGCTCGCGGAGCTGCTCGACCTGCGGCGAGCCCGAGAGGCGGTGATGGCCATCGTCAGCGTCCACGCCCTGAACCCCGAGGGGCTCGGCCGGGTGATCCGCAGCGACGACGGCGGCCAGGTGATCCGTATCGTCGAGCAGAAGGACGCGACGCCCGAGGACTTGCAGGTCGATGAGATCAACTCCGGTGTCTACGCCTTCGACGCCGCCTGGCTGCGCGGCCGGATCGGGGACGTGCAGGCGTCGCCGGTCTCGGGCGAGTTCTACCTGCCGGCGCTGGTCGAGCTGGCGCGGGCCGATCATCGGCCGGTCGTGTCGCTCGTGGTCGAGGACGACGGCACCCTCGCCGGCATCAACGACCGGGCCCAGCTGGCCGAGGCCGAATTCGACCTCCGCATGGCCATCAACGAGGCGCACATGCTCTCGGGCGTGACCATCGTCGACCCGAGCAGCGTCTACATCGACGCCTCGGTAGAGCTGGCCGAAGACGTCACGATCGAGCCGAATGTCATCCTGCGCGGCGCCACCCGCATCGGCCCCGGGACGCGCGTCGGCGCCGGCAGCCAGATCGTCGACACGATCGTGGGTCGCGACTGCGTGATCTGGGCCAGCATCCTGGAGAGTTCCGAAGTCGAGGACGAAGTCCAGATCGGGCCCTTCTCCCACCTGCGCCCGAAATCCTCGATCGGCCGAAAGGCGAAGCTCGGCAACTTTGCGGAGGTCAAGGCGAGCCGCCTGGAGGCGGGGGTCCAGCAGCACCACTTCAGCTACATCGGCGACGCGGTCCTGGGCGAGAAGACGAACGTCGGGGCAGGCACGATCACGTGCAACTTCGACGGCGCCCGAAAGCACAAGACGAAGGTCGGCAAGCGCGTCTTCCTGGGCTCGGACACGATGCTGGTGGCGCCCATCGAGCTCGGCGACGACTCGCGCACCGGCGCCGGATCTGTGGTGACCCGGGACGTGCCGGCCGGCATGCTGGCCGTGGGCGTTCCGGCGCGGATCCGCAAGCCTCGCCCCGAGAGCGGTGAACCGCCGCCGGACAAGGCCCCGTGAGCGACGTCGTCCTGCAGCTGCTGGTCGTCCTCGCCCTCGTCCTGATCGAGGCCATATTCGTCATGGCCGAGATCTCCCTGGTCACGCTCCGCCACAGCCGCATCGAGCAGATGATCGACGAGGGCCATCGAGGCGCGCGGCGGGTCAAGCGCCTGGTCGCCGATCCGGGCCGTTTCCTTGCCGTGGTTCAGATCGGGGTCACGTTCGTGGGCTTCCTGGCCTCGGCGTACGCGGCCGTCAGCCTGGCGGACCGGCTGGCGGTGTCGTTCGCCGGCGTGCCCATTCTCGGGGACCATGCCCTCGGCTTCGCGGTCGTCATCGTCACGATCCTGCTGGCGCTGTTCACGATCGTCGTCGGCGAACTGGTTCCCAAGACGCTGGCCCTGGCCCGTCCGGACCGCGTGGCTCTGGCGCTGGCCGGGCCGGTCGACATGCTCGGCCGGATCCTGGCGCCGCTGGTGAGCCTTCTCACCTGGCTGACCCGCAAGATCGCGGGCCTCTTCGGCACGGACGTCGCCCGGCAGGCGCAGATCAGCACCCAGGAGTTGAAGCTGATCGTGGAGCGCGGCGGGGAGACGGGCATTCTCGAGGCGGAAGAGGAGCAGATGATCAGCGCCGTCATCGAGTTCGGTGAGCGGCGGCTGCACGAGATCATGGTTCCGCGCACCGACATGACGGCGCTCCCGGTCACGGCGACCATGGACGAGGTCATCGACACGTTCGTGCGCGAAGGCCACAGCCGCATCCCGGTCTTCAAGGGCACGATCGACGAGGTCGTCGGCGTCCTGCTGGCCAAGGATCTGCTGCCGTTCCTCAAAGGGGTCGATCAGAAGCCGAACCTGCGCAAGCTGCTGCGCCCGCCGCTGTTCGTGCCCGAGTCGATGTCGATCGACGACCTCCTCCACAAGCTGCAGGGCCGGCGCATGCACCTGGCAATAGTGCTCGACGAGTACGGCGGCACCGCGGGCATGGTCACGATCGAGGACCTGCTCGAGGAGATCGT
>CAZGUS010000155.1:0-5670 GCA_964529245.1 uncultured Anaerolineaceae bacterium
CCCACAAGAAGGCAGGCTCGAGCTCCAAGAACGGCCGCGACAGCGTCGGCCAGCGACTCGGCTGCAAGGCCGGCGACGGCCAGTTCGTGACCGCCGGCTCGATCGTCGTCCGGCAGCGCGGCATGACTTTCAAGGCCGGCTCGAACGCCGGTCTGGCGCACGACTACAGCGTCTTCGCCAAGATCGACGGCACCGTGCACTACGAGCACGAGACCCGCACGAAGAAGCGCATCAGCATCGAGGCCCTGGCGGGCGAGTAGCTCGCGGGACAAGTCCTGCGGACGGCTCCCGCCGACCGCATAACGGACGACCACCGGCGGGAGACCGCTCGGAAGGCGCCCGGGAGAACATATGAAGCCGAAGATCCACCCGAAGTACCAGCAGGCGACGGTGCTCTGCGCCTCGTGCAAGACGACCTTCGAGGTCGGATCCACTCGCAACGAGCTCCGCGTCGACGTCTGCAACAGCTGCCACCCGTTCTTCACGGGCAAGCAGATGATCCTCGACACCGCGGGCCAGGTCGAGCGCTTCCAGCGCCGCCTAGAGCGCACTCAACGCGCCTGACCGGCGCGGGGCGCCTCCGCCGCCCCGGATTCTACGAAACCGTCTCGCCGTATTTGCGCGCCTGCGTCGGTCTGACATTTGCAGGCTGCTGAGTCCGCTACGCCGCTCCGCTAGACTTCCCGCATGAAACGATTCCATTACGGCGGCCAGGCGCTCATCGAAGGCGTCCTGATGCGCGGCCGGAACGCGCTCGCCGTGGCGCTGCGGCACCCCGACGGCTCGATCGTCTGGGCCACGGAGCGGCTCGACATCGGCCTGCGAGCGCGCCGGGCGATGCGATTGCCGTTCCTGCGCGGGCTCGTGGTCCTTTACGACACGCTCGTCACCGGGACGCGCTGGCTCGTGCGCTCCGCCACTCTCCAGGCGCTCGCTGCGGAGCAGGCCGGCAAGTCGGCCGCCGGCGGCGCTGCCGGGGCCGGTGGCTCGGCCGGGACGATCCTCCATTCGATCGTGCGGCTGCCGCTGGTCCCGATCATCGGCGCCGCCTCCGACGAGACGCCGGGCCCGGCCGGCCCCGGCTCGAATTACACCGATCCGGACGCCGTTCCGCCGGCGTCGAACGCGCCCGCCGCCGAAGAAGGCCTGGGCAAGGGTTACGCCGTCGCCGTCGGCGGCATGCTCGTCGTGGCGCTGGCCTTCGGCATCGGCATCTTCTTCCTGCTCCCGCTCTTCCTCGCGCAGGCCACCGTCGGCCGCGTGGACCAGGGCCTCGGGCTACAGCTCTCCGAAGGCCTGATCCGGGTCGTCATCTTCATCGGCTATCTGATGCTCGTCTCGCGCGCGCCCGAAGTGCGCCGAACGTTCCAGTACCACGGCGCCGAACACATGTCGATCCACACTCTCGAGGCCGGCGACCCGCTCACCGTGGAGGCGGCGCGCAAGTACCCGACCGCTCATCCCCGCTGCGGCACCGAGTTCCTCGTCGTCGTCCTGATCATCTCGATCCTGGCGTTCGCGGTCGTGGGCAAGCTGTCGCCGGTGTGGCTGGTCGCCTCGCGGGTCCTCCTGATCCCCGTGATCGCGGCCGTCAGCTATGAGCTGCTGCAGCTCGGCGCGCGCCACCGCGACCGCGCCCTGGTGCGCTGGCTGTGGTCGCCGGGGATATGGGTCCAGATGATCACCACCAGCCAGCCCACCGATGACATGATCGAAGTCGCGCTCGTCTCGCTCGAGCGCGCCCTGATCGCAGACGGCAACGAGCTCCCGCCCGGCAGCGCCGTGCTGGCGTGCCGCCCGCTCTCGGCCGCGGCCGACTTCGGTGCCGGCGCCGGTGGCGCGGCCGGGCCGGGCGCCCCGGAGGCAGCCTCATGATCGACGCCAAGCTGATAGAGATCGCGACTCAATACGACGAGCTCAACGCCGAGCTTGCCCTGCCGGAGACCGGCTCGGATCCGGCGGCGCTCAAGCGCCTCGGCAAGGAGCTGTCCCAGCTCGAGCCGGTCGTGAGCGCCTGGCGCGAGCTCCTGGCGGCGCGCAAGGGCCTGGCCGAGGCCGTCGAGATGCGCGACACCGGCGACCCGGAGATGCACGACCTGGCGCAGGAGGAAGTCCGCGCCCTCGAAACGCGCGAAGCCGAGCTGATCGACGGTCTTCGGGTGCTGCTGCTGCCCAAGGATCCCCTCGACGAGAAGAACGTCATCCTCGAGATCCGGGCCGGCACGGGCGGCGACGAAGCCAAGCTCTTCGCGGCCGAGCTGCTGCGGATGTACCTGCGCTACGCCGAGCGGCATCGCATGCAGGCCGAGATCCTGCACGCCGAGGAGAACGGCATCGGCGGCATCGGCGAGGCCATCGTCAAGATCGACGGGCGTGGCGCATACAGCCGGCTCAAGTTCGAGGCCGGCGTTCATCGCGTCCAGCGCATTCCGGTGACTGAATCCAGCGGCCGGATCCACACCTCGACCGCCACGGTCGCGGTCATGCCCGAGGCCGAGGAGATCGACATCCAGATCGACGAGAAGGACATCCGGGTCGACGTATACCGATCCACCGGCCCGGGCGGACAGTCGGTCAACACCACGGACTCGGCGGTCCGAATCACCCACAAGCCGACGGGCATCGTGGTCGCGATCCAGGACGAGAAATCCCAGATCAAGAACAAGGCCAAGGCCATGGCCGTGTTGCGCAGCCGGCTGTTCGAACACGAGCGGGCCAAGGCCGCCGCCACCGAGTCGGCCCTGCGGCGCAGCATGGTCGGCTCGGGCGAGCGCTCCGAGAAGGTCCGGACCTACAACTTCCCCCAGGACCGGCTCACGGACCACCGCATCGGGATGGACCTGCACAGCCTGCCCAACGTCATGGACGGCGACATCGACAAGCTGATCGACGCCCTGAGCAACACCTACCAGGCGCAGCTGCTCTCCTCCCTGGGCGAAGGGTCGCAGGCGTGAGCCTCGCAGCGAGCGGGAGGCGTGGGTGCCGCGCTCGGCGCGGGCGAGGCGCTCGGCGTGCTCGGCGCGCGACGCGGCGGTAGCGGCGCGACCGAAATGGCGACGGTGGGCGAACTCCTGAACCTCGGGACTGGGCGACTGCGCGCCGCCGGTTCCGAGAGCCCGCGCTTGGACGCCGAGCTGCTGCTCGGCTGGGCAATTCGGGCCGATCGCACGGCGCTGGTCGCCCATTCGGAGGCGCCGGTGGGAGCCGATGCGACGGCCGCCTACGAAGAGGCGGTCTCCCGGCGCGAGGCCGGCGAGCCCGTGGCCTACATCCGCGGCCTCAAGGAGTTCTACGGGCTGGCCTTCGCCGTGGACGCGCGGGCGCTCATCCCGCGGCCGGAGACGGAGCTTCTCGTCGCCGAGGCGGAGCGCGACGTCGCCTGGCGTCTGACGTCGGCGCCGCGACCGGCCGGCACGCCCAAGGTACGGGTCGTCGACGTGGGCACGGGCTCGGGCGCGATCGCCATCGCGCTGGCGACGCTGCTGCGCCGGCGGCGGATGCTCCCCGAAGTCTCGATCCTCGCGGTCGACTGCGCGGCCGACGCCTTGAGCCTGGCGCGCGAGAATGCGGTCGCCCATGCCGTCGCGGACGAAGTCGTCTTCGCGGAGGCGGATCTGGTGCCGCCGTCCGAACCGCCGTTCGACCTGATCCTGGCGAACCTGCCCTACATTCCTTCGGGCGAGATCGAGCGGCTGCCTGTGGCCGCCTCGTTCGAGCCTCGGACGGCGCTCGACGGCGGGCCCGCCGGACTCGACGTCATCCGGCGCCTGCTGGCCGCACTGCCCGACGCGCTGGCTCCGCAGGGAACGGCGCTCCTGGAGATAGGCTTCGACCAGGGCGCCGCCGTCGAGCGCGCGGTCGGCGAGCTGCCGGCGGCCTGGACGTGCCGCATCCGGGCCGACCTCTCGGGGCGGCCTCGCCTGGCCGTCGTCGAGCGAGCTCGCGCATGACCGAGCCGGCGCAACCGATCCGCCTCATCGCCCTCGACATCGACGGCACGCTCGTCGACCAGAACCTGGTAGTCGGGGAGCGCACGCGGGCGGCCATCGGCGAGGCGATGCGGCGCGGCATCGCGGTCTCGCTCGTCACCGGCCGCATGGCAACGAGCGCGATGTCGTTCGCCGAGACGCTCGGCCTGACCGGCCCGCTCGTCGCCCAGCAGGGGGCGCTGATCCGGGCGATCCCCGAGCCGGGCTCGCGCGGCGTGGGCCGGCTGCTCTACCACCGGCCGCTCCGTCCCGAGGTCACGCTCGACATCGTCGCCTGGTGCCGGGAACGCGATCTCACGCCGCACTTCAACCACCTGGAATGGATGATCGTCAGCTCGACAGAGGAGCGTCTCGAGGAGTACCGCCTCTTCGTTGGCGATCGGCTGCGCATCGTGCCCGACATCCTGGCCCGGGCCGCGCACCCTGTCACGAAGGTCGTTGCCATCGGCGACGACGTGCACTCTCTGGACGTGCTCGAGGAAGCGCGCGTCCGTTTCGCCGGCCGCGCGGAGGTGACGCTGAGCCATCCGAGATTCCTGGAGTTCATGGCGCCGGGCGTGTCCAAGGGGACCGCGATCCGCTGGCTGGCACGGCGGCTGGGCGTCCCGCTCGGGCAGGCGATGGCGATCGGTGATCAGTACAACGATCTGGAGATGATCGGCGAGGTCGGCCACGGGGTCGCGATGCCGAGCGCCCCGGCGGCAGTCCAGGCCGTGGCGCGATACGTGGCGCCGCCGGTGTCGGAGGAGGGCGCCGCGCAGATGATCGAACGGATAGCGCTGGGCGGGGGGAGCGGCGGCGGGGCCGCGGCAGGCGGCGCCGAAGTGCCGGCGGGCGGCGCCGGCCCGGCGGACCGTGGCGCCGACGTGGAGCCGCGATGACGGTCCGGCTGCTCTCCGACGACGAAGCGGGGCGGGCGGCCGCGATCGAAGTCCTGCGAGGCGGCGGCCTGGTCGTAATGCCCACGGACACTGTTTATGGAATCGGCGTCGCGCTCCAGGCGCGAGAGAGCCTCGCCCGGCTCTTTGCGGCGAAGGACCGGCCGCTCGATCGGGCCATCGTCCTGCTGGTAGCCGATCTCGATCAGGCGGCCTCGGTGGGCGTCCTTTCGGCGGCGGCTCGAACTCTGGCCGATCGCTTCTGGCCGGGCGGGCTGACGCTTGTCCTGCCACAGGCGCCGGGCGCAGGCCTGCCCGCCGAGCTGACGGGCGGCGCCGCAACGATCGGCGTTCGAATTCCCGATCACGAATGTCCGCGGGCTCTGGCGCGCGCGCTGGGCCCACTGCCCGTCACCTCGGCCAACCTGTCCGGCCGCCCCGACGCCCGCGACGCCGCGGCGGTGCTGGACCAGCTGGGGGAGCGGGTCGAGTTGGTGCTGGACGGCGGCCCGGCCCGCGGCGGCGTTCCGTCCACGGTCGTGGACTGCACCGGTGACTCGCCCCGGATCCTGCGAGCCGGCGCCATCGATCCCGAGGCCATTTTCGCGGTCCTCGGCGCCGGTGGGGACGCCGCGCCCCCCGATCGGCGACAATAGGGACGACCCGGGCCCGGACGCGCTACAGGACGATTGCGCGGAGTCGCCCGACGGCGAGGAGCCGTTCGCTCCCGGACGAGAAGGAGCCACCGATGACGATCGCACGTCGAGAAGGGATCGCCTGGGCCCGGCTGGCCGATGTCGACC
>CAZGUS010000156.1:0-5626 GCA_964529245.1 uncultured Anaerolineaceae bacterium
CGCCGGTGTAGTAGACGAAACCTGTGGGGATGGTGAGGGTGACGCCGTTGGGCTCGACCTGCAGGAAGATCGGGCTCGTGACGTCCCAGGCGGTGTAGCCGCGGGCTTCGAACGTGGAGCGGATGCCGCCCGACGGGAACGAGCTGGCGTCCGGCTCGCCCTGGACCAGGCCCTTGCCCGAGAACTCGGCGATGGTCTGGCCGTCGCCGGTGGGGCTCAGGAACGAGTCGTGCTTCTCGGCGCTGCCGCCGGTCATGGGCACGAACCAGTGGGTGTAGTGGGAGGCGCCGTGCGCCATGGCCCATTCCTTCACGCCCTGGGCGACGGCGTCGGCGATGGCCGGATCGAAAGGCTCGTGGCCTTCGATGGTGCGGCGCAGCTTCTTGAAGACGGGCTTGGCCAGGTACTGACGCTGGGCCGCTTCCCCGAATACGTACTCGCCGTAGATGTCCTGGCCGGCGTGCTCGAGGTAGTCCTGCGTGGAGGCGACTTTGTGGCCGGCAATCGCCGCGATGGCCTTCTTACGAGCGGTCAACTTTGGACTCCTATCGACTTCTGCTAATCGCGCCTGACCCCATTCCCGCACCCTGCAGTCAGCCTCCGCAGACTCCCATTCCGACGATAGAGGAGCGGGCCACCGGACTGGGCGAGGATGGGCAAGGCGTCGGGTTGAGAAGATTCCACTGGAGACGTGATGTTCTCATACGGGCTTCCCGATGTGTCGGTGAGCCACACCGCCAGCGCCCCAACTTCCCGAATTGACACCCGATCGCAGCCTGCCCGGAACCCGTTTCGACCGACCAGGTTGCGAAAGGCAACAGTGTCCGTCCCGAGACGCAACCCACCGTTTCGGCCGCCGCTTCACCCTGGGAACAGGACCGCATCCATGTAGTTCGCGTTTTCGTCGCCCGCGATGAGCACCAGCCGGCTGCCGTCCGGCGACCACGCGACGTCCGGCACGCCCATCCAGGTTGTGTCCCACAGCGCTATGGTGCCGGAAGACGGCGAGCCGGCCGGTCCGGACGTCCACGTCAGGCCCGGGATACCGTCAAAGCCGGTGACGACCGTACCCTCGCCCGACGCGCCGACTATGTCCCCCGGACCGTAATCGGTCAGCTGTCCGGTCGAGGCCGACCAGGCCAGGATACGGTCGCTCGCGCTGCTCGAGGCGCCGGCGCTGTGGGCAATCAGCAACTGGTCGCTGCTCGCCCACGTGAACGCACCCGGAGTCGAGAGAGTGGTCACTTTCCCTGTGCCGGTCTCGAGAACGACGACCTTCTGGTCCTTCGGTGAGGCGGGAGAGTCCCCGAGGAAGGCCACCCGTGCACCGTCGGGGCTGAACGCCGCCGGCCCGGTGAGGTCCGACGCAACCTGCCGGGCGGATGCCACGCTCTCGCCGGTCGACCGCACAACCTCCGGCCAGCCGTAGGGCCGCGAACCGGTGCCGTGGGCACCGGTGGGTCCGGTGACGTGAAGGACGGCGAGCATGCTTCCGTCGCGCGACCAGGCCATCGCGTAGCCCTGCCTGGGGGCGCTGACCGCGCCCCCGGCAGAGACGACCACGTATGTTGGCGGAGGGTTGACCGTCCAGTTCCACGGCCGGATCAACGCCACCGAGCCCGACGGCCCGGCAACGATCCAGTCGTAGGTTCCCAGGGGCGTCAGCTCCGTCGATCCAATCCGCCCCAGGTAGGCGTGCTGTCCGCCGACGGTCGGGCTCGGGCCGGCCGGGACTTCGAGCCGCAGGATAACGTAGCTGCTCGAGTCGAGCCAGCCGAAGTCCGAAGCCTGCACAGACCCGATCTCCATGCCGGACCGGTCGAACATGCGGACGGTCGGCAGCGACGGGACGTCCGCCGACCCTCTGGGTTGGTCGAGGACGGCGAACTTCGAGCCGTCGGGCGACCAGCCGAGCACGGTGAGACTGTCGCCCGCGAAGACGGCCAGACCCTCCTGGGGGGCCTGTTGACTCGCGCCCGTCGTGGGCGTCGGGCCGACGACGGGCGACGCGCTCGCAGTCGCCGGCGCCGCCGGTGTCGACGGCGCCGGCGAGCCCGGCCCGACGGGCTGTGTCTGGAAACGGCCCAGCATGGAGAACCCCACCACCGCGACGACGAGCGCCACAGCTCCAGCCGCGGCGAACTCACGCCTTCGGTCGGGCCAAACCGAGATCGGTCGACCGAACCGAGGAAGTCTGTTCGACCGGCGATCCGGAAGAAGCGCGATGGCGGCGCGGACGCTCTCGGTCGTCGATCTGTCGACTTTGGCCAGGTGAGCCAGAGTCCGCTCGACTTCGTCCTCGAACTTGTCGTTCACCGGCGCACCTCCGCGTCATAGCTAGCACGCAGGCGTTTGAGGGCGTGATGGACCCGAGACCGCACTGTGCCCTCGGGCACTCCGAGAAGCTGAGCGCTCTCCGACGCCGGCAACTGCCAGTAGTGATGCAGTGTCAGGAGGACGCGATCCTTCGAGTCGAGGCGGGCGAACGCCCGGGCGATCTGGCGCCGGTCGAACTCCCGCTCGATCGAGTCGCTCGGACCGGGGGCCTCTAGGTCCAGCTCGAGCACGGGCCCGCGCCGCCTGGCGAACCGGATCGCAGATCGGATTACGATCCTGCGGAACCAGGCCTCGAACAGTCGCGGATCGCGGAGGCTGCCGAGCGCCTGCCAGCTCGCCAGGAGCGCGTCCTGGACGGCGTCCGCGGCATCGGCTTCCTGCCCTGTTATCAGCCGCGAGGCGCCCAGGGCTGCGGCGAGGTGCGGCTCGACGAGGCGGTCGAAAGCCGCCCGATCGCCGCGCACGGCGCGGTCTATCAGCTCCAATGCGGCCCCACGGTCCCCTTCCGGCACTCGGTCCACCACGGTGTCGATAATGGCAGCCTCCATGCCGGTAAGAGCACCGGATGGCGCGAGGCGTTCAATCTGCTTCCGTGGCGCGGGCAAGTGGCGCGGGCAAGTGGCGCGGGCACTCACCGGCGCCGCTCCAGGCGCCGCGGCCGCTCGCCCGCGCAACTACCCTTAGAGCAGCGCCGGCCGGACCCACTCCTTGCCGAGCACGTTTTCGTCGAGGAAGGCCAGGACCGTCTCGTACCAGATGCGGGCGTTGTTCGGCTTGAGGATCCAGTGGTTCTCGTCGGGGAAGTAGAGGAAGCGGCCCGGGACGCCGTGGCGGCGCAGGTCGGTCCACAGGGTCAGCGCCTCCGAAACCGGGACGCGGAAGTCCTGTTCGCCGTGAATGACGAGCATCGGCGTCTTGATCGAGCCTATGTGGGCCGCCGGCGACTGGCGGTCGTAGAACTCGGGCTGGGTGTACGGGTCGCCCATCTCGTGCTCCCAATCGGCGCCGGTGTCCGTCGTGCCGTGGAACGGCCGCAGGTCCCACAGCGACGCGTGCGTCACGATGGCGCGGAACCGATCCGTGTGGCCGGCGACCCAGTTGGCCATGTAGCCGCCGTAGCTGCCGCCCATCAAGGCCGTCCGCGACGCGTCCACGTCGGGCCGGGTCAGCGCCGCGTCCAGCGCGCTCATGATGTCCGTGTACGGCGC
The DNA here is from genome assembly GCA_964529245.1 of uncultured Anaerolineaceae bacterium. GTDB lineage: Bacteria > Chloroflexota > Limnocylindria > Limnocylindrales > CSP1-4 > Fen-1039. Next base: position 3,546 of record CAZGUS010000156.1, read on the forward strand.
CTCACCCCAGCGGCTCCAACCGCGCTCGACCATGCGCTGGCCGTAACCGATGGAGATGGCCGGGTCCGGCAGCAGCACCGCGTAGCCGCGCTCGACGAGGAGATGCGGGTTCCAGCGCCAGCTCCAGCCGTTCCACGACCCGATGGGGCCGCCATGGGCGAAGACCACCAGCGGCACCGGATTCGCGGCCGATGCGTCGGGCGGGAGAACCAGCCACGAACCTATGGCGGTGCCGTCGGCCGCGGTGGCCGAGAGCCGCTCCACGCGGCCGCGACCGGCCACTCCCCCGTCGTCGACGCTGCGCGGCAGCTCCACGGCCGTCTGGTCGGCGCCCGTGGCGGCGAAGCGGACGATCCGCGACGGCGCCGCCATGGTGGCCCGCAGCGCGTAGACCGTCTTGCCGTCGGGCGAGGGGCAGAGATCGGAGAACGCTCCATCCGGGGCCAGGCACGTCGTCGCGCCGTCCGCCAGATCGACGCGGAAAGCCGCCACGCAGCCGAGGCGATCGGCCACGAAGAAGACCGCGCCGGAGTCGGCAGCCCATACCGGCGACTCGGGCCAGAGGTCGAGCTTCGGCGTCAGATCGCGTCCTTCGCCGGTAGCCAGGTCGATCAGCCAGATCGTCGACGCGGCGGCTCGGTCGGGCGCGCCGGCGGTGGTTCGAACGGCGACCACGAACCGGCCGTCGGGCGAGAATCTCGGATGGCCGAAATAGCACTCGCCGTGGGCCAGCGTCCGCCGCGCCTTCGTCTCGACGTCGATCGTGACCAGGTCGACCGGCGTCGCCGGCAGGTTCGACCAGTCGGACCAGGCGGTCACGATGGTTCGGCCGTCGGGCGAAAGGTCGAAGTCGGATTCCAGGAACGCCGGGCCGGGGTCGCCGGTCACGTCGGTCGGTTCGAGCCCGGCTTCGGGATCGGATGGCAGAGGCGCGGCGAAGAAGCGCTGCCGGCGGGGCGCGAACCAGTGATCCCAGAAGCGGATCGGGTAATCCTCAAAGAGGAGCGCGCCGACCTTGGCGTCGGTGCGTGCCCTTGCCCGCTCGGCGTCTTCCTCGAGACCGGCCGCGGCGGGGTGAACGAGAGCGCCGAAGGCGATCGCGTCGGCGTTTCGGGCGGCTGCGACGCCTTCGATTCCACCGTCGGGGGCGAGCAGGAGACTGGCCTCGCCGCCCTCGGCCGGCAGGCGCCAGAGCGCCGCGATCTTCTTGTCCGGATCCGACTTGGCGTCCGGGTCTGGCCGCGCGGAGGCGAACAGCAGCGAGCCGTCGCGCGCGAAGGCGGCCGCCGATTCGCCGGCGCTCGATCGCGTCAGGCGGCGCGGGCCGGCGACGCCCGTGGGATCCACCTGCCAGAGCGACGTGCGCATCTGGTTCGGTTCGGGACCCTGTCGCAGGACGCCGACGACGAGGCGCCGGCCGTCGGGCGAAAGCCGCAGGCCGGAAAGTCGGGGGGCCGAGTAGAACCGGTCGAGAGTTAGCGGTTCGTTCATGACGCGATCATCTCGCAATGCCGCGAACTCGTCCGGGCCCGGATGCAAGCCGCGGCCAAGGCGAGGCGCCGCGGCCAAGGCGGCGATTTGGTGGCCGCGGCGGCCGGCCCTCCGCCACGGGGCCAGCCTCGTGCTACAACACGACACTCTCCCCCACTCGTGTCAGGGAGAACTGCCGCCCAGCGTGTCGCGGCCGAAGGGGAGAACCGCCGCCACCGTGTCTCGGCCGAGCGGCTCCATGCCGACCCCAGTCGACTACCCGCTGCCCGGCGCCCCTGCTATCATTCCGTGGCCCTCAGCGGGCATTTCGGTCGGGGCGTGGCGCAGCTTGGTAGCGCGCATCGTTCGGGACGATGAGGTCGGAGGTTCAAATCCTCTCGCCCCGACCATAACAAGCTCATCAGCACGAAATGCCTCCGCGAGGCCCCTGCGGACGGCTGCTGGCGTTGGCTCCACGTGCATCGTGTCGAGCCCCAGGACGTCCACCGACTCAAACAGAGACTCCGCCAGCGCGCGGCGGGAGTTTGGTGCCGCCTCCCAGAGTGCCGGCAGGTTGCGCAAGAAGTCGACCGTTTCGGTCGGGTCGAGCC
>CAZGUS010000157.1:0-5597 GCA_964529245.1 uncultured Anaerolineaceae bacterium
TTCGGGCCTGCCGGCACGGCCGCGGCCTGGATCGACGCCGGCTCCGAGGGCTGGCTGGTGTGCTGCACGTCGGGCGACGCCGGCGGCGAGGACCCCGAGGCGAACCCGCTGGAACTGGCGCAGGCGCGCGAGGAGGAGCAGCGCCGAGCGGCTCGAATCGTGGGCTACGAGGGCGTGTCCTTCCTCCACCAGCCCGACGGCAACCTGGTCAACGACCTGGCCCTGCGTGAGATGCTCGTCCGCGAGATCCGGACCTTCAAGCCCGACGCGGTCCTCGCCGGCGACCCGGAAGTGGTCATCCATCGCGGCGGTGGCATCAACCACACCGACCATCGCGCGGCGGCGATGGCGGCCGTCGACGCCGTCTATCCGGCGGCGCGAAATCCGATGGTCTTTCCGTGGGTCCATCGCCAGGGATTGCCCGCCCATCGAGTGCGGCGCCTGTACCTGATGTGGTCGAACCAGGCGGACGTGTGGGTCGACGTGAGCGCAACGGCCGACCGCAAGATCGATGCGCTGCGAGCCCACGAAAGCCAGCTCCACGACCCCGAGGCCGTGTTCGCTCGAGTGCGCATCCGGATGGCGGAGCAGGGCGCCGAGATCGGCGTGGCCGCCGCGGAGAGCTACCGGCTGGTGGTCATCGACGCGGACCCGGCCGACGATGACTCGGCCGAAGCAAACGCGGCCGAACCGAAGCCGGCCACGGAGCCGCCGAAGACGCGCTAGGGCTTCGTCGGGGCCGGCGAGCCAGGCAGATCGCCGACCTTGCTGAGCAGCAGCGGCCGCGCGCGCGGCCAGTCGTTCCACAGCTCAGCCAGCCCTTCGGCGCGTCGACCGAGCATCAGAACCAGCTCGCCCATCGTGATCGACGGCGCTTTCTCGGCGAGCAGGGCGACCGGGTCGACTCGGACCTGGCGGTACAGCTCGGCCGCCTCCCCGGGTCCCGGCCAGTTGCGAACTCGAAGTGTCAGCAACCCGGCCTGACCGAGCGCCATAGAAAGCTCGCGATGGCCCGGCACGCGGCCGTCGGCGAACTCGCCCATGCCGTCGTAGCGGTAGCCGAGCGCGGCCAGGCCGCGAGCGACTTCACGGGCCTCCTCCACGGTCAGCTGGTCCCAGAACGAATTGCCGGGCGCGAACAGGAAGAAGCCCTCGTCGATGGCCGTCGCCACGACCGCGTCCACGAAATCCGAGAGGCACATCTGCCAGTGGCGCCGCTGTCCGGAATCGGCATCCGCAAGCCCATCCACGAGGCGGCTCATCGTCGCGCCGTCGCGCCGCAGGAGCCCAACGATCGCGGGCGGATCCGACCCGCCGAGCTGCACGGGCGGCTCCGCCTCCTCGGACGGGGGCGGACCGGCGGTCTCGCCCGTGCGCCCGAGTTTGCGCCGTGGAATTGAAACCGGCGTCAGAGTCGTGGCCGGTGGCACTGCGGCGGGGACCGCCGGCACGGCTTCGTAGGCCGAGATCAGCGCCGCGGCCGACTCGCCCGGGCCATCACCGCCAGACGTCGAGACTTTCTCGCCGGCGGCGGCCAGGGACGCCTGGGCTTCCCGGCATGCGGCCGCGGCGGACTCGGCCATGGCCCGGCTCGCTCCGGCGACGGCCGTGAGTCGATCGAGCTGTGTCGCCAGGGCGTCGATCGCCTCGCGCTCTCGCTGGATCCGCGCCTGTGAGGCCCGGACGGCGCCGTTGACGCGATTGATGGCGGCCAGCCATGACGCTGCCGCCAGTTCGACCTGGTCTCTCGAGGTGGCCCGATCTATCGACCTCTGGAAGTCGGCGTGGGCTCGTTCCTTGTCGGCGCGGATCGCCAGCGGATCCATCGCGGTCTGGGCGGAACTGAGGAGGACCGCCTGCGCGTCGAGCTGGACGCGCGTATCGGCGACACGGGCCGCGGCGGCATCGGCTTCACGGCGCGCCAGCTCGGCGAAGCCGCACCGAATGTCAACCAGCCGGCTTCGTCCCGACGCTGGATCGAGCCAATCGGCGCCCGTCCGGCTCTCGCGGTTATCGCCCTGCACGTGTTCTCCACCGTGCTCGCCGTCGCCCGCCCTACGACCACTCGCTGCCGCCGGCTGCGGATGCCGGCCGAGTCATGCTGGCCACTTGGGCCCGGCGGCCCGGCCGTGGCTCTTTTGGCCGGACGCGGAGTCGCGACGACGCCCGACGTCGCGCCGCGGAGTCGGTCTCTTCCGCGTGTAACTCGTCGGGCCCGGGTTTAGGCCCGGAACTTCAGCGCTTGGCTGCGCCGGTCGCGCGACGTCCGCGATTCGTGCGGCGCTCAGGTGTGAGCAGGCCGACGAGGAAGCCGTCGCCGTGCTTTCGGACCGCGATCTCGACGTTGGCTTCGGCGGCTACGCGCAACAGCCGCTGCCGAATTGTGATCGGCTTCTCGGTGGCATCGAGCCGAACCGCAAAGACCTGCTCCGGACCTTTGAGCTGGCCGATCAGCCGCTTGAACTGGCGCTGCTGCTGATCCCGTTCCTTTGCGGCCGGGCTTAGCTCGCGGGTCGGCGTGATGGCTTTGTCCATGAGCGCCGGATCGGCCTTTCGAACTGTAACCATGGTGTGCCTCTCTCGCAGTCCACTGACCGGATTCGGTGTGACTCGCCGGCAGCACCGGCGATAACCGAATGACTATACGCCTTAGCTGAAATGTGACCAGAGGGCATCTTCGGCCGGCCCGACGTATGGGCGCGAAGTCGATCTGGCGAGACAGCGGCCCGCTCCGGCCGTCCGAAATTGTGAGATGTGAGATGGTCGTGTCTCAACTGAGGCCGACCCGACGAACCGCTTGCGATCGTCGCCGACGGGGCGGTTTCGGACTCGGGCAGGAGAGCCAGTGCCAGTCGGTGCGGCACGGCCCGGCGAGCCGGGCTAGACTGTCGGGCGCGTCCTCACTGGGCGCTCCTGCCTTGTGCCGGCCGGTCCAAGATGCGAGCAGCAGGTGATATCACGATGAAAGTTGGCGTCGCTCGGGAGATCGCTCCCGAAGAGCGTCGCGTGGCGCTGGTCCCGGACGCGATCCAGAAGCTGCGGGACGCGAACATCACCGTGCTCGTCGAGCGCGGCGCGGGAGCCGCCGCCTCATTCCCGGATCAGAGCTACGTCGACGCCGGGGCAAAGGTCGTCAGCACCGCGACTCTCTACTCGAGCAGCGACGTGATCCTGCGGATCCATCGCCCCACGCCGGACGAGGCGAAGCTGCTGCACGAAGGCCAGGTCGTCATCGGGCTGCTGGCTCCGCTGCTCGACCCTCGCGCCATGGCCGCCCTGGCCCGCCTGAACGTGACCGCGATCAGCCTCGACGCCATTCCGCGCACTCTTTCGCGGTCGCAGGGCATGGATGCTCTGTCGTCGCAGGCAAACGTCGGCGGGTACAAAGCCGTGCTCATCGCCGCGAATGCCTTCGGCCGATACTTTCCTCTCCTCACGACCCCGGCCGGCACCGCCAAGCCCGCCAATGTGCTGGTGCTGGGCGTGGGCGTGGCCGGGCTGCAGGCGATCGCCACCGCCCGCCGGCTGGGCGCCATGGTCAAGGCCTACGACGTTCGCCGCGACACCAAGGAGCAGGCCGAGTCGCTGGGCGCGCAGTTCGTGACCCTCAAGTCAGCGATAGATGCCACCGGCCAGGGCGGCTACGCCCGCTCGCTCACGGCCGAGGAGCAGGCGGCGCAGCAGGACGAGCTGAACGGCATCATCGCCGCCTCGGACATCGTGATAACGACCGCCCAGGTCCCCGGGCGCCGTCCTCCAGTCCTTGTCACACGCGCCGCCGTGGAGGCCATGAAGACGGGCTCCGTGATCGTGGACATGGCCGCCAGCGACCTGGGCGGCAACTGCGAGCTGTCCAGGCCGGGCAAGATCGTGACCAGCGGAAACGGCGTCGAGATCCACGCCCCGCTCAACTTGCCCGCCTCGATGCCGACGGGAGCGAGCATCTTCTACTCACGCAACATATCCAATCTTCTGCTCAGCTTCGTCGCCGATGGAAGCATCAATCTCGATTTCGACGACGAGGTGACGGCGGCGACGGTGATAACTCACGGCGGCAAGGTCGTCCAGGCGGCGACCCTGAAGCTGCTCCAGCCGGCTCCAAAAGGAGGCGACCAGGCATGAACGTCGGAACGCTGGTCAACGACCTGACGGTCTTTGCCCTGGCCATCCTTCTCGGGTTCGAAGTGATCAGCCGCGTGCCCGCCACACTACACACGCCGCTGATGTCCGGCACGAACTCGATCCATGGGATCGTTCTCGTCGGCGCCATTGCGCTCGGGGCCGCGGCCGACAATCCGCTGAGCAGCGTGATCGCCTTCGCCGCCATCGTCTTCGCAGGCGCCAACGTGGTAGGCGGCTACTGGGTCACCGATCGGATGCTGCAGATGTTCAAACGACGCCCGGTCCCCAAGGCCGACAAGCCCGCCGAATGACGAGGAGCCGGCCATGACCACCACCGACCTTGGCTACCTGGTGCAGTTCGCGTTCCTGATCGGGGCCTCGCTGTTCGCGATCGGCCTGCACCAGATGAACTCGCCGGCGACGGCCCGCAACGGCAACCGCCTGTCCGCCCTGGGCATGACCATCGCCGTCGTCGCCGAGCTTGGCTTCGTTGCAAATTCGAGTCCGGGAATCGGCAACTGGCTGATCATCCTGGGCGGCCTCGCGATCGGCGGCGCGGCGGGCCTGCGAATGGCTCGCACCGTAGCCATGACCGCAATGCCGCAACTCGTCTCGCTCTTCAACGCCATGGGCGGCGGGGCGGCGGCTCTGCTGGCCATCGACGACTTCGTGCGCATGAGCAGCCAGCGGACGCCCGAAGGCGCCCTGGCGAGCCTCGACGGCTGGTTGATCTTCTTCATCATGGTCGATGTCGTCGTCGGCTCGATCACTTTCACGGGCTCACTGATCGCCTCGGCCAAGCTGATGGGCCGGCTCAAGGGCCAGCCCATCGTCCTGCCCGGCGGCCGCTTCCTCTCCGCAGTGGCGATGGTCGTGTCCCTCAGCTGCGCCATCGTGCTGGTCCTGGCCGGCGCCGGGCTATTCACTTACGACGCGTCGGTGATGGATGCGCTCCTCATCGCAGCCCTGGTCGGCGCCCTCATCTTCGGGGTGACGATGGTTCTGCCGATCGGCGGGGCGGACATGCCGGTCGTGATCTCGATGCTCAACGCCTTCACCGGCAGCGCCGTGGCCATGGCCGGCTTCGTGGTCGGCAACGTGATCCTGATCGTTGCCGGCGCGCTCGTCGGGGCTTCCGGAGCCATCCTGACCAGGCTCATGGCAAACGCCATGAACCGCTCGATCGCCAACATCCTGGTCGGCGGTTTCGGCGCCGCCGAAGGATCGCAGACGGCCTTGACCGCAGAGGGCGGCACGATCCGCGAGGTGTCGGTCGACGACGCCGCCATCCAGCTCGCCTATGCCAGCAAGGTCGTGATCATCCCCGGCTACGGCCTTGCCGTCGCCCAGGCTCAGCACGGAGTCCGCGAGCTGGCGGACCTTCTCGAAGCGCGTGGGATCGACGTCTCGTACGCGATCCATCCGGTGGCCGGCCGCATGCCGGGCCACATGAACGTGCTGCTGGCGGAAGCCAA
>CAZGUS010000158.1:0-5549 GCA_964529245.1 uncultured Anaerolineaceae bacterium
TCCGCAAGATCCAGGAGGAAACCGGCACCGAGATCAACGTCGAGGACGACGGCACCGTCTCCGTTGCCGCCGTGTCGGGCGAGAGCTCGCGCAAGGCAATCCAGTGGATCGAGTCGCTCACCCGCGACGTGGAAGTCGGCGGCCTGTACCTGGGCAAAGTGACCCGGATCATGGGCTTCGGCTGCTTCGTCGAGATCCTGCCGGGCAAGGAAGGCCTGGTCCGGATCGGCGAACTGGCCGACTATCACGTGCCCACAGTGGAGGACGTGGTCTCGGTCGGCGATGAGGTCATGGTCGTCGTGACCGAGATCGATCGCCAGGGCCGCGTCAACCTCTCGCGCAAGGCGGCGATGCAGCGTCATCTCGCCCGCACCGAGGGCTAACACCGGGGTCTTGAATTCGGGGCGGCCGGCGGGTTCGTTGTCAAGCGAGCACGCCGGCCGCTCTGTATCCAGGGGATGCATAGTCATGCGCGGCGACGTATCGATATGCAGACGACGACAGGCCGCGCCGGGCTCGCTGGTATAATCCCGGCTGTGCCCGCAACCCAAGAAGAGTAGTGGAGCTATGTCCCGAGAAGCTCAACCGCTGACCGTAGCGGTCGTCGGCGCCACCGGCGTCGTCGGGCGCACGATGATCCAGGTTCTGGCCGAACGGCATTTCCCGGTCGGGGAGCTTCGACTGCTCGCCTCCGGCCGGTCGGCCGGTTCGACTGTCAGCGCCGGCGGTCGGACCCTGACGGTGGGCGAAGCGACGCCGGAAGCGTTCGAAGGCGTCGACGTCGCTCTCTTCTCGGCCGGCGGCGACGTCTCCCGCGAGCTCGCTCCGGAGGCCGCGGCGCGCGGCGCGACCGTGATCGACAACTCCAATGCGTGGCGCATGGAACGCGCGGTGCCGCTCATCGTCAGCCAGGTGAATCCAGAGGACGGGGAGTGGCATGAGGGCATCATCGCCAACCCGAATTGCTCGACCATGCAGCTCGTCCCGCTGCTGATGGCGTTGCGCGACACGGTCGGCCTCGAGCGCGTGGTGGTGGACACCTACCAATCGGTGTCGGGCACCGGGGCCGAGGCTCTGGCCGAGCTCGAGACGCAGATCCGTGCCCACGTCGCGGGCGAGCCGAAGGTCGCCTCGGTCTACCCGCACCCGATCGCCTTCAATGCCCTGCCTGAGATCGACGTCTTCCTGGAGAACGGCTACACCCGCGAAGAGTGGAAGGTCCTCACCGAGAGTCGCAAGATCCTTCATCTGCCCGAGCTGAGGCTATCGTGCACGGCAGTGCGAGTGCCGGTCTTCGTGAGCCACTCCGAGGCGGTCCACGTGGAAACCACTCGCGCGATCACGCCCGAGGAGGCTCGCCGGGCCTTCGCGGCCGTATCCGGCGTCGTCGTGGTCGATGACCCGGCGCACCACGGCTATCCGATCGCGACCGAGGCGGCCGGCTCGGACGATGTGTTCGTGGGCCGTGTTCGGACCGATCCGTCGGTCGAGCGCGGCATCGCCTTCTGGGTTGTCAGCGACAACCTGCGCAAGGGCGCGGCCACGAACGCGGTCGAGATCGCCGAAATCCTCGTCGACCGCGACTGGGTCAAGGCCCGCTCGCGACGGGCGGTTCCGGGCGTGACCGGGGAAGCCTCGTGACGGACGCCGAGCGCCAGGCGGCGCTTGACGCGATAGCGGCGGAGGCAGCGGCCTGCACTCGCTGCCGCCTCCACGAAGGTCGTACCAGGGCAGTGCCGGGGGAGGGGACCGCCTCGACCGAAGTCGTGTTCGTGGGCGAGGGACCGGGGTTCAACGAAGACCGCCAGGGCCGGCCCTTCGTCGGCCAGGCCGGGTCGCTGCTCGACGAGTTGCTGGCCTCGGTCATGTGGTCGCGCTCGGAGGTGTTCATCACCAACGTGGTCAAGTGCCGCCCGCCGGGCAACCGCGATCCGGAACCAGACGAGATCGCCGCCTGCGCGCCGTACCTGACCCGCCAGCTCGAGGTTCTCGATCCCGCGCTGGTCGTAACGCTGGGTCGTTTCTCGATGGCCTGCTTCAGCCCCGGGTCCAGAATCGGGCAGGTTCACGGGACCTTCCGGGCCGCAGACGCGGCGTCTGGAGCACCCAGGGCGACGACGTTCGCGATGTACCATCCGGCTGCGGCGCTGCACCAGGCGTCCCTCAAGCAGACTCTATTCACCGACATGCAGGGCGTGCCGGCGGCCCTCACCGAAGCTCGGCGGATTCGTGCCACCGAAAAGATCGGGCGGGCGACCGGACCGGGCGCCGCGGACGCGCAGGTCGCCATAACTCATGTCCCGTCGCCTGAACAACCGGCCGTCACTCCGGACACGGAAGCCGCACCGGAAACCAACCCCGAGGCTGGCGTCGAATTCGACCCGACGGCCCAGCTCGACCTCTTCTAGGATGGACAGAACTGATACCGCCCGTCACTCGAGCACAGATGACTGATTCTCAGACTCCGCTCCGCATCATCCCCCTCGGAGGCGTAGGGGAGATCGGCAAGAACATGTACGTCTTCGAGTACGGCGATGACATCGTCGTGGTCGACTGCGGCCTCATGTTCCCCGACGAGGAGATGTTCGGGATAGACCTCGTCATACCCGACGTCACCTACCTGCGCGAGAACCAGGAGAAGGTCAAGGCCTTCCTGATCACTCACGCTCACGAGGACCACGTCGGCGGGCTGGCGTACGTGTTGCCCTACTTCCCCGGGGTCCCGGTCTACGCCTCGACCCTGGCCCGCGGCCTGCTCGGCATCAAGATCAAGGAGCACAAGCTCCACAAGAACCCGCTCCTGCCGCTGGATCCGGGTGACAACCTCGAGATCGGGCCGTTCCGAGTTGAGCCGTTCCGGATCAGCCATTCCATCCCGGATGCGATGGGCATGGCGATCCATACGCCGATCGGCACGGTCGTCACGACCGGCGACTTCAAGTTCGACCACACGCCCGTGGATGGCAGGCGGTCCGACTTCGCGATGCTTTCCCGCCTGGGCAAGGATGGCGTCGTGTGCCTGCTTTCGGACTCCACCCGCGCCGAGAGCCCCGGCTACACGCTCTCCGAGCGGACCGTCGGCGAGACATTCCGCGAGATCATGGAACCCCTCGACGGCCGGGTCATCGTCGCCACCTTCGCCAGCAACATCGCCCGCATCCAGCAGGTCATCGACGCGGCCGCCACGTTCGATCGCAAGGTCGCCGTCGTCGGTCGCTCGATGGAGCAGAACTTCCGCATCGCCACGGACCTCGGCTACCTGACCCATGCCCCCGGTCAGATCGTGGGCAAGGACCAGATCGGCTCCACGGCCGCCGACAAGATAGTCATCGCCACGACCGGTGCCCAGGGCGAGCCGATGGCCGGTCTGGCCCGGATGGCCAATCGCGACCACCGCTTCGTGGAGATCCAGCCGGGCGATACGGTCATCGTCAGCGCCAGCCCGATTCCCGGCAACGAGGAGTACGTGGCGCGCACGATCGACAACCTGTTCAAGGCCGGCGCGAACGTCTTCTATCACACCGTCAAGCACGCCCATGTTTCGGGCCACGCCAGCCAGGAAGAGCTCAAGCTGATGCTCGGCCTGACCCAGCCCAAGTACTTCATCCCGATCCACGGCGAATTCCGGATGCTGGTCCAGCACGGCCGTCTGGCCGTCGAGACCGGCGTCGCGCCGGAGAACGTCTTCATCATCGAGAACGGCCAGCCCATCGAGTTCTTCGCGGACGGGAGTGCCAGGCGCGCTGCGCCGGTGACCTCGGGCTACGTGCTGGTCGACGGCCTGTCCGTCGGCGACGTCGGCGAGGTTGTGCTGCGTGACAGGCGCGCGCTCGCCAGCGACGGCATGTTCATCATTGTCGTGACCGTGGACAAGCAGACCGGCAAGGTGGTCGCGAGACCGGAGATCGTGACGCGCGGCTTCGTGCACGGCAATGAGCGCGATCCACTGATCGAGGGCGCCGTCGAACACATCATGGCCGCCGTCGAGAGCCCCGGCGACCGCACCAGCGAGGTGGGCCTGCTCAAGAGCCAGATCAAGGACGAAGTCTCGCGTTACCTCTACGAGCAGACCCGGCGGCGGCCGCTCGTCTTCCCGGTGGTGGTGGAGGTCTAGATGTCGACGCGCAACGGCTCGGCCACCAGCCGAAACAGCCGCCCCGTTGCGGCTCGCCGTAAGAGCAGTCGCAGCGGCTCGGGTCCGCGGATCGCGCCCGACGTGGTGCGGTCCCTCATCGGGCTGACTCTGATGCTCGTAGGCGTCGCGACGCTGATCGCGCTCATGCTGCCGGGGGAGGGGAAGCTGACCGACTGGTGGCGCGACTCGATCGCCCCGTGGGTCGGGTTCGGGCGGCGCGTGCTGCCGTTCCTGATGCTGGCCGTGGGCTGGTGGATGGTCGAGCGGGCCAAGGGCGTCCGAGGCGACTGGGAACTCGCGGCTTTCGGGACCGCGGTCAGCTTCTCGGCCGGCCTGGGCCTGATCGAGCTATTCGAGCCTAGCCACGGCGGCATCATCGGCAAGGCCCTGGCGCACAACCTGCCCGGCCTGATCACCTCCCCGGGGACGGCGATTCTGCTCGCGGTGGTGATGGCCGGAGGCATTCTGCTGGCGCTGGACATGTCGCTGCCGGCCGCCATCGAACCGATCGCGCGCCTCGCTACCAATGCCGCCAACGCCCTGTTCCGTCCGGCTCCCGAGAAGGCCCCGGACGCCGACGCCGCACCGGCCAGGGCCGACAGATCCGATAAGCCGGAGCGGCTTGGACGCGAAGCTATCGCGGTCGAGCCGCGCCGCAAGGAGGCGGAGACCCGAGCGCCCGCGATTCCGGCGGCGATCCCGAACCTCGGACCTACGTCGTTGACGTTCGCGCCGCAGGTCGAACCGGGCACCACCCGCGACGGCGGGCCGCTGCGCGACACCGCGCCGATCTCGGATGCGGCCCGCGCCGGTGGATCGATCCGCAACGGCGCGCCGGTTCGCGGCCAGCACGGTGCCGGGGCGGACGCGCTGCCCGGATCGGCCGAGGCGATGGCCATGCCCAAGCAGCGCCCCGAATACCACCTGCCGCCGCTCGCGCTGCTCGAGGACATCGCACCTCGCAACGGCGACAGCACGATGGATCACCAGCGCAACGCGGCGATCATCGAGGCCAAGCTCGCCAGCTTCAACATCCCGGCTCGCGTGGCGGTCTGGAACGCCGGCCCGGTCGTCACCCAATACGAGGTGGAGCCGTCGCCGGAGATCAAGGTTTCCCGGATCGAGGCGCTCTCCGACGACCTGGCGATGGCTCTGGCGGCGCGGACGATCCGCATCGAGGCGCCGATACCGGGCAAGAGCGTCGTCGGGCTGGAAATCCCCAACAAGGATTTCAACATCGTCGCCCTGCGGCGGATTCTCGAGGAAGTGGACCTTCGGGTCGCCTCGAAGCTGACCTTCGCCCTCGGGCGCGACGTGGCCGGCCACGCTCGAGCGACCGACCTGGCCAAGATGCCGCACCTGCTGATCGCCGGCGCCACCGGCTCGGGCAAGAGCGTCATGGTCAACGCCCTGA
>CAZGUS010000159.1:0-2353 GCA_964529245.1 uncultured Anaerolineaceae bacterium
CGCCGTTCGTTTTCGAACATCCGCTTCCAGGCAATCAGCGGCTCCAGGGCGGAGAGATCGTCGTCCCCTATCCCCAGAACACCATCGTCTACAACTACGACTGGAAGACGAACACCTATCTCCGGTCCGTGTCCAAGGAAGGCGCGGAGTTCGATGCCGCCACCGGTCTGCGCATCGCGCCCTCGAATGTGATCCTGGAGACCATGACCGTGGGCCTGGCCTATGCGACCCCTGCCGCGGTGCACAAGCACCGCCTCGACGTGCTGTATGTCGGCCGCGGCTCGGCGATGGTGTTCAACAACGGCCTAGCGATCAAGGCGACCTGGACCAAGAAGAGTGAGTACGCGCCCACGGTGGTCACCTACGCGACCGGGCCCAACAAGGGGCAAGTGGTGCCGATGGTCAGGGGTCAGATCTTCATCCAGATCGTGCCGACCTACGTGCCCGCGACATGGACCTCCGGCTACGCCCCGGCGCCCGAGACGGGGACCCAGGGCAACTAGCCCAGGGTAGCGGGCACCGCCGGCCGTGAGCCGGACGATCATTCTGGCGGCTCTCGCGATTTCGATCGGGCGTGCCCTTTGGCGCGCCGGGAATCCATGGAGCCGCGTCTCCGCTTCGGCGCGGACTCACTTCGCTGAAGCAGGACTGAACACGAAGCAGTCGCAGCTAAGCGGCAGATGATCGCCGATGACCATCATTTGTGAATGGACTCGGCAGTCAATCCAATTGACATAGGCCCATTTGACTTCCTATCCTACGGCCGGCCGGCAGGGGGTCGGTTGGGGATAGAGGAGTTTCGGGTGTCAGTCGACCCGGAGATCGGTGGCCGCGCCGCCGACCGCGCCGAACTCGTCCGGCCGAGCTTCCCACTGCGCCCCGGGAAGGTCCAGCGGCCGCTCCTGCCCCCGGAGACGCTGCCTCGAGATCGCCTCCTGGACTGGCTCGAGGCCCGGGCCGGTCGCCACGTCGTATACGTCGTCGCCGAAGCGGGGTTCGGCAAGACAACCCTGGTTGCCGACTTCCTGCGACGCTCGAGGATTCGCACTTTCTGGTACCGGCTGGATGATGAAGACACCGATGGTCTGGTCTTCCTGCGCTACCTGGTTGCGGCATGCCAGGTCGTCGAGCCCAGACTCCTGCAGCGGGCCGCAGCTCTGTTATCCGGGCCGGCCGTCGAATTGAATCCAGAAGAGGAGGTCTTGCGGACACTCCTCGACGAACTCGATTGCCTGGGCGAGGTGCCCTCCGCTCTCGTCCTGGACGACTTCCACATGGCCGAGAACGTACCTGCCATCGGGGCAATCGTCGAACGCCTGATCGCGCGATCGCCGGCCAAGCTGACTCTGATCCTGGCGAGCAGGAGGACGCCGAACCTTCCTTCCGCGTTGCTGCGTGCCCGCGGCAACCTGGCCGAGCTTGGGCGTGAGGAACTCCGGTTCGAAGAACCGGAGACGGACAGGCTCTTCCGCGAGTCGTACCACAACCCGCTCGAGCCCGATGTCCTCCACGACCTGCAGGTTCGAACCGACGGCTGGGTGGCTTCACTTCAGCTCGTGAGAACCGCGGTGGACGGCAGGTCGACCGCCCAGGTACGAGCCTTCGTCCATTCGCTGAGCGGTGCAGAGGGCGATTTGTACGACTTCCTGGCCGGCGAGGTGGTCGGCGAGCTAACGCCGGATCTGCGCGGCTTCTTGATGCGGGTCGCCCTGCTCGAGGAGGTAGATCCGCACCTCGGTGCCGTCGCTGCCGAGGTATCCATTACGGAAGCGCGGCGGCTCATCGGCCAGTCTCAACGGGTTGGGCTCCTGTCGAGGGGCGCGGGTACGGTCGCGTCATGGCGGCTTCACCCTCTCGTGAGCGAGTTCTTGATCGCCCGCCTCGAGGCCGAGATTGGCCCGGCCGGGATCACCGAGCTGCATCGGAGCCTCGCGGCAACCCTTGAGCCGACGTCGTGGCGCCTCGCCGCCCGCCACTGGGCCGCCGCCGGTGATGCGGACCAGGTGCGCCGCACCATTTGCTCCGCCGTGCCTACGATCCTGGGCACCGGCGATTTCGCGGCCGCGGCGGACCTGATCGAGCGTTTCCCTGATACCGGCCCGAACCCGTGGTACGACGTGCTCCGGGCGAGATCGCAATCGGCCGTCGGGCGCTACGACGAGGCCCTGGAACTGACGCTCCGCGCCGCCCAGAACGATCTTGCGGGGTTAGACGGAGACTCGTCGCTCAAGCTGGCGAACGCCCTCAACCTGCTTCACTGCGGCGTCGAGATGCAGGACGCCGAGCTGCGCTCAACGGCCGTCGGCCAGCTCGTCGCCTCCGACGACGCCGAGATGGCTGCCATAGCGCGAGC
>CAZGUS010000159.1:2453-5459 GCA_964529245.1 uncultured Anaerolineaceae bacterium
CCGTCGGCCAGCTCGTCGCCTCCGACGACGCCGAGATGGCTGCCATAGCGCGAGCTACGCAGGCAATCGCCGACGCTGCCGAGGCTGGGAGTCTGGATGATGCAAGGCGGCTGATACTGGAGACCGTGCGGCTGAGTAAGGACCGTGGGCACCGGCGCCACGAAGCGGTTGCATGGATGAATCTCGCAAACGTGGAGAGGGCCCGCGGAGATCCAACAGCAGCAATCGAGGCCGGGATGTCGGCCCTTCGCTGCATCTCAGACCAGGGTAACGAGAGCGATCGACGGGCAGCACACATAAACACGGCCAAGTCACTCGCTCATGCCGGCAATTGGGAATCGGCCCAAGAGCACATGTACGCCGCCTTTGGTATCAAGGGATGGACTGACCCGCTGGTGATCGCCGAGTGCGCCGAATTGCACGCGATGTATGGCGATCCAACTGGAGCGAGTCAGGTCCTGACGCGAGCTTTCGCAGAGGACGATCACGGGCGCGGCGACTCGGTCCGCCGCCATGTGGCTTCGCGGCTAATGCTTCTGAATGGGAACCTAGCTAAGGCCCGGGAACTGATAGACGCATCCATCGGCCCAACGTTCGAAGCGGGCTTCAAGAGCTCGTGGCACGCACTCGACATCGAGATTCGCGCATCTGACAACCCTCAAGACCCATCGTTAGTCATGGAAATCGAGGCCGCTATTCGATTCACCGAGCGCCAGCAAGCGTGGTTTTGGGCCAAGACGATTCGCTTGACACGCGCACTCATTTCCGGCAACGAAGCGCTTGGAGCCCACCTCCGTTCTCTGGAACCCGCCGACGCAGCGTACCTGTCCATCCAGGCGGAACTCGTGACCAGGCGCCTCGCGGACCTCGACGGAAACGCCTGGGCGATGATCAAGCGCGAGGCCGCCCAACGACCTGAACGGTGGCGCTGGGCGCTACGGCAGCTGCTATCGAACCAGTCGGCCAGGCCGGGAGACATCAGACGAGCAGTCGAACTCCTGGATCTCATCGGCGACTCCACCGACGTGAAGCTCCTTCGAGAGTTGGCGAAGAAGAAGAGCCTGCGGATTCCAAACGCGGGCCTCGTCCTGACGCGCCGGTTGGCCCCGGTGGCCTTCATCGACGATCTCGGGCGGGTGACCGTACGAGTAGGTGATCGCGTCCTGCCGGGGACGGAGATCCGAAAGAAAGTGCTGTCGCTCCTGACCTTCCTCTTGACTCGCCCTCAGTTCACCGCGTCACGCGAACAAGTCATCGAGGCGCTGTGGCCGCAAATGGAACCGGAGGCCGGGGCCAACTCGCTCAACCAGACTTCGTATTTCCTGCGGCAGGTGTTCGAACCAACCGCATCGGAGGACACGACCGCCGGCTACCTGAACAGTCGCGCGGACCTGATCTGGCTCGATCCGGAACTCGTCCACAGCCGGAGTGCCGACTGTCTGAAGCTCCTCGCGGAAATTCGCCGAGATCCGTCGCCTGACCTCGTCACCCGACTTGCCGAGACCTACACCGCCCGCTTCGCGGTCGACTTCACCTACGACGACTGGGCCTCGGCATTCCGCGACACACTCCACGCGAGTTTCCTCGATCGCATCGAGAGGAGCGTCCTCGCCGACACGGCGGCCGGCGCGTTCGACCGCGCCCTTACCGCAGCGCAACTGGCTTTGCAGGCCGACCCGGATGCCGAGCAGATCGAACTTTGCCTGCTCCGACTGTACCGGCGAGCCGGCGCTTATGGCGCGGCGGCCGAGCAATACGCCCATTACGCCAACGTTATGCGGGAACAGCTGGGGATCGAGCCTCCGCCGCTCGAATCAATTTGACCTGCTAGGGCCGAGCGCTTAGGCCAAGTACGGTATTGACCCGGTACTCTCGGCGCCATAATCTGCCAAAGGTCCGGGGTTTCACATCTGTCACGCCCCTCGGACGAGAACGCTCGGACGCTTGCCGGTTCCAGCCGAACTCGGGCACTTGAGCAGGGACCCAGCCGTTAGTGCGACCCACCGCGCGTTGTCCCTCCTCAGGAGTGGACTCCCGTGTCCCCCGAGCGAATCACCAAGCCCTGGTCCCCCGAGCGAATCACCAAGCCCTGGTCCCCGGAGCGAATCACCAAGCCCTGGTCCCCGTCATGAATGAGCGGATTCGCGCCACCGTCCGTGCGCTCTCACTGATACTCCTCGCCGCTCTCGCTGCGGAAGCAAGCTACCGGCCCTTCTAGGTACATCTGACCCATTGGCCAGAGAGGCCGCAAGACATAGCGTGCAGCCGTCGATGAGGTGTCCATGAATCGGCGGCTCCTGGCGATGCTAGCGTGCATGACGGCCGTCACCGCCGTCATGCTGGTTGGGGCTGCCTGCCTCTACCAACCGACGATGCATGTGTCCATCAGCGGAGTCCCTAGCGGGCTTCCGGCCGGCATAGCCTTGTGGATTGGGCTTACTCTGGTAGGTTCGTCGCTGCCCGTAAGGACGGCCAGCGGCAATACCATTGACGTGGCGTTTGCGCCACTCGTCGCCACCATGACACTCGGCGGACCGGCGGTGGCGGGCTGGGTCAGTCTCATCGGGACGACCCAGATACGAGAGCTCAAGGGCGAGGTGCCTTGGTACGGCATAGTCGCCAACCGTTGCGTCATCGTCGCCCCCTCGATCATCGGTGCTGCCGCGCTGCAGCTAATTCCCTCGCGCGACGTCCCGCTCCTGGATTTCCTGGGGACTACCGGCGCAGCATTCATCTGCTTCACGTTGAACGTCGCCCTCACAGCAGTCTTCGTTTCGCTACGGAATGGCGACCCCATAGCGAAACAGCTGCGTGGCTCCGGCGGCGCGTACCTGAGCATGATCGCCTTGGCGCCTGTGGCGTGGCTGATGGCACAGATGTACCTCACGGCCGGATGGTGGGCGGTGCTTCTGTTCGCCGTGCCGCTCTACACCACTCGACTGGCCTATCGGCGTTTCGTCGAGGTGCGCGAGATGTTCACTGAGACGGTAAAGAGTCTCGCGGAGG
>CAZGUS010000160.1:0-5409 GCA_964529245.1 uncultured Anaerolineaceae bacterium
GCTCGCCCGAGGCGGCGGTGGCCGAGGCGATCGAGGCCGCCCAGACGGTCGATCGGCTGATAGCGGGTCTGCCGCAGACGGTACCAATGGAGATCATGCTGGCCGAGCGCCCTGCTCTCCTGGACCGCTCGATCCACCGCAACGAGCATCTCGACGCGATGCTGAGAGCCGTTTCTGCGCATCGCAGGTGAGCACAGGCCTGGAAATGCGCCCCGCTCGAGCGGCTCGGGCCGGCGTGGAGTCGGATCGCCACGCCCAAGCAGGTGTGGACTGCGCGCACCAGAGCAGCGGCGAATGGCTATCCCTTCTAGTACTAATGACGTAACATGCGCTGGTATTTTCCTCCCGCGATTACAGGGGGAACCGTCATCTTCGGAGGTAGGTAATCGTGCATCTTTCAGTTCGTGGTCAGGGCCTGGCAGAGTACGCACTTATCCTGTCGCTCATCGCGATCCTGGCGATCGCGTCGCTTCTTTTCCTGAGCGGCCAGATCAACACGATCCTGAGCACGATCGGGAACGGACTCTAGAGGACTCAACGGTCAGCAATCAAGAAACGGGCGGCGAACAGCCGCCCGTTTCGTGATTCTCGGGTTTGACCAGGCCCTGCTTCCGGTCCGGCGCGGGGCTAGACTGCTTCGTCCAACCGAAGCGATCCATTCGGGCGCCCGGCAATCCCGGCCGGAGCGATCGTCCGCGCGATGCCGGCGCGAGGCTGTCGACCGGCCCTCACCGGCAACCCGCCGGCTCGACTCGACGGCGCATCCCCCGCGCTTGACAGTCCCAGCGGCCGTGGTTAGGCTGTTAGCACTCTCGTTGGTAGAGTGCTAATGCGACGGTCAGGTTTCGGGCGACGTGAGGCTGCCGAGATGGCGGCCGCTGGAGCCGATGTCCAGCCGGCGAAGCATTCGGACGGAATCGGCGGCCTCGACCAGTCGGGGCCCCGAAACGGATCACATCCAGGAATCGCGGCGGCCGGTCTCAACCGGTCCGTCCACAGGAGGATTGCGCCTTGGCAACGGCCACTGCGAGCAGCAAGAAGCTCAAGCCCCTAGGCGATCGCGTCGTCATCCACCCCAGTCCGCGCGAAGACGTCACCAAGAGCGGCATCGTCCTGCCGGATACGGCAAAGGAGAAGCCGCAGGAAGGAACGATCCTGGCCGTAGGCCTTGGAGAGATCCTCGAGGACGGCACGCGCAAGAAGATGGACGTCAAGAAGGGCGATCGGGTCCTGTACTCGAAGTACGCCGGCACCGAGTTCAAGGTGGACGGTGAGGACCTCCTGATCATCGCTTCCAAGGACATCCTCGCCATCGTCGAGGGCTAGGTTCGAGTGCGACTCGACCAGGGATCGGCCCCGGGCGCGACCCGGGCGGCCGTAGAGCAGCGGAGGAAATACAGACTTGGCTAAGCAGCTCGTATTCGACGAGACCGCTCGTCGATCACTCAAGCGCGGCGTCGATCGCCTCGCCGAGGCCGTCAAGGTGACGATCGGACCCAAGGGTCGAAACGTCGTCCTCGACAAGAAGTTCGGCGCGCCGACGATCACCAACGACGGCGTCACCATCGCCCGCGACATCGAATTGGAAGACCCGTTCGAGAACATGGGCGCGCAGCTTCTCAAGGAAGTCGCGACCAAGACCGACGACGTCGCCGGCGACGGCACCACCACAGCGGTGGTCCTGGGCCAGGCGATGATCAACGAAGGCATCCGCAACGTCACCGCCGGCGCCAACCCGATGCTCATCCGCATCGGCATCGAAAAGGCCGTCGAGGCCGTGGTCGCGGAGATCAAGAAGCAGTCCCGCCCGATCGACTCGCGCGAGGAGATCTCGGCCATCGCCACGATCTCGGCCGCCGATCCGGAAGTCGGCGACATCATCGCCGAAGTCATGGACAAGGTCGGCAAGGACGGTGTGGTCACGGTCGAGGAAGGCCAGTCGCTGGGCCTCGAGAAGGAATACACCGAGGGCATGCAGTTCGACCGAGGCTATCTCTCGGCCTACTTCGTGACCAACCCCGATCGCATGGAAGCGGTCCTGGACAACCCCAAGATCCTCATCACGGACCGCAAGATCTCGGCCGTTCCGGACATGCTGCCGGCGCTCGAGAAGGCCGTCCAGATCGGCCGCCCCGTCCTGATCATCGCCGAGGACGTCGACGGCGAAGCTCTGGCCACGCTCGTCGTGAACAAGCTCCGCGGCACCGTCCAGGTCCTGGCCGTCAAGGCCCCCGGTTTCGGCGATCGCCGCAAGGAAATGCTGCGCGACATCGCCATCCTGACCGGCGGCACGGTGATCAGCGAGGAGATCGGCCGCAAGCTCGACTCCGTCACGCTCGAGGACCTCGGTGAGGCTCGGCGCGTGGTCGCCACCAAGGACGACACCACCATCGTCGACGGCTCCGGGTCGCCCGAGGAAGTCAAGGCCCGCATCGCCCAGATCAAGGCCCAGATCGAGGACACGACCTCCGATTACGACCGCGAGAAGCTCCAGGAGCGCCTCGCCAAGCTGGCCGGCGGCGTGGCCGTCATCAAGGTCGGCGCGGCCACCGAGGTCGAGCTCAAGGAGAAGAAGCACCGCATCGAGGATGCCCTGTCCACCGTGCGGGCCGGCATCGAGGAAGGCATGGTCGCCGGCGGCGGCGCCACGCTCCTGCACTGCCAGTCCGTTCTCGCCAAGCTCAAGCTCGACGAGCCCGATTCCCAGGTCGGCGTCGACATCGTTCGCCGGGCCCTGGAATACCCGATCCGCCAGATCGCCGACAACGCCGGCGCGCACGGCGAGGTCGTCGTGGAGAAGGTCCGCGGCCTGAAGGCGGGCTTCGGCTATGACGCCCTCAAGGGCGAGTACGGGGACATGTTCGAAAAGGGCATCGTTGACGCCGCCAAGGTGACGCGGTCCGCCCTCGAGAACGCGGCCTCGATCGCCAAGATGGTGCTAACGACCGAGACCCTCATCACTGACATTCCCGAGAAGAAGGACTCTTCCGCCGCTGGCCACAACCACGGTGGCGGCGGCGAGATGGACTTCTAGGTCCGAAGATTCGCAAGTTGCCGGGCGTCCGGCGAAGGGAGCCCCGGGTGCACAACCCGGGGCTTTCTGTTTGTAACGTGAGACAAACGATCGCCTGACAACTGCACCATCCGGTCGGCGCCGAATTGACACTCTTCCCGGCGGCCCGCAATCTTGGCAGGCACCCGTATCGAAGTGAGAGTCATGGTCTTCCGATTTCCCAGGGTTGCGCTCGCGATCGTCGGACTCGCCGGTGTTTTCGTCGCCGCGGGTTGCAACAGCGCGACTCCATCGATAACCGATCCGAACGTCGTCATCGACCGGTCCGTTTCGGCGGCGCAGGCGGTCAAGTCGGTCCACGTAAGGGTCGAGGTCACCGGCAGGGTCAACACGGCCGCGTTGCCCGGCCTGAATTTCGGCCCGTTCAGCCTGAACCTGGATCTGGCCGGGACGGCCGCCGAGGGCGACGTCGACGTGTCCAACCAGGCCGCCGACCTCAAGCTCACGCTCCCGGCGCCCCTGGGCAAGGGTGAGGTGGTCGTCGTGGGCGGCAGCGTGTACTACAAGCTCGGCCTCTTGAGCGGCTCCCAGTTCACGCCCGGCAGAGTCGGCGACTACATCCCGGGCGGCCTTCCGAGTCCGGCGGTCATCGCCGGGGCCGACCCGTCGGCGGCGATCGCCGCCCTGACCGGAGAGCTCGCCGATCTGGGTGCGACCGAGAAGCTGCTGGCCACCGACAAGGTGAATGGCAGCGACGCCTACCACGTGTCGATATCGGTCCCGATCGCGAGCGTCAACGCCCTGCTCGCGCAGAACGGTTCCGCCGTCGCAGGCCTGCAGCTCGACAGCGCGAGCTTTGACTACTGGGCCTACGTCGACGGCGTCCTGCCGGCCCAGTTCGAAGTCAAAGGCAGTTCCGCCAAGCTCGGCACCTTCGACGTCACCGCCACCCTGACCAACTACAACGCAGCGGTTACGATCAGTGCCCCCGCCGCAAGCGAGATCGGATCCTGACCAGCCTTCGGTTGCACTCTCACGCGAGCACGACCGAAGCACGGGATCAGGCCGGGGTCCCGGCACATTCGAGGGTTTGACGGACCGCTCCGGGGCGGTGCGGGGGTTTGTCGCCCGGTCCGCCATGCGCGACTCCCCGCGAGGCGATAAAGTCATGCGTCGGCGCCCCGACAGGAGGAGTTACGTGTTTCTTCGCAGGTCCATCGCAACCACGGCCGGCAGTCTGGTCGTAGTGGTCGCGCTCGTCGCCGGCTGCACCTCGGCGTCGTCGCTGACCGACCCACACCAGATTCTCAACAAGATGGTGACGGCCATGGCGGGCATCAAGTCACTCCACTTCGAGGTGTCCGCCCTCGGGCAGTTCCAGTTCGGATTCGACCAGTCGACGCCGACGCCGGGTCCGACGGACACGAGCTCTCCCACCGACACGAGCTCTCCGACCGTCTCCGCCAGTCCGAGCCCGAGTGCCTCTGCGACGCCCTCCGCCACCGCGACCGCCTCCGCAAGCGCGACTGCCTCCGTCGGCGCCTCGGCCAAGGCGAGCGCCTCGGCGGCCAGCGCCTCGCCGAGCGCCAGCCCAACGGCCGTCCCGACGGCAACCCCGGTCCCGACTGCCACGCCCGTACCGACACCGACGCCCTCGCCGACCCCGACCCTCGGGCCGGCCACGATCCCGCTCGACGGGAGCACCGGCAGCGGCGACATCGACCTGGTCAACGCGACGGCCCACATGGTCGGGACGCTGCCTGGCATTCCGGACTTCGCCGGAGAACTGATCGTCGTCGACGGGAACGCCTACCTGCGGGCGCCCGGCCAGAACATCTACTCGACCATGGCCGCCTCGAGCCTCTCACTCAACCCCGTGGACGCGAGCAGCGGGCTACTGCCCGAGTTCCAGACAGTCCTGACCACCATCGCCAACAAGGATCTCACCCCGCAGCTGCTCGGCGTCGAGACGTGCGCGGGCGGACCGTGCTACCACATCGCCGTCCAGGCGACCCCGAGCGTGGTCGACAACGGCTTGGGCCTGGTCGGCCAGGGCGTGGGCTACGCCAAGGTCGACGTCTGGATCAACCAGAGCAGCTTCCTCGTCGACCGCATCGAGCTCCACACTTCGGACTCTGTGGCCGGTTCGGCGGCGATTCGACTGGTGCTGTCCAAGTACAACAGCGTCTCGCCGATCTACGCCCCGGCCCCGGGCCAGTTCGATCCTTCCGGCCTGTCGGCACCGGCCGCCAGCTAGCGACACGTCCGCGGCGCAGGTGATCCTGCGCCATCGGGCCGCTTCTACAATCTCGGAGTGAGTCCACTGTCAGACGCCGGGTCGGACGCCAGCCGGTCGGGATCCGATCCGGACGCCATGCCAACGCGCTTCGAACCGC
>CAZGUS010000161.1:0-5312 GCA_964529245.1 uncultured Anaerolineaceae bacterium
CCTTCTACCACGCCGTGGCCCAGGCGATCTGGCACGGCAAGCTCTTCCACATCGATCTCAACGGCCAGAAGATCGGCCGCTTCGACCAGGACCTGCGCTTCGGATCGGAAGGGGTCAAGGACGCCTTCTTCCTCGTGAAGCTGCTGGAGGAGTCCGGATATGACGGGCCCCGGCACTTCGACGCCCACGCATATCGGGGCGAGGATCCAAAGGGCGTGTGGGACTTCGCGGCCGGATGCATGCGGACCTATCTGATCCTCAAGGAGAAGGCCCGCCGGTTCGCCCTCGACTCGGAGATTGCGGCGGCTTTGGCCGATTCGTCGGTGGACGAGCTTGCCCGGCCGACCGTGGGCCGGTACTCGCCCGAAAACGCGGCCGCCCTCCGAGCCGCGCCGGGCGACCCGAACACACTGGCCGGGCGCGGGTACCACAACGAACGGCTGGATCAGCTCGTGATGGAACTCCTGCTGGGCGTGCGTTAAGCTCAGCAGCCTATGCAGAGCCTGCCGTCGCCGAGTCCGGGGAGATCCTGATGAAGACGCTCGTCGCCGGGGTCGACTGCTCGACCCAATCGACCAAAGTCGTCGTCGTCGACTCGGACAGCGGCGCGATCGTCGGTCTGGGTCGCAGTCCGCACACCGTCACCGGAACCGGCGGCGCCAGGGAGACGCATCCGGACGTGTGGTGGCAGGCGCTCCGCCAGGCCCTGGGGCAGACCGGGTTCGCCGGCAAGGTCGCGGCCATTTCGGTGGCGGGCCAGCAGCACGGCCTGGTCTGCCTGGATGCCGCGGGCCAACCTCTTCGGCCCGCGATGCTCTGGAACGACACCCGCTCCGCCTCCGACGCTGTTGTGCTCCTGGAGGCGCTCGGCGGCCCATCGGCGTGGGCGGCCGGCGTGGGCGTGGTTCCGGTCGCGTCGTTCACCGCGACCAAGTGGGCCTGGCTCAGACGCCGCGAGCCCGAGACGGCCGCACGGACCGCCGCCATCAGACTGCCCCACGACTACCTGACCGAGCGCCTAACGGGCGAAGGCGTGACCGACCGCGGGGACGCATCGGGCACGGCCTGGTGGTCGACGGCCACGGAGGCCTACGCGCCCGAGGTGCTACGTCTGGACGCGATCAAGCTGTCGACCGACATGCTGCCCCGAGTCCTGGCGCCGGCCGAGGCGGCCGGGTCGATCACGGAGTCGGCGGCGGCGGCAACCGGCCTGGCGGCCGGGACGCCGGTCGGTCCCGGCACAGGCGACAACATGGGCGCCGCCCTCGGTCTCGGACTGCGGCCCGGTATTCCGGTCGTGAGTCTCGGAACGTCGGGCACGGCCTACCAGGTTTCGACGACCCGGACCGCCGATTCGACCGGCGACGTCGCGGGGTTCGCCGATGCCGGAGGCCGCTTCCTGCCCCTCGCCGCGACCCTCAACTGCACCCTGGCCGTGGACCGAGTGGCGGAGTGGCTCCACCTGGACCGCGACGACGTGGCGCCCAGCCGCGGCGTCGTCGTGCTCCCGTATTTCGACGGCGAGCGGACGCCCAACTTGCCGGACGCCGCGGCCGCCGTGCTGGGGCTGCGCCACGACACCGATCCCCGGTCCATCCTGATGGCGACCTACGAGGGCGCCGTCGTCGGGCTCCTGGACGCTCTGGATAGAATCGACGTCTGTTCGTCGGGCATAGCTCCGGGAGCGCCGCTGGTCCTGATCGGGGGCGGGGCCCTCGGCCGGACCTGGCGGGAAGTCGTCCAGCGGCTCTCCGGCCGCGCAATCCTGATCCCGGACCAGACCGAGTTGGTGGCCCTGGGCGCCGCCGTCCAGGCTGCGGCCTTGCTGCGCGCCGAGGACCCACAGGTCGTGGCCGCGGGCTGGAATACGATGGCCGGAACTGCGCTGGAGCCTGTCGAACGCGATGTCGAAGTCCTGTCGCGCCACCGCAGCGTGCGGCAGCTTGCGCTCGATGCCCTGCAGGAGCGGCCGAGCAGGCGGTAAGCTGGCAAGGCGCCGCATGAAAGTCGGATAGTTCGCGCGGGCATTGGGCACGCCTGAGGTCTTCGCCTTCGGCAGCCGCCCGGGGGTAGGGGATGATCGTCAGGATCGGGGACGAGATCGACGGCGTGTCGATCGACACCTCGGCCGGAGGCCGGTTGGCCTCGTGGGTGATGGCCGGACGCGAGCGGCTCCTGGTGGGGCCGGCGGCCGGGATTGCGCCGCCCCTCGGATGGGGCAGCTACCTCATGGCGCCGTTCGTCGGCCGCGTTCGCGACGGCGGCCTCGACTGGGCCGGACGCAAGGTTCGGCTGCGGCTGAACGGCGGCCGCCATTCGATCGACGGCGCCGTGTTCGACTCTGAATGGACCGTCACCTCGCGAACCGCCGCATCCGTCGCGCTCTCCTGCCCGCTGGACCCCAACAAATGGCCGTTTCGAGGCATGGTGACGCAGCGGATCGCGATCGCTCGCGGTCTGATGTGCCTGGACGCCGAGATCGTTGCGGAAGAGCCGATGCCCGCCGCTCTGGGCTGGCACCCGTGGTTCCGCAATCCGGGCGGCCATCTCCGCGTCGGGCTTGCGGCCGAAAATGTGCTGGCGCTCCAGCCCGATCTCATACCCACGGGTGAGCTGACCCCGGTCGACCGCCGCACGGACCTTCACGCCGCACCGAATCTTGCCGGGCACCGGCTGGACGACGTCTACGCCTCGGTTCGGTCGCCGGCGACCATCATCTGGCCCGACATCGAACTCACCGTCGCCTTCGCCAAACCGGTGGTTGCCGCGGTCGTGCGGACGCACCCGCAGGCGGTCTGCGTCGGCCTGGCGACCGCCTGGCCGGACTCGATCCGGCTGGTCCGCGCCGGCCGGCAGGGAACGGGCCTGGTCTCTCTCGCTGCCGGCGAGACGCTGGCGGCGGGGTTGAGCTGCTCGTGGGTCGCCCGCCCGAACGCCGTACCGGCCGACCGCCGGTTCCGGCCGGGAAGCTGAGCCGTTCGGCCCTTTCGCCGGGTCGGCTCCGAATCCAGCATGGCGTAGAGGTGTCGCCGTGCGACCGACAACGTCCCCGCTCATCGCCGCCAGCCCGGCCCTGCTCGGCCTCGCCGAGGCCGGCGGCGCGGTTCGATGCGTGGCCTGTGCCCATCGCTGCCTGATCCGGCCGGGTCGCGCGGGGATCTGCCGCGTCCGTGAGAACCGCGACGGCAGCCTCGTCAGCACCGTCTTCGGGCAGGCTGTGGCCGCCAACGCGGACCCGATCGAGAAGAAGCCGCTCTTCCACTTCCACCCCGGCAGCGTCGCGTTCTCGATCGCCACGCGCGGCTGCAACTTCCATTGCCGCAACTGCCAGAACTGGACAATCTCGCAGGCCGGTCGAGACGGCCGGAACGTCGGCGAGTTCGATCTGCCTCCGCGCGCGGTCGTGGCCGCCGCCCTGGCCGCCGGGTCGCGCAGCGTCGCCTACACCTACACCGAGCCGACGGTCTTCATCGAGTACGTCGTCGAGACGGCGCGACTCGCTCGCGATGCCGGTCTGGCCAACGTCCTGGTCACGAACGGCTACCAGACGCCCGAGGCCCTGGACGTGCTGGCGCCGCTCGTCCAGGCAGCCAACGTCGATCTCAAGTCGTTCGACGATCGCTTCTACCGGCGCATCGTCGGCGCGCGCCTGGCGCCGGTGCTGGACACGCTTGTCGGCATGCGCCGACGAGGCATCTGGCTCGAGGTCACGACGCTGCTCATCCCCGGACTCAACGACGATCCGGATGAGCTGGCCGGGCTGGCCGGCTGGATCGCTACCGAGCTCGGGCCCGAGACGCCCTGGCACGTCAGTCGCTTCTTCCCAACCTACCGCCTGACCGACCTGGATCCTACGCCGGTGTCCACTATCTGGCGGGCGGTCGAAGCCGGACGGGCGGCCGGCTTGAAGCACGTTTACTCGGGCAATCTGCCCGACGCCGATGAGGACACCCGCTGCGCCGGATGCGGCGAGACGCTGATCCGGAGGGTCGGTTTCTCGGCGCGGCGAGCGGCCCTGGTCGAGGGCCGGTGCTCGCGCTGCGG
The DNA here is from genome assembly GCA_964529245.1 of uncultured Anaerolineaceae bacterium. Taxonomy (GTDB): domain Bacteria; phylum Chloroflexota; class Limnocylindria; order Limnocylindrales; family CSP1-4; genus Fen-1039. Next base: position 4,045 of record CAZGUS010000161.1, read on the forward strand.
CCGCTCTCTGGCGGGCGTCGGGCTGGCCGAGTGGGGCAAGTCCGATTGGGGCAACGCGGGGGCGGGGCGATGACCACTGCGATGGGCGGTCCGGAGCGCCCGCGCGCGACCGCGGTGGCCGGCACTTTCTATCCCGCCGAACCCGAGCGCCTGGGCCGGCTGGTCGACACGCTTCTCGCCGGGGCTGCCGCGCGGCCCGTCGAGGCCACCCTCCCGCCGCGGGGCCCCGACGATGGTTCGGTCGTGGGCGGGCTGGTGCCGCACGCCGGACTCGTCTACTCGGGCGCGATCGCGGCCCTGACCTGGAAGGTCGTCGGGGAGATCGCGCCAAACACGATCGTTCTCGCGGGCACGGATCATCAGGCCCTGGCGGCGGGAGTCGGGGTCTGGACCGGCGGGCCGTGGCGAACGCCGCTCGGGGACGTGGCCGTGGACGGCGAGCTGACCGGGCGCATCGTCGGGCTGGGCCGGCCCTTCGCGCCGGACAACTACGCCCACCTGGCCGAGCACTCCCTCGAGGTGCAGCTGCCGTTGCTCCTCCGAGCCTGCCCGGCGGCGCGGATCGTGGCCCTGGCGGTCAGCCCGAGACTGCGAGACCATGCCGATGCCGGCGCCCGGCTCGGCCGCCTGCTGGCGACTCTCCGCGCCGCCGGCGATCGCGTCATGCTGATTGCCAGCTCCGACTTCGCCCACTACCCGCCGGCTCACGTCTGCGAGGAGGTGGACGACCGCCTCCTGACGCCGCTGCTGGCGCTCGACGGCGACGGCCTGGGCGAACTCGAATCGGATCTGGTCCGAACCAGGCCGGCGGGGCTGGTCTGCGGGCTGTGCGGCATAGATCCCGTCCGCTTCACGCTGGCCGCGGTCGCCGAAATGGGCGCGACCCGCGGCATCCTGCTGGGCAAGGCCACTTCCGCCGATGCCGGCGGCGATCCGCGCCGGACCGTCGGCTACGCGAGCGCCGTTTTCGCCTGATACGCTGGGCCTATGGACACCGATTCCGAGTACTGGGCCCGCTACTACGAGGTCACGGTCGAACGGCCGGCCTGGGATACGGTTCGCGCCGCCATCGACCTGTTCAAGCGCGAAGATGAGATTGCCGCCGGATCTGGCCGTGAGCGCCGTCCGCGCCGCGACCGCCTGGCGGTGGACCTCGGCTGCGGCGCGGGCCGCGACGCCCGAGAATTGCTGCGGGTCGGCTGGCGGGTCCTGGCCGTAGACCGCGAGCCGGCCGCTCTCCAGACGCTGACGAGCGCCGCCGGCCCGAT
>CAZGUS010000162.1:0-5212 GCA_964529245.1 uncultured Anaerolineaceae bacterium
TCCTCATCAGCGAGGAAGTGCTGCGTCACCTCGTCACGCGCGTCGAGCGCCCGGTGCGGGCGACCCGCGGACCGGACTCGGACGGCGATATCGACGTCGAGCTCCCGAGCGATGAAGAGGAACTCGAGGACGAGGCGCTGATCGACGAATCTGAGAGCGAAGCGGCTCCCGCCGCCATCGACTGAGGCCCGCGCAACGCGGAGCTGGAGGCACGCTCGATGTCGCTGAACAAGGCCATGATCATCGGTAATCTCGGCCGCGACCCGGAAATGCGATATACGCCGAACGGTCAGGCCGTAACCCAGTTCACGGTCGCCGTGAACCACAACTACAAGGATGCCAGCGGCGAGTGGAAGGAAGAAACCGAGTGGTTCCGGGTGGTGGCCTGGGCCGCCCTCGCCGAGCGCACTGCTGAGAACCTCCGCAAGGGCCGCAAGGTCTACGTCGAAGGTCGACTCCAGACGCGATCGTGGGAAGACAAGGATGGCCAGAAGCGCTACACGACCGAACTGGTCGCGAGCACGGTCACCTCTCTCGATCCTCGACCGCGCGAGGACGGCTCGCCGGAGCCGGCAGGAGCGCGACCCGCTCGCGGCGGAGGCCCGACCGGACCGTCCGAAGATCTCGGATCCAGCGATCTGGACGAACTGCCCTTCTGAAACGCCGGCGCATGCCGGCTCCTACGATCCCAACCGCCGCGCCCAAGCGCGGCCACGTCGATAAGGAACGAACCAGATGCCCGCATACACTCGAGAGAAGCCCAGAGGGAAGCGCGACGACATGTACCGCGATCGTCGCCGCCGCAAGGTGTGCACGTTCTGCGCGGACAAGACCGTGTCGATCGACTACAAGGAAGTCAACCGCCTGCGGCGCTTCCTCTCCGAGCGAGCCAAGATCGAGCCGCGACGCAAGACCGGGACGTGCGCCAATCATCAGCGCCAGCTGGCCGTGGCCCTCAAGCGCGCTCGCATCGTGGCTCTGCTTCCGTACGCCCCGCAGCACGTCCGGCCGTAGATCCACTGCGCCCGACGCACCGGCCGAGGTCGGTGCCGGGTCTGGCGCGACCCTGTGGCGGCGGCCGAGCCGCCGCCGCCCAAGGCGCGGCGGGACGCCGCTGGCGTCTTCGGCGCTCTGCCCGTGATGGGCGGGTCGTGATCGTCCCTGCGGCTGGCTCCGTCGGGGCCGCGTTTGGGGCTGGAGGCAGAGCTTGGACTTCGTCTTTCTGGCCGTAGCGTTCGCGGTGATCCTTGCCGGCGCCGAGCTCTTCACCAACGGCATCGAATGGTTCGGCCACAAGCTCGAGCTGGGTGAAGGGGCCATCGGTTCCGTGCTGGCGGCCATCGGCACAGCCCTGCCCGAGACCATGGTTCCGCTGATCGCGATCGTGATCGGCGGCGGCGTTTCCGCGAGCGAGATCGGCGTCGGGGCAATTCTCGGCGCGCCGTTCATGCTGGCCACTCTGGCCATGTTCGTGACCGGGGCGGCCGTGTGCCTGATGCAACGTCGGCGCGCGGCGGGCATCTTCCTCGCGGTGGACAACGCGGTGGTCGGCCACGACGTCGGCTACTTCGCGGTGGCCTACGGGATTGCCATCGGCGCGGCCTTTCTCCCCGTGGAACTCGAGTGGCCGCGCCGGCTGGTGGCGGTGGTTCTGATACTCATATACGGCCGCCACGTCTGGGGACACCTGCAGGCCGAGGCCGCCGAGCATGAGGGCCTCGAGCCGCTGCGGTTCCACAGGCTCGATCGCCGCGCGCCCCAACATCCGGCGCACCCGGGACTGGTCATCGTGTCGATCCAGTGCGTATTCGCCCTGGCCTGCATCATCGGCGGCGCCTGGGTGTTCGTCGAGGCCATCAAGGACATCGCGTCCGGTCCCGGGGTCAATGCCACCCTTCTGGCACTGATAATCGCCCCCATCGCGACGGAACTTCCCGAAACCCTCAACAGCGTTCTGTGGGTCCGCCGCGGCAAGGACACGCTGGCGATCGGCAACGTGACGGGGGCGATGGTCTTCCAGAGCGCGATCCCGACCTCCATCGGTCTCGTACTCGCTCCCCAGATCTGGTCCGTATCCGGGGCCGGGCTCGCCTTCGCCTCGGCCGGCATCACGATGGCTTCGATGGCGGTGATCTTCGTGCCCATGCTGCTGAGGCGCCGCCTCGACGGCCGGGCGCTGCTGTTCGGTGGCCTCTTCTACTTGCTGTATGTGGCCGCCGTCGGCTTCTCGCTCGGCGGCGGCCGCGTCTGAGTCCGGGCGGAGCGCCGTCGCCGGCCGGTCGAGGTCCTGTGACGCGGGGTCCGGCGGTATACTCGCAAGTGCGCTGGCCTACGCCGGCAGTCAGCACCAGGAGCGCCGAACCGATGGTCACTGAGCACGCCCAGGCCCCCGCCACTGGCGCGGCGGCCACGCCCGACCAGTCCAACCTCACCTGCTACTTCCAGGGCGGATACGTCAGGTTGGGCGAGGCCAAGCTCCCGCTGATGACTCATGCCTTCCTGTACGGGACCGGCGTTTTCGAGGGCATCCGGGCGTACTGGAACCCGGAGCAGAAGCAGCTCTTCGCGCTTCGGATCAAGGAGCACATCGTCCGCCTTCGCAACTCGAGCAAGATCATGCTCATGGCGGACGTGCCTTCGGTCGACGAGTTCACGGAGATCGTCAAGCAAGTCCTGCGGCGCAACAACTTCCGCGAAGACGCCTACTGCCGGCCCTCGGTCTACAAGAGCACCGAGGCCATCGGCGTCAAGCTCCATGGGCTGACTCACGACTTCTACGTCCTGGCCGTTCCGATGGGCGACTACATCGATACGGAGAAGGGGATTGCCACCGGCACCGTGTCGTGGCGACGCACAAGCGACACGTCGATGCCGTCGCGCAGCAAGATCACCGGCAGCTACGTGAACCCGGCGTTCTCCAAGTCCGAGGCGATGCTCAACGGCTTCGAGGAGGCGATCGTCCTGACCCAGGAGGGCCATGTCGCCGAGGGCTCGGCCGAGAACCTGTTCATGGTTCGCGACGGCGTGCTGATCACGCCGTCGGTCAGTGAGGACATCCTGGAGGGCATCACCCGGGCCGGCATCATCGAGATCGCCGCGTACCTGGGCATTCCGGTCAAGGAGCGCCAGATCGACCGGAGCGAGCTCTACATCGCCGAGGAAGTCTTCCTGTGCGGTACCGGCGCTCAGGTCTCGCCTGTCGCGTCGGTCGATCACAGAGCTGTCGGCGACGGGCACGTCGGGCCGATCTCGCGCCAGATCAGCCGCACGTACTTCGACGCCGTGCGCGGGCGACTCGATGCCTTCAAGCATTGGGTCACGCCTATCTACACGGGTGAGTGAGGTAGCGGGGCGCGACTCATCTGCCGTTCGACCGGACGTCTTCGCCGTCGAGGCTGAGGGTCAGGTTGAGAAGAAGGCCGCGCGCCGATATCGGGCCCTGGAAGTCATTCCCGGCCTCGTGACATGGTTCCTGATACTGGGCCCGATCCCGCTGTCGCTGCGTTACCCGCAGGTGGTGGGCTGGTTTGTCCTGTGCTTCGACTGCTACTGGCTGTATCGCGCCGCTGAGCTGGCCGTCAGCGTTTGCATTTCCTTCCGGCGCGTCCGGAGGGTCATGGCGATCGATTGGCGCGAGCGAGCCTTCTCGCTCACGGACCCCCAGGCTCGCTACGACGAGCTGCGGTCACTCATCGAACTCGTCGACAAGCGTGTCGAGGACCTGCACCGGTCCGGCAACGAGCTGGCCGCCCGGGGCGGGCGCCTCGAGCAACGGCGCCTGGTCTCGGAAAGGCGTGAACTGGGCCGTCTGCTGCGGCTGAACGCCGCCGCGTCACCGTTGCCCGATCCCCGCGAGCTTTGGCATGTCGCGCTCATTCCTACGTACACGGAGCCGTACGAGAAGCTCTACGAGACGCTCAAGGCGCTGGCCGAGTCCGACTTCCCGCGCGACTTGAGGATGGTCGCCATCATCACCCGCGAGACGGACCTGCAGGGCCGCGAAAACGTCGCCAGGCTGAAGGAGGCCTTCGGTTCGAGCTTCCGCCACTTCTTCCACATCCTCGATCCGCTGGAGCCAGGCGTCGTCGTCGGCAAGTCGAGCGCCATGGCATACGGCGGGCGTTGGCTGTACAGAGAGCTCACCGGCCTGGGCTTCGACCCCAGCAAGGTGATCGTCACCGACCTCGACTCCGACTATCGCATCCACCGCCAGTACTTCGGCTACCTGACCTACACGTTCGTGACCGATCCCGACCGATACCACCGCCTCTACCAGCCGATCCCGATGTTCCACAACAACCTCTGGCAGTGCCCTCTGCCGGTGAGGCTGATCGCGGTCAGCACGACCCACGTTCAGATGTGGCGGCACCTGACGCCGGAGCGCCTGGTCAGCTTCAGCTCATACGCCGTCTCGCTGCAGACCATTCACGACGTCGACTACTGGGCGACCGACGCAATTCCCGAGGACAGTCGCTTCTACTGGAAGAGCTTCTTCCGCTACAGCGGCAAGTTCCATTCGGTGCCCTTGTTCATGCCTGTCTACGGCGACGCGGTGCGGGCCCGCTCATATCCGCGCAGTCTGGTCCAGCAGTACACGCAGATCAGGCGCTGGGCCTGGGGCATCACGGACATCCCATACTTCATCGACAACGCCATCAATCACGCCGAGATCCCGCTGCATCAGCGAATCACGAGGCTCCTGGCTCTGTGGGCGGATCACATCAACTGGGCTGTGGCGCCCTTCGTCCTGATGTTCGGGCCGACGCTGCCGCTGCTGCTCAACGACTCGTTCCGGCCGACTACGCTCGGGCAGCAGCTGCCCGTCTACGCCGCGTGGTTGCTGACCGGAGCGCTGGCGTCGCTCATCGTCCTGGTCTTCATCGAGGACCAGCTGGCCCCGCCACGGCCCAAGGAATGGGGCATCAGGATGAAGCTGGTGTCGTGGCTGCAGTGGCTGTGTCTGCCCGCGGTCGGGGTCGTCTTCACGAACCTGCCGGCGCTCGACGCCCAGACGCGGTTGCTGACCGGGCGCTACCTCGAATATCGAGTGACCGAGAAGGCCTAGCTCGGAGTAAAGAGCCGGCGATGCGGCGCAGGGGGCGCAACCTCCTCCGCGTGCCGCATGCCGCGTGCCGCATGCCGCATGCCGCGTGCCGCATGCCGCGTGCCGCGCGAGTCTGGCCGGCGACCTTTCCCAGACTGGTTCGCTCAC
>CAZGUS010000163.1:0-5146 GCA_964529245.1 uncultured Anaerolineaceae bacterium
CGGCCGGATCCTCCCGCGCCGTCCTCGAGTTCGCCCTGGCGCAGCGCGACGTGGCGATCCTGGAGACGGCCTATGCAGCAGGGCTCAGGATCGGAGAGCTCGCCGCGTTGAGCATCGGTTCGGTCGACCTGCGCCGGGGCGAGGTGCGCGTCGTCGGAAAGGGCAAGAAAGAGCGCGTGTCGTTGCTGGGCCGGCCGGCTCGCGCGGCGTTGCAGGCCTACATGGACCGGGGCCGGCCGGTCCTGGCCGGACGCGCGACTGCTTCAGGTGCGGGGAAGCCTGGCGGAGACGGCGATCCCGGGTCGCAGGACGCCGCCCCGCCGTCGGACACCGGGACCATGTTCCTCAATCACCACGGCACGCCGCTGGGCGCGCGGGGCATGCGCTGGCGCCTGGAGCGGCTGAGGGTCGCCGCCGGCCTGCCTGAGGGCGTCTCGCCCCACACGCTCCGCCACAGCTTCGCCACGCACCTGCTCGACGGGGGCGCCGACCTGCGGGTGGTCCAGGAGCTGCTCGGCCACGAAAGCCTCGCCACGACGCAGATCTACACCCACGTTTCGCCGGCCCGACTGCGGGCCGCGTACACTGCCTCCCATCCGCGGGCGCTCCGCCCGAGCGCGAACGACGCAGCCGACGCGGGCTCTTCGTCGCATCGCCCGTCGGAATAGCGACGGGGCGGCCCGGCGGAGGCGCCGGCTCGCGTCCGCACGACGGCCCATCCGAGAGGCTGAACAGGGAGGCAAGCTGGATGTCCGATCAGTCCGCGAGAGAAGCTTCCGCCGCCGCCGCCGTCGGCTCATCGTCGCCTGCTTCCGACGTGGACCTTGCCCCGGACAAGGCCGTCTGGGACGCCTTTGTCGCGCGCTGCAACCCGGGCTCGTACCTTCAGACGTCGGCCTGGGCCGACGTGAAGGCCCCGAACGGCTGGACGCCGCTGCGCTTCATGGGTTCGCGCCTGCAGGGCGCGGCGGAGGCCGCCACGCCGCCCTACGACCCTGACGATGTGGGTGAGGAGCCGGGGGCGGACGCGCAGCCGGGCTGCGAAACGAAGTTCGGCATGCAGATGCTCCTTCGCCGGCCGCGGCTGTTTCCCTGGTCTTTCGCGTACGCTCCGCGGGGCCCTGTGCTCGAAGCCTGGGATCCTTCGACGGTTGCGGCGTTCACGGCCGGTCTTCGGCAGGTCCTGGTCTCATCTCCGGGACGGGTGTCTCACGTCCGGATCGAGCCCGAGATCGAGCTTGGCGGACCGTGCGACGTGGACGGCGAACTGCGCCACGCTCTACGCCACGCGGGGTGGCGGCCGGGCACGTCGGTTCAACCGCCGCGGACGCGCCAGATCGATCTGAGCGTCGACGAGGCGGCGCTCTGGGGCGACCTGCGCAAGAAGTGGCGCCAGTACGTCAACAAGGCGCGCAAGAGCGAAGTCCAGGTCGTCGACGCGACCGTCGAGCGCCTCCCGGAGTTCTATTCGATCTACCAGGAGACGGCCCGGCGCGCCGGCTTCATCATCCGGACGTACGACTCCTACCTGACTGTGTGGCAGGCGTTCGCGAAGCTCGGGATGGCCCGCCTCCTCATGGCTCAGGACAAGGACGGACATGGACTGGCGACCCTGTTCGTGCTGCGCGTGGGCGACCGGGTCGTCGAGCCGTACGGGGGCATGACGGCCCAGGGAGCCGAGAGCCGGGCCAACTACCTCCTCAAGTGGGAGGCGATCCGAACGTCGCGTGAGCAGGGCGCCGTGACCTATGACATGTGGGGCATCTCGCACGAGGGCATCGAGCATTTCAAGAGCGGTTTCGGGGGGCGCGAGATTCGCTACGTCGGAGCCTGGGACCTGGTGCTCGATCCGGCCGGGCGCCTCGCGTTCGACAGCGCCCAGGCCTGGCAGGACCGTATCGGGCGGCTCCGCCACGGCATCCGCCACGTGCGAGGCGGCCGCAAGGAAGCAGCCGGCCTGGAGGGCTCGGAAACGGGCGGCGAGGGCATGGCGTGACCTCCGGCGACGCCTCGACACGGGCGCTGGCGGAGGCGATCGATGCGGCGGAGCCGACGGAGACGCGCGGGCTGGGAGAGCTGATCGCGCGGCTGGACGCCGAAGGCAGGCTGCGCGGCGGCGGCTCAGGCGGAACAGCCGAGGCGCTCCGGCGTGAAGCCTCGGGCGGCCCGGACCGGTCGGATCTTCCGATTCGCGGCATCGCCTTCGACTCCAGGGCCGTGAAGCCGGGATTCCTTTTCGTCGCTGTGCCGGGCGATCACGCGGACGGCCACGACTACGCGGCTGCCGCGGTCGCGCGGGGGGCTTCGGCGGTCCTCGTGGAGAGGCTTATCGCCGACTTGCCGGCGCGCCAGATAGTGGTCGACCGGGGCCGCGGCGCCCTGGCCGTTGCCGCGGCCTGGTGGTACGGCGATCCGAGTCGCGAGCTGGGAGTCGTAGGCATCACCGGCACCGACGGCAAGACGACCACGTCGTTCCTGGCGACGGCGGTTCTCGAGGCCGCCGGCATATCCACCGGAATGCTGACCACGGCCGAGCTGAAGGTCGGCGGTCTTCGCGGCCCCAATCCGGAGCACGTGACGACGCCCGAGGCACCGCAGCTGCAGCGTACTTTGCGAGCCATGGTCGATGCCGCCGACGCGGCCGCCGTCCTCGAAACGACGTCGCATGGGCTGGCCCTGGATCGCGTCGGGGGCGTTGACTACGACGTCGCGATCTTCACGAACCTGACCCACGAGCACCTCGAGCTCCACGGCACCTTCGAGGCGTACAGGGCCGCGAAACTGAGCCTCTTCGAGCGCCTCGGCGGCGGGCGCGAGCCCGGCGACCTGCGGCCCGGCAAGCACCTTCCGCGCATGTGGCCGCGCACGGCCATCGTCAACCACGACGACCCGTCCGCGCCATTGTTCGAAATGGCGGCGGCCTCGGCGGGAGCAGTGCTGATCAAGTTCGGCCTGTCGCCCCAGGCGGACGTCCGCGCCGCGGCGGTTACCGAGGACGCTCGGCGGCTGAGGATCGATGTGCAGACCCCGCGCTGGCGCGGCGAAGTCGAACTCCAGCTCATGGGCCGTTTCAACGTCTACAACTCCCTGGCCGCGATCGCCCTGGGAGAGGCTCTGGAGCTCGACCCGGCCGCCATCCGGGCTGGGGTGTCCGGCGTCCGGGGCGTGCCCGGTCGCATGGAAAGGATCGAGTGCGGCCAGGAGTTCGGCGTAATCGTCGACTACGCCCATTCGCCGGCATCGCTGCAGACGGTCCTGGATCAACTTGCGCCGGCGACCGGACCCGGGGCCGGTCTGATCGTCGTCTTCGGGTCGGCCGGGGAGCGAGACGTCCGCAAGCGGCCGATGATGGGCCGCATCGCCGGCGAGCGCTGTCGGCTCGTGGTCGTAACGGATGAGGATCCTCGAGGCGAAGATCGCGAGGCGATCCTGGATCAGATCGCCGCCGGCGCCGAGGCCGCGGGCAAGCGTCGCGGCGACGACCTGCTGTGCATCCCGGACCGCCGAGAGGCCATCGCCGCGGCGTTCGAAAGGGCCGAGCCCGGCGACCTCGTCCTGCTTGCCGGAAAGGGTCACGAGCAGTCGATCATCATGGGCGACGGACCCCGGGCCTGGGACGAACGGACCGAGGCCGTGGCGGCCTTGCGCCGGATGGGGTTCGCAGGCGCAGGTTCGTTGCGCGGGGCGACTTCGACGAGCGAGCCGACTTCGACGAGCGAGCCGATGTCGACGAGCGGGAGCCCGGCGGCGCCCGGGGAGGCAATCGGAAGATGAGATCCTGCCTGATGCAGATCCTGGTCACGGCAGGGATCGTCTTCTGTCTGCTGTGGTTCGCGCTTCCGTTCGGCGTCAGTGCGGTCGCAACGGCGGCCCTGAACGCGACGGGGTTCAGCGGCACGAACACCAAGGTGGAGGTTTCCGCCAGCCCGCCTTTCATGCTCCTGACCGGCCATGCGGACACCATCCGGATCCGCTCCAGCGACGCCGTGATGGGCGATCTCCACGCCACCGCCGTGGACGTGACCCTGGGCTCCGTCGAGCTTCTGAGCCGGACCATCGGGACGGTCAGTGGCACCCTCGACGGCGTGCGCGTCGCCGCTCCGAATGGCGATCCGGTTCCGATCGACCAGGTCACGCTCAAAGGATCGGCCACCGCGACGACGGCAACCGCCACCCTGACAGTGTCCGAGGCGGAAGCCCTGGCCGAGTCGCAGCTCAAGGCTCAGAGCGGCATCGTGGCGAAGGTGACGCTCACGGCCCCGAACGTCGTGACCGTGACGGTCGGGTCCAAGTCTCAGGCCGCGCGCCTGGTGACGAGCAACGGGGCGCTGCTGCTCGTGCCGGCCGGCGATAACGTCGCGACCGTAACGCTCATCTCGCCCGGCACGGCCAACCCGCTGCGGGTCACGTCGGTCGTCGTCGGCCCGCTCACGGTGACTCTGACCGGCACGATCAACATCCAGGATCTTCTCAGCTAGTAGACACGGCCGGCGCTCGCGCCCCGTGCCACCGGACGCGGCGCGGGCGGCGCGTTCGGTCCGATCGGCGCGCCGGGCTCACGCGGTGCGACTGGTAGACTCAGGCAGATGTCCATAGACCCATCCGGCCCGGAGACTCTCGCCCCCGGCGTGGACCCTGTACACGCCGAGGAGCGTGCCGTCGCGCCGCGCCAGGCGCCCCAGAAGCCCTCGGTGGGCGAGCGGCTGAGAGCCGGCCTACCCAGATCGCATTCGCCCGAGTCGAGCTTCCGGCACCTCCGCGACGCGGTGGCCCACCACTACCCGCAGGCCGATCTGACTCCTCTCCGCGAAGCCTTCGACTTTGCCCAGCAAGCCCACCGCGACCAAACCCGCGTCACCGGCGAGGCGTATGTCACGCATCCGCTCGCGGCGGCGCAGATCCTGGCGGACATCGGCATCGATCCGGTGGCGATCACGGCCGCGCTTCTGCACGACGTCCCCGAGGACACGGACTACACCCTCAACGACATCGAGGAGCGCTTCGGGGCGGAGGTGGCGCAGCTCGTGGACGGCGTGACCAAGCTGTCCAAGTTCAGCACCCACAGCCACGAAGAGCAGCAGGCCGAGAACATCCGGAAGATGTTCCTGGCGATGGCCGAGGACATCCGCGTCGTCCTCATCAAGCT
>CAZGUS010000164.1:0-5145 GCA_964529245.1 uncultured Anaerolineaceae bacterium
ATCGCCGGCCCGTTCCTTCCGCGCCTGCTCGGCTTCTCCGACGACGGCCTCGTGCCTGTGCTCGCAATCGAGGATCTGTCCGACGCGACTTGGCCGCCGCCCTGGGACGACGCGAAGACCGCCCAGGTGCTCGACGCCGCCGCACTCGTCCATGCGCATCCGATCCCGTCGCACCTGGCCACCCTCACGGACGAGTACCGCGATGACTGGGATCGAGTGGCGTCGGATCCACAGCCGTTCCTCACGCTGGGCCTCTGTTCGGCAGCCTGGCTCGAACACGCCGTCCCGGTGCTGTCCGCGGCCGCCTGGGCCGCGCCGATCCGGGGTTCCGCTCTGCTCCACCTCGACATTCGGAGCGACAACCTCTGCTTTCGCGACGGGCGCGCGGTAATCATCGATTGGGATGGTCCGATGGTCGGAAACCCCGACGTCGACATAGCGGTGTGGCTTCCGAGTCTCGCGTCGGAGGGAGGACCGCAACCCGAAGTCATCCTGCCGGCCGCGCCCGAGCTGGCGGCCTGGACGGCGGGCTACTTCTGCGCCCGCGCCGGTCTGGAGCCGATTCCGGAGGCGCCGCACGTTCGCCCTCTCCAGCTGGCGCAGGCCCGTACTTCCCTACCCTGGGCCGCCCGCGCGCTCGGCTTGCCGGTGCCCGGCTGAGCATCGCCGGATTGCGGCATCATCACAACGCGCAAGCAGCGAGGTGCCGAGCGTAATGAACCGAACACATGCAGCCCGCCCGACTTGTCTGCCGATTGCGACTCGAGACAACGATGGCGATCCGGCAGGCGCGTCGATGCCACTCGGGGCGGTCTCCTGCGGGCATACTCTGACCCCGATCGGGAGGCAGGGAAGCTCGCGAGTTTCCCGCCGGCGCGGCGTCCCCATTACGGTCGCCTCGACCGCCGCGCAGGGCCCAGTGGCGAGACCGACCCCTTCGGATGGGCGTCCCCGCCCAGAAAGGTGCCGCATGGCGTCTCTAGAGCAGAACAAAGCCGTCGTTCGCCGCTTCATGACCGAGGTCTTGCAGGGAGGCAACCTCGATCTGGTCGACGAGATCCTCGCTCCCGACTACGTCAATACCACCATGGGCAATGTGGATCGAGCGGCCTTCAAGGGAATGCTGGGCGCTCTCAAGTCAGCCGGCATGATCTTCGCCATCAAAGAGCTCGTGGCCGAGGGCGACTCTGTGGTCGCGCGCTTCACGGTCAGTATCTCCCAGGCCGGCGAGAAGAAGACTGCCCTCGGCTTGACCTACTACAAGCTCGTCAACGGTAAGATCGCGGTCGACGAGCCTTTTTCCTCGCCCGACCTCGGGCAACTGCTCGCACCGTTCTTGCCGCAGGCGGCCCACGCGTAGACGGGCCTCGATTTGGTGGCACACCTCCCCTCGCCCGGCAACGTGGACGAGGGGAGGTTCTGTATTCACCAATGGCAGCGCGCAACGGCACATACCGCATCGGAGGCGACGATGGGCAAGCTGGTCTACTTGATGAACGTCTCGCTCGACGGCTACGTCGAGACTCCCGACCACTCGCTCGATTGGACGGACGTCAACGAAGAGGTCCACCGCTGGTTCGGCGACCGCTCCCGCGAGACGGATGCGTTCCTTTACGGGCGGCGACTGTATGAGGTCATGAACGCCTACTGGCCGACCGCGGAATCCGACCCGGCTGCGACCGACTACACGATCGACTTCGCCCGAGTCTGGAACGCGACGCCGAAGATCGTCTTCTCGACAAGTCTCGCCGGCGTCGATGGGAACAGCCGGCTCGTCAGCGGCGACGTGGGCGATGTACTTACGCGGCTGCGGACCGAATTCCCCGGCGAGTTGAGCGTGGGCGGCCCGACGCTGGCCGCCCAATTCATCCGCCGCGGCCTGATCGACGAATACCGCGTCGTCGTACACCCGGTCATCCTCGGGGCGGGCCTGCCGTTCTTCCCCCGGCTCGAGGCACCGATCGGCCTGCGGCTCATTGAGAAGCGGCGGTTCGCGTCGGGCGCCATGTACCTGGGCTACGTGCCGGCGTAGCTTCGGCGCTGGCGCGCCTGCGCGCGGGCGACATACGCGCCGCGGCTACCCGAACCGGCTCCGCGCAGCCTGCGCCGGACGTATCGCACGCAATACTCCCCTACCCGTCCGGGCCGGCCCTCTCGTCGCCGAAGCGTGCGTGTAAATTGAGTTGATGACGCGGTTCCAGCCGGGGACGTTCGTGCTGGACGTGGCCGCCGCCCTGCGAGGCGAGGAGTTCGGCCCCTACAAGGTCGTCGCGGAAGCCGGCCCGTCGTCCATTCATGCCCGCCTGCCGGACCTTGGCTGCGCGGCCGTCCGGCGGCTAATCGATTCGTGGCAGGAGAACCCCGAGGCTCCGCCTCGTTAGGTCGGCCTGCCGGACTGCGGGCTGCTGACCGGCGCCTACGGCACGTCGGGCGTCTGCTGGGGCAGTTGACCGAAACCGCTCTTCGGCTGGGTCATCACCGCGGTTCTGGCCCTGCTCTCGATTGCATTGGTCGCGAGCCAGGTCCTGTGGTAGCCGGTCACGCAATGGCCGGCTCCTCGGTTCTGCTCGACTGGCGGCGGCACAGCCATAAGTAGACGGCGCAGATTGCCCGGCGATCCGACGCCGAACATCCCGGCCTGAGGTACCGGGGACGAGGCCGCCATATCGGAGTACCGTGGGTGTCACTCACCCCATCTTCAGAGCTTGACGGTCTGGCTGACCCGAGAGCGATTCAGTCGCGCCATCTTGCGGACCCTCTCGGCCCCCGACGCGAAGGGCCGTGGTGAGAGGTCACAGGAGAGCGCGATGCGCAGGTTCGGCAGACGTATTCGGGCTATGGCCCGGCGCCACGTGGCGCTGACCATTGGCCTGACGATCGCCACCGTAGTGATCGCCGGCGGCCTGTCGCTCGCCGCCCTGAGCGGCACCTTCAACGCCCCCGCTCCGGTTGCCGGCACATACACCTTCAACGCGGATTGGACGCTGCTGGATCTCGAGCGTCACATCGACGCGGGCGAGGTCGCGACGATCTCGCTGGTGTCCGGAACAACCGGTGCCCCCATTGGTGGCGCCGGCACGGCTCCGAACGCGTCGACCGACGTTCTAGCTGCCCGGACGACGAGCGGTCAATGGGTCCGCGTAACCCTTGCCGTCTCCCCGACCGACGCGCTCGTCGCGCTGCGGAGCCTCGGCTTCGGGCGCCTCATCGCCACGGATTCCGTGGCCCAGCTGCCCCCGACCAACAGCGTGGCAGGATCCGGCTCCCAATCCTCCGATCCCTTCGGCGGCATCCTGTCGCTCGCCATGCTGTTCGTCGTGCTTGTGGTTGCCGTGGTGCTCCTTCGCAGGAACGGCATGGGCGGCAGCAAAGTCTCGGGCAACTACGAGGTCATCCTGCCGGCCGATCTCCACGGCCTGGACGGCGACACCGGTTCGGTCGCCCGGCCGGTGCGGTTCGCCGACGTCGCCGGTTGCGATGAAGCCAAGCTCGAGCTGACCGAGGTCGTGGAGTTCCTGAAGTTCCCAGACCGCTTCCGCGCGCTGGGCGCCACCATCCCGCGCGGCTTGCTGCTGTACGGACCTCCCGGGACCGGCAAGACCATGCTTGCCCGCGCAGCCGCGACCGAGGCCGGCGTCGCATTTGTGTCCATGTCGGGCTCGGGTTTCGTCGAGATGTACGTCGGCGTCGGTGCCAAGCGCGTACGCAACCTGTTCGCCGTCGCCCGCAAGTTCGGCAAGGCCATCATCTTCGTCGACGAGATCGACGCCCTCGCGAAGACACGAGGCGGCACCAACGCGAACGACGAGCGCGAACAGGCGCTCAACCAGCTGCTCGCGGAGATGGACGGCTTTTCGTCGTCCGACTCGATCGTCGTGATAGCGGCTACCAACCGCATGGACACTCTCGACCACGCGGTCCTTCGGCCCGGACGGTTCACCCGTAAGGTGAACGTGCCCCTGCCCGACATCGACGGCCGCCGCGCGATCCTGGGCATTCACGCAGTCGGCAAGCCGCTCGACGAAGCGGTCGACATGGAAGCGATCGCTCGTCGCACCGCGGGAATGAGCGGTGCCCAGCTCGCCGATCTTCTGAACGAGTCCGCCATCTATGCTGCCCGCCGAACTCACGAGAAGATCACGCCGGTCGACGTTCACGACGGCTGGCTCAAGTCGATCCTGGGCACGTCTCGCAAGCGCTCCATGGACGAGCGCGAGCGCAGCATCATCGCCGCGCACGAGGCGGGCCACGCCGTCTGCGGCCGGCTCTTCGGCGATCGCCGGAGGGTCGAGGAGATCAGCCTCTTCGCACACGGCGACGCTCTGGGGGTCACCGTCTCGTCGTCGGAAGACGACTATCTGCCGTCCGAATCGGACCTGCGCGCAAGGCTGGTCGCGCTCATGGGCGGTCGTGCGGCCGAAGCCATCCTCTTCGAAGACGTGACCGGCGGAGCCTCCAACGACCTCGAAAAGGCGAACGACATCGCCACGAAGATGGTCACCCAATGGGGCATGGGCCACGACCCGGACTCCGCGACTCTTGGCGCTTCCGGGCGGGGCACCCTCAGTTTCAGGGTCGTGGGTGAGGACACCTCCCTTTCGATCGGACTCCGCGCGGCCGTGGACCGCACGATCAACGCAATTCTCGATCAGGCCTACACGGAAGCCCGAGATTCGCTCCTGGCCGAGATGAGGAGACTGACGCGCGTTGCCGCCTACCTCTATGAGCATGAACGGATCGACGGAGCGCAGTTCGAGGCCCTGTTCGACGGAAGCCTCGCGCCTTCGGCCGATGTCGAGACGCAGTGGCGCAGCGCCAAGAGCAAGCCACGCAGCTGGGATGAGATCGACGACTTGATCGCGCTGGCGGTCGCAACTTCGGAGACCTCGACCGTCGCCCGCGCCGCCGCGCCGCAGCCGAGTCGCCCAAAGCGCGGGCGCCGACACATCCATCCGCGCACCACGTTGTCTTCCGCTCGCGCGGTGCTGGTGAATTGGTGGCAGCGCGGCTCGCGGGGAGTTGACCGGCCCGCCGACTAGGCCACCGCCTGCCGGATGCGGACGGCCCTCGACCGATCCCCTTCACCGCCCTCTGCCGCCTGCTCTTCCTGCCCTGAACACGCGACCTACACCTCCTCCTCCACCC
>CAZGUS010000165.1:0-5075 GCA_964529245.1 uncultured Anaerolineaceae bacterium
CCGCCCATTCGCCGCCGGAAGATACACGGCCTTCGCGGCCGGGGCGCCGGCAACGTCGCGGCGCCATCAGCGGCGCAGGGCCTCCACGAGGAGTTCCGCGATGCGATAGCTCCGCCCCCCGCCCATGACCAGGACTGCGTCGCCGGATCGTACCTGACCGGCCAGCCAGGCGGCCGTCTCCTCCACCGAGCCGGGCGCCGCCGACGGGATCAGCGGGTTGCGCCGAGCGACCGCGTCGGCCAAGGCCGCGGCCGATGCGATGGTCGTGTCCGGGTCGCGGCCGGCCCAGATGTCGGCGACGGCGACGGCGTCGGCGCCGGCGAGCACCTCGGCGAACTGATCGAGCATGGCCGCGGTGCGGTGGTAGGTCAGGGGCTCGTAGACGGCCCAGATGCGTTTGCCGGGCTCTCTCTGGCGGATGGCGGCAAGCGTCTCGCGGATCGCCGTCGGGTGGTGGCCGTAATCGTCGTATACGACGACGCCCCTGCCCTCCCCCTTCCGTTCCAGGCGGCGCCCGACGCCCTCGAAGCTCTCGAGACCGCCCACGACGGCCCGTGGCGAGGCGCCGAGGGCAAGCGCGGCCCCGACCACCGCCAGAGCGTTGGCGGCGTTGTGGCGCCCCGCCAGCCGCAGTCTCGCCGTCATGGGGGTCGAGAACGCGCCGCCCTCGATCTCCAGCGTCGTACCGTCGGGATCCGTGGCAGTCACGCGGCCGATGATCGCCTCGGCGAAATCGGCTCTGCGTCCCCCGGCGGCCCTCACGGCGGCCGCAGCGCCGACGCCCACGAGCCGGCCGCGCCAGCCCTCGCGCCTGATCCTCGACACCACCCCGACCACTCCCTCGTCGCCCAGGTTCGCGACCAGTACGGGCTCCGCCACCGAGCGACGGGCCGCCTCCAGCCAGGCAGCGAACGCGCCAACGACGGCGTCGCGGTCCTGGAACACGTCGGGGTGATCCCACTCGGCGGTGGTCAGGACCGCGACCCCGGGCCGGTAGGCGTCGAAGTTGCCGGCGTATTCGTCGGCCTCGACCACGAACGGCCGGCCGGCCCCTCGGCGGGCCGTGGAAGGGATGCCGCCGGTGATGGAGGCCGGCAGAAGCGCGCCGACGAAGGCCGATGGGTCGAGTCCAGCCTCCACCAGCACGTGAACCAGCCAGCCGGAAGTGGTGCTCTTGCCGTGAGTGCCGGCGACGCCGACGAGGGTCCGGGCCGCGGCCGCGTCGGCGATGACCTGCTGCCAGGGCTCGATTGGGATAGCGGCGGCACGCGCGGCCTCGAGTTCGGCGTTGTGCGGGTCGATCGCGGTCAGGGCCTTGGTCACGGCCAGCCGGTCCGGCGGGGGCTGGTCGGTGACATGCGTGGGGTCGTGGCCGCCCGCCAGAGATATCCCGAGGGCCTCGATCGCCGGCGTGTAGCTCGAGTGCGGCTCCGTGTCGCAGCCGCTGACCAGCGCGCCCTCGCCGGCCGCCAGGATTACGGCCGCACTCGCCCCGGCCCCGGCCGCGCCGACGACGTGGATGCGCTCGCCGGGTCGGATGGCTCGCGCCTCTCGTGCCGGCGCCAGTCCGAACCCGACCGACGCCGCGCCTCTGACGGGGCTCACCGGGGCGACCTGTCCTCGCTCGCCACCGAGCCGCCGGCGTCCGCTCCGGCATCCGCAACCTCCGAAGCGCCGGCGCGCAGGAGCAGCAACTCCAGCGCGGCTCGGGCGCTGGAGTTCTTGTTGGCCAGCCGGTCGCCGGTCCAGAGCAGGCGCCGAACCTCGACGCCGGCCGCGTCGGCGACGGCCACGTAGGTCAGGCCGACGGGCTTGGAGGCGCTGCCGCCGCCCGGCCCGGCAACGCCGGTCACCGCCACGGCCAGGTCGGCCGACAGCCGCGCCCGCGCCCCGATCGCCATGGCCCTGGCCGTCTGGGCGCTCACCGCGCCGTGGGTTTCGAGGATCTCTGCCGAGACTCCCAGGAGCCCGATCTTCGCCTCGTTCGAGTAGACGACCACGCCGCCGCGGAAGTATCCGCTCGACCCGGCGACGTCCGTCATGGCGTTCGCCACGAGCCCGCCCGTGCAGGACTCCGCCGTCGCCACGCTCAACGAGAGCCGCAGGCACAGCTCCTGCAGCCGTTGCGCCAGAACCTCGAGCGGTTCCTCCGCCATGGTCGACTCACCTGTCGTTGGAAAGAGTCGGTGCCCCGAACGCGGTGATGCGCCAGCTTGCGGGCGTATGACTCGTCGTCAAGCGGCCCAACGGAACGCCGTTGACGGTCACCAGGACGTCGTACGGGGCGGTCGAGTAGAACCAGACCGACTGGTTGGCAACGATCTTCACATCCGTGCCCTTCAGCACGAGCGTTCCGTTGCCGCCGTACGCTGCCGTCAGCTTGCCGTCCTTCCAGATCTTCAGAGTCGCGTTGCCGCCGCGGACCTGGAAGAGCACCACCAGCGAGCCGGCCGTCACGATGATGTTCCGCACGATCGGGTCGGTCGCGAAGCCGTCCGTGCCGGTGCCGATCACCGTGATCTTCCAGCGGCCCGAAGGCAGCTGCAGCGGCGCCGAGTACTTGCCGTCGACAAACGGAGTGACGGTCACCGGCGCAGGGTTGATCGACGAGGTCGCGCTGGCCTTGGGCTTGGTCGTCGGCGTCGGCACCGCTACCGGAGTTACGGTCGCCACCGGCATGAGCGTGGCCTGCGCGGTCGGGATGGGCCCGGGCGTCCTCGTCGGCTTGGGAGTCGGCAGCGAGAACGGCGCCGGACCCACGTACGAGGCCATGACCGTCACGGACGCGATCTCAACGGACGTTCCGGTCACGGTGATGTTGCCGTTGCTGAAGCCCTGCCCCTCGGTGGGCGAATCGACCGAGAGGAACGACGGGACGGGCGACGCGCTGGGCGTGGGGACGTTGATGTAGTCGGTGACGATGGGCTTCGAGTCGTGACCGGTCGCCAGGTCCGTCGACCAGATGTCGAAGCGGTTGATGCCGTTGTGCAGCGTTACGCTGAACTGCCAGTGCCCCTTCGCGTCCGCCACGGCGTGGTTCGGATCGCGCTGGTCCCAGGAAATGCTGATCTCCGCCTTCGGTGTCGCGGTGCCCACGAAGACGTACGTCGTCGCGCCCACATCGACCGTCTCGAGCGCCCCGGCTGGAGACGTGACCGTCAGCGTCGGGTTCTGCAGGACACTGTTCTTGGCCTGGTTCGCGAAGAAGAGCCCGACTGCGACGATCACCACGGCCATCAACAGCAGCACGACGTGCGTCGGCTGCAGCACGAAGGATCGCCTGCTCACGGTGATCGGCTGCGGGCCACCGAGGACCGGTTCGGGCGGCAGACCCGCGTCCCGCCGGCCGCCCAACAGGGCCTCGACGGCCGCCGCAAACGACCGGCGCGGCGGAGCCGGCGGCGACTCGAGGATGGACGGGTTGGCCAGCGGCGCTTTCGGCGCAGCGGGCAGAGGCCTGGTTGTCGCAGTCGCCGGCCTGGCGGCCGCCGGCGCAGGCCCAGTCGTCTTCGCGGCCACGCCGGGCTCCAGCGGCGCAGGGTCGACCGGGCGCATCGTCGGCCACTTCATCGCCGGCAGTGCAAAGCCGAACAGCTTGAACGCCGGTGCCGCTGCTCCCCGGGCCGGAACCGGCGGTGGAACCTCCGCCGCGGCCTTAGCCTTGCGCGTCTTGGGCCGCGGGGCCCTGGCCGCGGGCTCGTCGTAGATGGGCGCGGGCTCGGGCTCCCAGACCTCCGGCGTGGTTCGCACGGGCGGCATCTTGACGCGGGGCACGAGATTGCCGCGGCGCCATTCGCCCTCGGCCTCGTCCGGATCGAGGCCCAGGTAGCTGGCATAGTTGCGCAGGAAGCCACGGGCATACACATCCGCCGGGAGCTCGTCGAACGCGCCCTGCTCCATGGCGGTCAGGTACTTCATGCGAATCTTGGTGTCGCGCTCCACCCGGAACAGGTCGATGCCCCTCGCCTCCCGGGCACCGCGCAGCCTCTCCGAAACGGACAGGTTGGCGGCATCGACCGCTCCCGCCCCGTCCCGCTCCCCGCTCTGACGCCTCAGCCGCCGCGGCTGTCGGTTCGTCGTCATTCTTCATCCTCGCCGTGTGCGGTGAACGGACGGGCCGACGCCGGTGCATCCCGACGCAGCACCTGCCGCGCGTTCGATCCATCGAACGGACCGATGTATCCGCGGGCCTCGAGCTGGTCGATGATCCTCGCGGCCCGAGCGTAACCGATCTTCAGGCGTCGCTGGAGAAGCGACGCCGAGGCCCGATCGTACTCCTGGATGACTCCGACGGCGTCGAGCATGAGCCGGTCCGCGTCGTCGTCGACGTCCTCGGCGACCCCTTCGGTCTCCTCGCCGGTCTCGACGATGCCCATGTCGTAATGGGGCTCGGCCTCGGCTCGCCAGTGCTCCGTGATGTTTCCGATCTCCTTGTCCGAGACGAAGACGCCCTGCAGGCGAATCGGCCTCGGCAGGTCAGCCGGCTGGAAGAGCATGTCGCCGCGGCCGATGAGATCCTCGGCGCCGGGCATGTCCAGGATCGTCCGCGAGTCGATCTGGGAGGCCATGGCGAAGGCGATGCGGCTCGGGAAGTTTGCCTTGATCAGGCCCGTGACCACGTTCACCGACGGCCGTTGCGTGGCCAGCACAAGGTGGATGCCGGTGGCGCGGGCCTTCTGGGCCAGCCGGACGATCGGGTCCTCGACGTTCTTTCCTTCGCGCATCATCAGATCGGCCAGCTCGTCGATGATAATGACCAGGTAAGGCAGACGATCCGCCGGATCGGCGCGGGTTTCGTTGTAGCCCGTGATGTTGCGCGCCGTGGCGCCGGCAAAGCGCCGGTACCGGTTCTCCATTTCCGAGACGGCCCACTTGAGCGCCGCCTTGGCGCGCTCCGGCTCCGTGATGACGGGCACCATGAGGTGCGGCAGGCCGTTGTAGCCCGACAGCTCGACGCGCTTGAGGTCCATCAGGACCAGGCGCACCTCGTCCGGCGTCGCGTTGCACAGCAGGCTGGTTATCAGGGCGTTGACCATGACGCTCTTGCCCGAGCCGGTGGCGCCGGCGATCAGCAG
>CAZGUS010000166.1:0-5062 GCA_964529245.1 uncultured Anaerolineaceae bacterium
CGATTCCGGCTCGTCGCTGCTGTGACGAAGGCGGCGATGTCCGGGAGTAGAGGGGCCGCGGATGGGCCGCGTGTTCCCGGCGGCGGGTCTCGGTGCAGCCCCGGATAAGTGGCAGATAAGGGGCCGACAAGGCGCCACCGCTAGACTTGACCGATGCGAATCGTTTCGCTCCTGCCTTCTGCGACCGAGATCGTGTGCGCCCTGGGCCTGCGCGAGGAACTGGTCGGCGTCAGCCACTGCTGCGACTATCCGCCGGAGATCGAGGGTGTGGCCGTCGTCACCCGGCCGCGCCACGCCGGCGACCGCACTCGGGCCGCGGGCGGCGAGATCCTCCATCCGTTCGTGGACAACGAGATCGGCCCCGCCGAGTTGGACGTGGACGCGTTGCGGACCGCCCAGCCGGATCTCGTGATCGTCCGGGAAACCGTCTCGGGGTCCGGCCTCGGCAGCCGCCGGGTCCGCGAAGTGCTCGGAGATACGGCGGGCGAGCCGGTCATCGTTTCGCTCGATCCGGTCAGCATGGAGGGCATCTTCCACTCCGTAACTACGATCGGGGCGATGGTCGAGGCCGAGGACGACGCGATGGAGCTGCTCGAGGCCCTGCGCGAGGAGCTCGGCGACCTGGAACAGCAAGTCGTGGTTCGCCAGGACCAGGGCGTGCAGGCGCCGCGAGTCGTCATGCTGCAGGGCATCGAGCCACCCTTCGCCAGCGGCCGCTGGGTGCCGGAGCAGGTTCGCCGCGCCGGCGGGTGGGATCTGCTCGGCCGTGAGGGCGATGCCCCGATCGAGATCGACTGGGAGATGGTCCGCGACGTCGACCCCGAGATGCTGCTGCTGGCGCCGGTCGGGATGCATCTTCCGGCGGCCAAGCGAGCGTTTGCGCGGCTCCAGCTACCCGAGTTCTGGCACGACATGGAGGCCGTCCGCCGGGGTCGCGTCTTCATCGTCGAGCCGGTCTACTTCGAACGGCCCAGCCCGCGCGTCCTGGACGGCGTCGGAATGCTGGCCGAGATCTTCGACCCCGAGACATTCGTGGACACGTCCCCTCCGGGCAGCTGGACGCCTGTGATGGAGTAGCCGCGCCAGGTGCCGGGATCGCCGAGAGAACTTTTCCGATTTCAGGATGACTTCAGCGGCGCGCCGGAATATTCCTCTTGCCTCCTCCCTCCTCCAAGGGCAAGACGAGAAACATCAAGCCGGTCGCCCTCTCCCAGCGACCGGCTCTCGTCTGTCTGGGGCCTCTCGAGCGGAGAACCCTCGTGGATGAGGCGGGACGCCACCGGCCCTCCGACCCGGCCGCGACTGACTCCGGTCGATCTCCGGCCGGAACCGCCCCGAACCGCCCATTTCCCGCGCGCCGGGCCCTCGCCGGGCCGCGATGGCGCCTATACTCCGCCGCATGTCGCCACTTTCGAACCGAACCGTCGCCACTATCGGATCCGGCGTCATGGCCGAGTCGATCATCGCCGGGCTGCTCCGCGGCAAGCTCGTCGGTCCGGGCCAGATCGTCGGCAGTGATCCGCGACCAGAGCGTCGCGAGGAGCTGGCGGGCCAGTACGGCGTCCGTATGGTCGCCTCGAACCTGGAGGCCGCCAGCGGCGCCGACGTCATCCTGCTCTCGGTCAAGCCACAGACGTTGACCAAAGTCGGGCACGAACTGGGCGGCCACCTCAAGCCGAACCAGCTGGTGGTCTCGATCGTCGCCGGGGCCACCTGCCGCGTCCTGACGTCGCTTCTCGATCACCGCGAAGTCGTCCGCAGCATGCCCAACACGCCGGCCCAGATCGGCCGCGGCATCACCGTCTGGTATCCCACCCCCGAGGTCAGTGACGAGCAGTGCGCCCAGGCACGCGTACTGCTGCAGGCGCTCGGCACCGACATGCAGGTCGAGGACGAGAAGTTCGTCGAGATGGCGACCGCGGTCAGCGGCACGGGGCCGGCCTACGTGTTCCTGGTCATGGAGGCGCTCATCGACGCCGCCGTCCACCTCGGCTTCCCGCGCCATGTCGCCCACGACCTCGTGATCGAGACGCTGGAGGGAAGCACGGCCTTCGCCAAGGCGACCGCCCAGCACCCCGCCGTGCTCCGCAACATGGTCACCTCGCCCGGCGGCACCAGCGCGGCCGCGATCCACGAGCTCGAGTCGGGCCGCCTTCGGACGGTGCTCTCGGAAGCGGTCTGGGCATCCTATCGGCGGACCGTCGAACTGGGCGCGGAGCTCGAGCAGGGCCTCGGCCTGGACGAGGGCGCGAGCGACGCGACGAACGGTCGCGCTGCCGGCGGGGCGCGCTCGAAGGCGTCCGCGCGGCGGCCGGGTAACTAGCATGGCCGGGTCCAGCGGCTCGACTGGATCGGGCGGCCCGCGCGGCCTGCTGTCGATCTTCCCCCACCCCGACGACGAGAGCTACGGCGCCGGCGGGCTGATGGCCCTGGCCGCGGCCTCGGGCAATCCCGTCTGGGTCCTGTGCGTGACCAACGGCGACCAGGGCGGACGGCCCGGAGAGATGGACGTGGATCATTCGCTCGATCCGCAGATCCGGCTCGACGAGCTGCGCTGCGCCTGCCGGGAGATGGGGATCTCCGAACCTATCTTCCTGGGCTACCGCGACTCCGGCATGGAGGGCTGGGGCGCCCCGGAAGGGTCGCTGGCGCTGGCCGACACGGACGAGGTCGTCGGGCGGATGGTGGAGGTCATCCGCCGGCTCCGGCCGGCCGTCATCGTCACGTTCGACCCGGGCGGCATCTACGGCCACCCGGACCACGTCCGCTGCTCGGCTACCGCAACCGAGGCATACCGTCGCGCTGCCGCCGAGCCGGGCGGCCCGATCGCCCTCTACCACCAGGTCATGCCACGCTCCCGCATTGCGGGCATGCGCGCAGCGATGGAGGAGGAACGGCGCCGCTCCGGCGACACGACCCTGCCGTCCGAGGACGACCGCCGCCAGCAGGAGGCTTTCGAGCGGCTGGCCAGGCCCGACGAGGAGATCACGACGGTCGTCGAGATCGGCGAGGTCCTCGATCGCAAGCTGGCGGCCCTGGCCTGCCACGACAGCCAGATGCGGGGCCGGCGCTGGGACGACCCGGAGGTCCGCGAGGGGCTGTCCCAGATGTTCGGGCACGAAACGTTCGTCCGCGTCGACCCCGCCCCCAAGCCCGGCGAGCACGAGGATCTGCCGATCGGCCTCGACTGGCGCGCCCGGTGACACGGCCCGCGCACGGAGCCGCGGGCCGTGCCGCCCGCGCCATCGTCGAGCCTGCCCGCGGCGTTCCGGAGAACGGCCGCGCCCGTCGTCCATCGCGCGGTGGCCTGACCGTCGAGCAGGCCGCCGCCATCGAGGCGCCGCGCGAGTATCGGCTCTCGCCGGACGGCCGTCGAGTTGCCTTCACCGCCGAAGCGGCCGGGGCCCGCCAGATCTTCCTGATGGCGTCCCGGGGCGGATATCCGGAGCAGCTGACCGCCACCGAGAAGTCGGCTTCCGATCCGCAGTGGTCGCCCGACGGCCGCCGCATCGCCTTCGTTCGCGACGAGGCGATCTGGATGATCGACGTCGAGGGCGCCCACCAGGCTCCGGTGAGCCTGCACCCGGCCGGCAATCGTGCCCCGAGATGGTGCGCCGACGGCCACCAGATCGCATTCATCTCGCGCCGCCGCGGCTGGGATCAGCTTTGGGTGGTGGACGCGCCGGTGCCGCGCCGCGGCCGTCCCGCGACCCGGCCTCGCTCCGCCGAGCCCATCCCGCTGACCGCGCCCGGCGTGGACGTCGACGAATTCGTGTGGTCGCCCGACGGCCGCCAGATCGCCGTCACGTCGCAGCGCCGGCCGGACCTCCTGACTTCGCAGATCCATCTCGTGGACGTAGTGAGCGGCCATGACCGGCTCATCGCCGGCGAGGACGCGTGGGAGACCGGGCCGCGCTGGCTGCCGGACGGATCCGGGCTGCTCATGGTCTCGGACCGCGACGGCTGGTTCCAGGTCGTCCGCATCTCGGCGGACGGCGCGCAGCGAACGGTTCTGACGACCGGATCGCGCGAGCACGGTGAGCCGGGCGGGGGCTGGGGTTACGTGCCGGTGCCGTCGCCAGACGGCAAGCGCTTCGCCTTTGTGGAGGTTCACGACGGGCTCGTCGACCTGCTGATCGGCGATCTGGCCGCGCCGGGCGCCGCAGGGACGGTCGGAGGATCGGTCGCGGTGAACCCGTTCGACGGAGTGTGGATGATCGTCGGCTGGATGCCCGACGCGTCGGCCGTGCTGGCCATCGGGCGCAGCGAACGCTCACCTGACGAGCTCTGGCTGCTACCCGTCGCTCAGGCCGCGGCCGATGGCGCAAAGCCGCGACAGCTGACCCATTCGCTGCCGACCGTCGTGGACACGGCCCATTTCGCGACCGGGGCGCGTTTCGCCTTCGAGGCTCGGGACGGGCGGCGCATCGAGGGCAACCTCTACCTGCCCGCCAACGCCACCGGCGAGGAGGCCGTCCGCGTGCCGTGCGTGGTGCACTCGCACGGCGGACCGACTTCGCAGGCGCTGCGGGACTGGCTGCCCTTCCGTGAGCTCGTGGCCGAGGCCGGGATCGCCTTCCTCTCGGTAGACTTCCGCGGGTCGACGGGCTACGGGCGCGAGTTCCGCTGGGCCAATCGCGGCGAGTGGGGCCATGCCGACGCCTTCGACGTAATCGACGTGGCGCACTGGGCGGCCGCTCAGCCCTGGTGCGATGGCCGGCTGGCCCATTACGGCGCTTCGTACGGCGGCTACATGACACTGTGCGTCCTGACCGAGGAACCCGCCCTCTGGCGCGCCGGCATCGATCTGTACGGCGACTCCGACATCGCCGAGAGCTACCGCCACGGAGATCGGCTGGGCCGCATCGACCTGGAGCGGATGATGGGCCGGCCGGACGATCCCGACGCCGCCGAGGCCTACCGCCGGGGCTCGCCGCTCTTCCGAGCCGAGCGAATCGAAGCCCCGCTGCTGATCATGCACGGCCGCAAGGACAAACGCGTCGTGCCGCTGATGACCGAGAAGATCGTCGAGGCGCTCGAGATCGAGGGCAAGCACTACCAG
>CAZGUS010000167.1:0-4952 GCA_964529245.1 uncultured Anaerolineaceae bacterium
GGCTCGGCCAACCTGGCCGCCCAGATCGAGAACGTGCGCGTCTTCAACGTTCCGGTGGTCGTGGCCATCAATCACTTCCCCGGCGATACGGAAGCCGAGGTGGCCGCGATCCGGGAAGTGGCACTGGCCGCCGGCGCGCGCGACGTGGTGGTGAGCCGCCACTTCGCCGAGGGCGGCGCAGGTGCGGAGGATCTCGCCCGGGCCGTCTGGGCCGCGGCCGAGGAAGGCGCCCCGAACTTCCGGCTGCTCTACCCGGACGACATCCCGCTGCGCGAGAAGATCGAGACCGTGGCCGTCCGGATCTACGGCGCCCGCGGCGTCGACGAACTGCCGGCCGCCACCAGAGCCCTCAAGCTCTACGAAGACCTGGGCTTCGGCAACCTGCCAGTCTGCATGGCCAAGACGCACCTTTCGCTCAGCCACGACCCCGGGCTCAAGGGCCGCCCGACGGGCTTCCGCGTCCCCATCCGCGAGGTCCGCCTCTCGGCCGGAGCCGGTTTCGTCACGCCTCTACTCGGCGAAATGCGGACCATGCCCGGGCTGCCCTCGCATCCCGCCGGCGAATCGATCGACATCGACGCCGACGGCAACATCGTCGGGCTGTTCTAGCGGCGCCGCCGGCTCGCCCATGCTCACCCTGCTCCTCACCCGACACGGCCAGGCGGCGGCCGGCGACATCATGCTCGGCGGCCAGCTGGATCTGCCGCTCACGCCGAATGGGCGGGAGGAGGCCGGGGCGCTGGCGCGGCGTCTGGGCGGTGTGCGCATCGACCGCATCGTCGCGAGTCCGATGCTTCGCGCTGTCGAGACTGCCCAGATCTTGGCAAACGGCCGCCCGGTCGAGCTGGACGAACGCCTCCGCGAGCTCGACTACGGCCGCTGGGAGGGGCTGACATATGCCGATATCGACGCCCACGACCCCGAGTTGCGCGCTCGCTGGGAACACGATCCGGCGGCCACGCACTCGCCGGGCGGCGAATCCGGCGATGACGTGGCGGCCCGCGTCCTCAACTTCCTGGTCGACCTGATCGAGGCCGAGGAGCTGGCCTACGAAGGCGCTCGGGACGGCCGGCACTCACCCGACGCGGGCGGTTCACGTCCGGTCCTATCGGAGTCGGACGCCGAGACAGCCGGCGAGCGGCGCGCACTCGTGGTCGCGCACGGCACTCTGAATCGGATCTTGCTCTGTGTGGCGCTCGGCCTGCCGGTCCGCGACTACCGGCGCCGCTTCATCCAGGACCGAACCAACCTCACCGTCCTCCGGTACGAGCCAGGCGACCCTCCGGACGGCGCCCAGCTCGTGCTCGGCAACGACGTCGGCCACCTCCGATCCCCGGGCGAGGCGCCCTGGGGCTGACGGTCGCGCGGCGGCCGTCTGCGGCATCGCGGGTCCGGTGGCAGACTGGGCCCGCGGGCCGTCACGATCGGTCGCAGGGAGGCTCGGACTCGGTGTTTCGCGCAGCGACGGTCTACATCATGCTGTACGCCGCCGTCGGGGCTTACTCGCCCTTCCTGCAGCAGTACTACCAGAGCCTGGGCATCCCGCTCGCGGAGATCGGCCTGCTGCTCGCTTTCACTTCGGCCGTGGCTCTGGCCGCGGCGCCGTTCTGGGGCGCCGTCCACGACCACGTTCCGGGCTCGCGATTGCTCATTCCGCTGGCGGCCGCGATCGCCGCGACGGGCTCCGCGGGTCTGGCGTTCGCCGGCCCGACGCCGCTCCTTGTCCTGGCGGCCGCCACCTGGGCCGTCGGCATGGCCGGCATGGGCCCGATGATGGACGTCCGCGTCCTGTCCATGGTCGGCGCGAACCGTACCCGCTACGGCTGGATCAGGGCCTGCGGCTCGACCAGCTTCATGGTGTGGGCGCCGATCGTCGGCTTCCTCGTAGATCGCGGCGGGGCCGGCTCGCTCTTCCTGGTGATGATCCCGGCCCTGGTGTTCGCGGGCGTCTCTTCGATTGCCCTGCCGCCCAGGCCGGACTCCGTCCGCGCTCCGAGCATCCGAAGGGCGCCCGGGACGGTGCTTCGTCACCGGCCGATCGTGCTGTTCCTGATCGGCTCGACCGTCGCCTGGGTGGCGCTCTCCGCCCAGAACTCCTTCTTCTCGATCTACCTCGGAAGCCTCGGCGCGCCCGGCAGCATGGTCGGCTGGACGTGGGCGATCGGAGCCCTCATGGAAGTGCCGACGATGTTGATGTTCCCCTGGCTGGCCAAACGGTTCGGCGTCGAACGGCTGATCGTGGCCGGGGCTGCGATCATCGTGCTGCGGCTGATCGCCAACGTGACATTCACCGACCCGACGATGCTTCTCGCATGCGCCCTCGTGCAGGGCGCCGGCTACGCCCTGATGTTGATCGGGGCGGTGACCTTCGTCTCGCTCCAGGCGCCTAGGGGCACGGCGGCCACGGCGCAGGGACTGTTCAGCGCCGTGACAGGCAGCCTCGCGGCGATTCTCGGCTCCGGCGTGGGCGGCCTGATCGCCGGCCAGATCACAATCCGCGGTCTGTATGCCGTGACGGCCTGCGTCGGCGCCGCGGCCGTGGTGCTGATCGCCCTGGCAGTTCTGCCGCAACCCCGAAGCCTGGCCGCCCTGCGCCCCGGCGGCGGCGCCTCGCTGTCACTCGTCGAGGCGGCGTCGCCCGCGGCCGACGCCGCAGCCTCGGACGCGCCGCGTCCGTAGGCGGCCGGCCTACAGGCCGATGCGCCTGATGCGGGCTCGGATCGTGTTCGCCACCGTCTGCGCTCCGAGGTTGGTGAAGTGCAGGCCGTCCGAAGTGAACTGCGGGTAGTAGACGCCGTTGGCGTTGGCGAGCGGCGCGTGGATGTCCACGTACGTCACCCGCTGCGAGTTGCAAAGATTGATGATCGCCGCGTTCAGCGAATTGACCCGAGCCGCCATCGAGGTGTACGAGTCGGGCGGAACGAGCAGCATGACCACTTTGATCTTGTGCGCCTTGGCGCCCAGGATGATGGCTCGCAGGTTGGCGATCGTGGCGCTGCCGCTGATGCCGAGCCCCAGGTCGTTGGTGCCGCCCAGCACGAAGACCACGTTGGGGTTGTAGTCGTAGACGTCCTTGGTCAGCCGGGCCCGCATCTCGGCGGTGGTGTTGCCCGGCACGCCGGCGTTGTGGATGAGGCGCAGGACGGCGTCCTCGGCATCGAGCCGCGACGGCCAGGGAATGTCAGGCCAGGCCGTCAGCGAGTCTCCGAGGGCCACGAAGGTCTGGACGACGATCGGCTTGGGCGTCGTCTTCTTGGGCGGCGCCTTCACCTTGGGCTTCAGTGTCGGAATTGCCGTCGGGTCCGGCGACGCCGGGCCGAGCGCAGGCGTGCCGTCGGGTCCGGGCGTAGTGGCAGGCGATTCAGTCGGATCGGTCGTGACGTCGCCGGCGACCATTCCGGCACTCGGCGACGACGACATCGAACCGGCGCCCGCGATCGGGCCGGTGATCGAGAACAGAGACGCAGCCACCAGGAGCGTCAGCACCGCGACCACCTCCCGCCGCCGCGCCTCTCTCGGCACCAGCCGTCGCCCCACTCGACCCAGCGAAGCGGAGACGGAAGGTTGCGCCCCGATCTTCGAGCCGCCCGAGCGACCCGCGAACGCCACCGAGCCGCCCAGGCCGCCCGGCGCGACGCCGGCTGCCCCCGAGGCCGGACCGGCGAGATCCCCATCTTGCGGGGCGCCCAGCCAGTCGCGAGGAGTCTTGTGCGGCGGCCGGGCCATATGTCGGGCCGACTCGGCGATGTGCTCCGGGTCGGGGTGAGCCATCGGCCGCGTCGCCGCCGGCAGGAAGAAGATGGCGCGCAGCCAATCGGGCAGCCAGCGAGCCCGACGCGCCTTGCCCGCCCCATCGGATGCGGCAGATTGCGACTGCGCCAGCCGGTCCCGGACGGACCCTCCCGACGGGTCGTTCCCCCTGACGCCGCTCACGCGGCCGGTTCGCTAGCGGGTTCGTTCAGCATTGGGACGTGCTCCGTGCCGTTCATGGCCGACAGCCCGGTCTTCCCAGGACGCCGGCCCCAGTCTGCCACGAATGTGGCATATGGCGCACGCGGGAGGCTCAAACGACCACCCGGCGTCGGCCGAAACCGTGTCGGATCGGCCCCGTTCCGGTCCGCCTCTAGGCCGCCGGCTCCGCGCCGCGCCAGCCCGGATGACCGAGCCGCCACCACACGAAAGCGACGACGGCGACGACCAGCGCGACCAGGATGAGCGTGTCAAACGGCCGCAGCGTGTCTCGGATTTCCGTCCAGTTCGAGCCCAGAACGGTGCCGGCGTAGACGAGCGCGATGGTCCACGGGATCGCGCCCAGGGTCGAGTAGACCAGGAAGCGTCCGAGCGGCATGTGCGACACGCCGGCCACGAAACTGATGACGCTTCGAACGCCCGGCAGCAGGCGGCTGAAAAAGGCGGTCGGCGAACCCCAGCGGGCGAAGAAGGATTCGGCTTGATCGACTTCGTGCTTGCGGATGAGCAGGAAGCGACCCCAGCGATCGAGGAACGGCCGGCCGAGCTTCGCGCCGAGCAGATAACCGAAAAGGGAGCCGGTCGTGTTGGCGGCGACGCCCACGACCACGACGACCCAGAAGATCCAGTGGCTGTGGGTCAACGGCTCGATCTGGCTCGGGTCGACGACCGCCCAGCCGGCCAGCGGCAGGATCAGCTCCGACGGGAGCGGGAGCAGCGTCGACTCGATGACCATGGCGATGAATACGCCCAGGTAGCCGACTGTCGCATACAGGTGCTGGAGGAACGGAATGATCGAAGTGTCGAGAACTGCGAGCACGAGGCCCTCGAATGCTGCGGTGGCATGGTCGCCGGCGACGGCGGGCGGGAAACGCTGCGCAGGATACCGGAGCGGCGGTCCGGGCGTGTCGATCCGGCCGTGTGATGCGCGGCCCGCCCATCACGCGCGCCGCCCGCCCGCGGTGCACGCTGCCGGTGCGCCC
>CAZGUS010000168.1:0-4928 GCA_964529245.1 uncultured Anaerolineaceae bacterium
GGTCGGTGGCGGCCTGGGTGATGAACCTCTGCGTCGACGCGGCGAAGCTCTCATACGGGTGATGGACCAGCACGTCGCCGGCCCGGATCGCGGCGAACACGTCGGCCGGCTCGTCCTCGTCGAGCGGCGCCAGCCGGGGCGGCACGACCGGGGTGTATGGCGCGAGCTTCAGGTCGGGCCGGTCCAGGCCGGCCAGCTGCATGAGGCCGGTGTGGTCGAGCATGCCCCCGACCTCGTAGCAGTCCTCGGGGCCGACGCCGACGCCGCGCTCCAGAAGCTGCCGCATCGAAGCCGGCATGCCGCTATCGACTTCCAGGCGCACCGCGTCCCCGAAGCGACGGCGCCTCAGCTCCTCCTCGATGGCGAGGAGGAGGTCGTCCGCTTCGTCCTCCTCCAGCTCCAGGTCGGCATTGCGGGTGACGCGGAAGACATGCGTCTCGCGGATCTCCATGCCCGAAAAGAGCATGTCCAGGTTGGCGGCGATCACCTGCTCGACGAGAACGAACTTGCTGGGCTCGATCTCGATGAGCCGCGCCAGCAGCGAGGGCACCTTGACGCGGGCGAAACGCTCCTCGCCGTCGTCGGGATCCTCGATCCGGATCGCCAGGGACAGGCTGAGCGTGCTGATATACGGGAAAGGATGACCGGGATCCACGGCCAGCGGCGTGAGCACCGGGTAGATCTCGTCGATGAAGCGCTGGCGCAGGCTCTCGTGGTGCTCGGGCACCTCGGCGTATTCGACGATCGAGATGCCGGCCTCGCCGAGCGCGGCGCAGACTCGCTCGAAGGCCTGGCCCTGCTCCAGCAGCATCTCGCCGACCTTCGATCGGATCGCAGCCAGCTGCTCCGCCGCCGGCCTGTCGCCGGGGCTCGAGGGCGCGGCCTTCGCCTGGGCCTGCTCCACCAGCCCCGAGACCCTGATCTGGAAGAACTCGTCCATGTTGCTGGCGAAGATCGCCAGGAACTTGACGCGCTCCAGGAGCGGGTTCCGGTCGTCGCCTGCCTCGAAGAGGACCCGCCGGTTGAACTCGAGAGAGCTCAGCTCGCGGTTCACGTACGGGAATTCGGAGCTCGCCTCGTGAGAGGCCGAGCCCTTCGATGGCGAGTCTCTGCGAACGATTGCCGTCACTGCACCCCGAACGTTAGCGTGTCTCTGGCGTCGCGCCGCGGCTCACTGCCGAGCCGCGCATCGGCACATTCTCTCCGGGCGCGCGCCGGGTGCAATAGGCAGCCTCGCGGGCGCACTCGAAGCAGGCTCGAAGGATGGCCCGCCTGCGCCCACCGAGCGCCCTTTCGTCCCGGTCAACCTTCGGCGCGATACCGCCGTTCGCCGGTTCGGGGATCCGTGAAGACCCTCATCAGGCGGTGGCTGGTCGGGTCGACGAAGATCTCCGTGGTCGGAAGGAAGCGCGGCTCGAGGAGTCCGTCTTCGCCGCCTCCCGGTCCCGGGTCATCGTGCTGCCGCTCGGCGTGGCCTGACCGATAGCGGGAACGCTGCAGCACCGCCGCGACCATCAAGCCCGCGCCCAGGCCGATGGCCTCGACGCCGACGGCCACGTTGGAGCCGTCGCCCAGAGCGGCGGCGAAACCGCCCAGGGCGATGAGCGCCCCGATCACGAAGGCGAGCCAGCGTATCCAGGTCGACAGCATTCAACCCTCCCCGGCCCCGAAGTCGGCGTGGCCGCCCGACGGTCGCCCCGCCCGACCGACGCCGCGGGTTCGGCTACTCGGCGGCCTGCGCGGCGCCGGCGTCCGGCACGACTACGACCGCGGTCCCGTAGGCCACGATCTCGGACATCGACGTTCCGATCTCGGACGAGTCGAAGCGCATCGAGATGACCGCGTTGGCACCCATCGTGGTCGCGTTCTGGACCATCCGATCGAGCGCCTGGCGGCGGGTGTCCTCGAGCAGTTCGGTGTATTCGTGGATCTCGCCGCCGACGATGGACCGCAGGCCGGCCGCGAAATTGCCGGCAAAGCCGCGGCTTCGGACCACCAGGCCGAAGACCTGGCCCTTGACCTCGGTGACTCGATAGCCGGCCAGATATGGGGTTGTGGCGACGATCATGCGATCTCCTTCGATGGCTCGGTTGGCTGGCCTGCCCGCATCGTCGCCCGCCTAGGACGGCAGGCGGCGGGTTGCCGTGCATTCGGAGCAGGGGCAATTCTCGCGCAGCGATTCGAACGTGTAGTAGCCGGTATCGTGGCCGTCCGCCCAGGTGGGAGCCAGGGCATAGGCGCCGATCAGCTTCATGTCCACGAGCTGGGTCTGGATCGATGTGAGCGTCGGCTTCGTGTCGAGCCAGCCCGGCCGGCCCGCTTCGCCCTGGCAGAACGCGCACGGGCAGAGCAGGCGGAGGGCCTCGGCGGCGAATTCGGTGCGATGGCCGTCGGTCCAGTCGATCGTCAGGACGCCGGCCGTGCGATCGGCGTTGATCCTGGCTGGGGTCGCGGTTGGTGGGGTCATGGTCCCATTCTACGTTCGGTTCGGTTCGGTTCGGTTCGGATCGGCGAGGCTGCTACCGGAATGACTTCGCCCCCGCTCGACCGGTTCGGTGTCGGCGGTTTCTGGTTGCGTCCACGGCGTCCTGTAAAGCTGACTTGACAGGCGGTCCCTGTCAAGCTAACTTGACAGCCATGCAGAACGATGTCCGCAAACTGCGCGAGGGTCGAGCCCTCAGCCAGGGCGACCTGGCGAAACAGCTCGGCGTGTCCCGTCAAACAGTCAACGCGATCGAGACCGGCAAGTACCTGCCATCTCTGCCGCTGGCTCTCGCAATCGGCAGGTTCTTCAGCAAGCCGGTCGAGGAGGTATTCCGTGACGAACAGATGGTATAAGTGGTTTGTGCCGATCCTGGCCCTGGTTGTCGGCCTCCTCATGGCCTTCGCCGAAATGGGCCAGCGTGCCTCCGCCTTTCAGGTGATCCTGGCCTTCGCGATCGTCGGCGCATACGCGCTGGCGCTCGTGGTTCTCCAGTCTCGGAGCGAGACCGTGAGCCTTCTCTCGGGTCTGCCCGTCGACGAGCGCTGGGCGTCGATCAACCAGCGCTCGCTGGCTTCGGCGGCTCAGGTCATCGCCGTCGTCCTGGTCGGAGCCTGGATCGTCGTCGAGTTCGCCGGAGGCGATGCCATGCCGTACGCTTCGATGGCGGTCGTGTTCGCCGTCGCGTACCTTGGCAGCATCCTGTGGTTCCGGTGGCGTTCGTGATCCGGAGCCGGACGCAGCGCGCCGAACGATTCGGTCGCAGGCCCGGTCTCATGGATGTCTCGACAAGCTCCTGGGATGCGCCATGTCTCTGATCATCGACTCGGTCTCGAAGAACTTCGGCGACGTTCACGCGCTCGACGACGTTTCGCTCGAGATCGAGCCCGGCGAGGTGTTCGGCTTCCTGGGCGCGAACGGCGCGGGCAAGACGACGGCGATGCGGATCGTCCTCGACATCCTGCGCCCGGACTCCGGGTCGGTCTCGTGGAACGGCAGGCCCAATACCGAAGTCTCGCGCGCCACGTGGGGCTACCTGCCCGAGGAGCGCGGGCTCTACGCCAAGATGACGGTCGTCGACCAGCTCGTCTTCTTCGCCAAGCTCCACGGCGTGGCGCCCCGGAAGGCCGAGCGCGAGACGCGCGACTGGCTCGACCGCTTCCGCATCCCCGAGTACGCCGACAGGCGCGCCGAGCAGCTCTCCAAGGGCAACCAGCAGAAGATCCAGTTCATCGCGGCCATCCTGCACGACCCGCAGGTGCTGCTCATGGACGAACCGTTCACCGGCCTCGACCCCGTGAACGCGGCGTTGCTCAAGGAAGCCTTCCAGGAGATGAAGGATCGGGGCAAGACGCTGGTCTTCTCGACCCATCAGATGGACACGGTCGAGGAGCTGTGCGAGTCGATCGCCATCCTGGACCGCGGCCGGGTTGTCGTGGGCGGAACCGTCCGCGACGTGCGCCGCGCCACGGGCCGGCAGGTGGTGCGCCTGGCCGTGGAGGGCGACTCGCAGATCGACTGGCTGGACGGCCTGGATGGAATTCGCGTCACGCGGCGCGGCCAGGACTACATCGAGGCGGACGTCGCGCAGGGCAAGGACCCGGGCGTCGTCCTGCAGGCCGCCCTGGCGAGGAACTGCAGGATCCGCCAGTTCGAGATCGCCGACCCCTCGCTCGAGCAGATCTTCATCGAACACGTCGGCCAGTTCGACACGACCGAGCGAACGCTCGCACCCAGCACGGTGAACGCATGAACGGCTGGCGCACGCTCTTCCCGAACGCCTGGTACATCTCCGGCCGCGAGTTCCGCGGCCGGGTCAGGAGCCGAAGCTTCGTGCTCGGCACGGTGATCCTGGCGGTCATCGCCTTCGCGGCGACCCAGATCCCGGTCTTGATCGATGTGGTGACGAGCACCAGCCAGACCCGCGTCGAGGTCGTGGTCGAGGCCTCCGGCATGCCGGCCGACGCGCAAACGGAGCTGACCGCCACGCTCAACTCGCAGTCCGCGACCGCGGACCATCCGCCGTTCGTGGTCACCTGGCTCCCCGGAGGCGATCTCGTTTCGGCTCACCGGGACCTCGTGCAGGGCAAGTTCGACGCCCTGCTGATCGTAGCCCGGGACCCGGTCGGCCAGAATCTCGGCTTCGTCCTTCAAACCGATCTGGCCTCCGATGGGCAGGCAGTGAGCGCCCTCGACAACGCGTCGGTTCTGCTCGCGCTCGACGACAGTCTGGCCCGGGCCGGCACTTCGATCGGCGCCGTTCAGAACACATCGTTCGAGGTCCAGGCGGTCAACCCCTCGTCCGGCGCGATCACCACCGTCGGTCAGCAGGTTTCCACGAACCTGCTCTCGACCGGTCTCATCGTGCTGATCTTCATGGCCATCATCACGTACGGCACCTGGGTGGCGATGAGCGTGGCCGAGGAGAAGGGCAGCCGGGTCATGG
>CAZGUS010000169.1:0-4918 GCA_964529245.1 uncultured Anaerolineaceae bacterium
GCTGGTGTCGACGGGCACGAGCGGCACTTCCTTGTTGATGTCGAGGCCGGACGAGTCTATGGGCACCTGGCCCTCTGCCTGGACGACGCGCGCCACCAGAGTGGAAGCTCCGGTGGCCTGAACCGATTTGACGCTCTGTGTCAGCGGACCGAGGCTCAACCCGGTGGGCGGCGTGCTGGGTATGACGGCCACGGGTATCGTCCTCGTCACGATCTGGTCGAGCGTGACCGAGACCTGCTGGGGCTCGTAGTCGATGATCTGGATGCGCGGGTCGTCGGCGGTGAGCTGAACCTTGACCAGCGTCGTCTGGCTGGCGTCCACCTTCGTGTTCTTGAGGTCGATCGTCGCGCTGAAACTGTCTCTGGTGACCGGCACGTCCGCCGGGGCGATGTATCGAATGCCCCCGACGGTCGGCATGACCTCGGGTTTGATCAGGTACGAGGTCGCCGGGAGATTGACCTGCTCGATCGGGATCTGGCCGGGCCATTGCTGGGTGCTCTGGAGGGCGACCATGCCGACGTAGAGGATGATCGCGAGCGCCAGCGCGCCGATCTTCAAGGCCCAGTTGCCGAAGACGAAGCGGATGATCCTCACGATGCGGCCCTCGTCTGGCTCGAGTCGTCGTCGGCTCGCGTCGCGTCGACCGGCGGCGTGTCGACCGTCGGAACGTCGACCGCCGAAGCGTCGGGCCGCGGCTCCTCCGCCCGAATCTCGTCCAGCCGGGACGGATCGCCGCGCTGCCGCCGATCAGCCCGCTCCTTGGCGGGAGGATCGGACGCGAGGCTTCCACGGTGGAACCGTGCCCTTCGTGCCAGCGCCCGGACGGACGGCGCCACATGGGCCGAGCGGCCGGTGTCGCGGAGGAGCCGACCGCTCCCGACCTGGGGGTGGAGGTGGGACATCAGCGCGCGGGTCAGCTTCGCCTCGTCGAGGTTGCGAACGATCCTGGCCCGTTCGACCAGGCTGATCTGGCCGCTCTCCTCGGACACGACCACGACCAGGGCGTCGGTTTGCTCCGTCATGCCGAGTGCGGCCTTGTGGCGGGTGCCGAAGCGCTCCAGCGGGATCGTGGTCTCGGCCGAGGGCAGCATCGCCCCGGCCGCAAGAACGGTGTCGCCGCGGATGATGACCGCGCCGTCGTGAAGAGGCGTCTTGGGCCAGAAGAGCGTGACCAGGAGATCGGCCGATATGTCCGCGTGGAGCATCACTCCTGTCTCGGCGATCTCCTGCAACCCCGACTCGCGTTCGATGACGATCAGCGCGCCGTAGCCCTCGTGTGATAGACGCGCCGCGGCTCGTGCGACTTCGGAGGCGATATGGGTCGCCCTCGACTGCTCGGCGGGAGAGATCAGCCAGCCGAGGGAGCCCAGACGGCCGATTCGATCGAGCGCGCGGCGCAGTTCCGGCTGGAAGACGACCACCAGGGCGAAGAGGCCGACGTA
Organism: uncultured Anaerolineaceae bacterium; assembly: GCA_964529245.1. Taxonomy (GTDB): domain Bacteria; phylum Chloroflexota; class Limnocylindria; order Limnocylindrales; family CSP1-4; genus Fen-1039. Next base: position 1,443 of record CAZGUS010000169.1, read on the forward strand.
CGCGCCCGTCTGCAGGATCAGCGTCAGGAGCCGCAGGTCGAAAGCCAGCGCGGCTCCATAGACGAGGAACAGAAGACAAACGCCGACGACCAGGCGGACAGCCCGAGTCCCCCTGATCAGGCTGAACAGCCAGTAGATCAGGAGTGCCGTGATGGCGATGTCCGCCACCACGCTGGGGCTGACGTTGTCCAGGGCCGACTGCAACAGTGGCATCGGACGGTTAGTGTATACCGCCGCGCTCACCAAACCGCCTCGAGCGGCGCCGGACGGGCTTGCGCGCGGACCGGCGGGTCCGACGATTCAGCCCGAAGGCGGGCCTTGAACGCCTACGCGCAGAGGTGCTGCAGCGAAGGATCGTCCGGGAACGCGCGTGTCGCCGCCGCGCAAAGCCGCTGCCGGGTTCCCTCGTCGTTGTTGAGTTCGGCCAGGCGTCCGAGCAGCCGCAGCTTCTCGGCGGCGAGGCCGTTCCAGCTCCTGGCGACGTAGATCTCGACCAGGACGAGGTGGGCGTCGACGTCGCCGGGGGACTTCTGCAGCAGTCGATGGGTCGCGTCAAGTCCGGCCTCGAACCGACCTTCCCGGGCGTAGGCACGCGCCGTCCACAGCAACAGCGAGCGAAGATTGGCTGCGTCGCCGGCCAGTTCGGCGGCTTCGGCCGCGACCAGCAGCTCGTCACCGCTGGGCTGCTGCGCGCTCTCGTTCGCCACGCCGGGCAGGATTGCCAACGGCTCGACGCCTTCCATGACCCCCACGGCCGGACGCTCGTCGAACACCAGCGCGCGCGGCGCGGCGGCGGCGAACACGGGCTCGGGCGCAGGCTCGGCGGCGGGCGCGGGCTCGGCAGACTCGGCGGAGGCGAACGCCGGCTCGGCGGCGACGGGCTCCGGCGCCGGAGCGAAAGCGACCGCTTCGACCATTACGGGTTCCAGCGCGGGCCCGGGCTCGGCCTGAGCAGCGAACACAGTCTCGAATATCGGCGCGGCAGCGGCAGCGGGCTCGCCGGCGTCGACCCGACGGCGCGGCTCGGCGGGCGGCCGCCCGAATCCCGGGATCACTCCGTCCAGCGCAGGTGCCGGCGCATTCGTTGCGGCGACCTCCCTGTCGGCGACTTCCGACCCGGCGGCGGGACGGGCCGCTTCCGGCGCCGGTTCATCGCGCAGGCGGAGAGCCCGAGCCAGCAGTTGCTCGGCGGCGTGGTCACCGGCCGAGAACCTGATCTCGCGCAGCAGAGCCCGCTGACGGCGAATTCTCTCGGGCGCCTCTTCGAGCTCGACCGCCCGCCGGAGAGTGTCGGCGGCTTCGGGCAGTCGTCCGCTGGCTTCCTGGATCTCGGCGACGTGGTCCAGGGCACCGGCCGCCTCGCTGCGCATGCCGGCCGCGGCCAGGGCTTCGGCCTGTCCGAGGAGCGCCCCCTCGTCGTGCGGCGATCTCGCCACGGCCGCCGCGAATTCCGTCAACGCGTCCTGGAGATGGCCCAACCGCATGTAGGCGCCGCCCAGGCTCGTGTGCGGCAGTGCGCGCGATGGGGCGATCTCCGCGGCCAGCTTGTAGGCCGCCAGGGCTTCGTCGAGGGAGCCCCTCAAGACCGACACGTGGCCGGTCCGAAGTGCTTCCTTGTAGCGCTCGTAGAGGTCGTCCGTCATGACGCACATGATGACTTCTGGACGCCCTGGTGTCGAAAGTACCTGCGCTGGACCCGTTTCGCAGGTGGTCCTACGCCACGTGTCCAGTACGCCCGCCGCAACGCCCGATCCACGCCTCAAGCGCCCCGAATCCGTGGGCCGGCGGCCACCCGCAGCCGCTCCGGAGCAAGCCCCTGGGCAGAGCGACGCCGCCATCGCAGAAACGGCGTCCCGGCCCAGGCAATGCCAGGCAACCGACGTGCCCGCGTACGGCGGTCGACGCGTCGGGTCTGTCGCCGGTCTGTCGCCGAGCCGGCCGTTCAGAGCGAGGCGGAGCCGAGCACCGGAGCGAGCGTACTCAACGTACGCGAGCGAGGAGCACAGGTTCCAACGAAGCGCTGGACGGCGCTTGACGCGATCTGGTCTGTCGCCGAGCCGGCCGTTCAGAGCGAGGCGGAGCCGAGCACCGGAGCGAGCGTACTCAACGTACGCGAGCGAGGAGCACAGGTTCCAACGAAGCGCTGGACGGCCCGCGAGGTGACTTATCGCTTCGTGTACTGCGGCGCCTTGCGTGCCCGCTTGAGCCCGTACTTCTTGCGCTCCTTCATCCGCGGGTCGCGGGTCAGGAGGCCGGCCTGGCGCAGCGGCAGACGGTTCCCCTCGGGGTCCATCTGAAGGAGGGCTCGGGCGATGCCGTGGCGGATGGCGCCGGCCTGGCCGGTGACCCCGCCGCCTTCGACCTTGATCTGGGCGTTGTAGGTGCCTTCGGTCCCGGTCACCCGGAACGGCATGCGAACGTCAGCCTCGTCGATGGCATTGCCGAAATGCGCCTCGAGGGTCCGATCGTTGACGACGATCTCGCCCGAGCCGGGCACGAGCCGGACACGCGCCACCGCGGTCTTGCGGCGGCCGGTCCCGTAGAAGAAAGCTGCAGTAGTCATTGCGCTCCTCGTCAGGCCAGCGGCTCAGGTCGCTGAGCCTGGTGCGGGTGCTCGGGGCCGGCGTAGATCTTGAGCTTGGTCAGCTGCTGGGCGCCCAACTTGTTGTGCGGCAGCATCCCCTTGACGGCTCGGCGGATGACTTCCTCAGGCCGGCGCTCGAGGAGATGGCCCAGGGTTTCCGACTTGAGGCCGTGCGGATAGCCGCTATGGCGCATGTACAGCTTGGTCTCGCGCTTGTCCGACGTGACGGCGATCTTGCCGGCGTTCACGACGACGACATGGTCGCCCGAGTCCATCGTGGGGCTGTACAGCGGCTTGTTCTTGCCTTCGAGGACGCGAGCGATGCGCGACGACAAACGGCCGAGCGTCTCGTCCGTCGCGTCCACGACGTACCAGCGTCGCTCGATCTCGCTCTCACGGACCGTATATGTCTTGGCGGTCATCGTTCTCCGTTCGATCTGGCGGTCGTGTTTGCCGGCGCCGCCCTGCCCCTCATGGGGCCCAGAACGACGCGTCTCAGGCAAAGGCCTTTCGCCGGGGCCGTGGCCCCGTTGAAAGCCGGTCGTCCCGACGCGAGCGCCGCGGCGACTGCCTCTTCATCTGTCCTGTCGTGACCGGCCTCCAGGAGAGCGGCCACGATCCTTCGCACCATCTGGCGCAGGAAGGCGTCGGCCGCGACGTCTATCGTCACGAGCGAACCTTTCCTCCGGACGCGGACCCAATGCACGGTCCGGACCGGCTGCCGGTGCGCCGCCCCGAAGGCGCTGAAGTCGTGACGGCCAATAAAGACCGACCCGGCCCGCTCCATCGCGGCGATGTCCAGTGGGTCCCGCACCCCGAGCGCGAAACGCTCGCGGAGCGGACTTCGCGGCCCGTTCCAGACGGTGTAGCGATACTCCCGATATCGCGCCGC
>CAZGUS010000170.1:0-4907 GCA_964529245.1 uncultured Anaerolineaceae bacterium
GACCGGAACCGGTCTTGCGGGTGTCGAGGACGCGGCCGGGGGCGACGGCGTGGTAGGTAGCGCCCATCGTGTCGGGCGTGAAGTAGCCGGTCACATCGAAGATGAGATCGACCGTCGCGCCGACCGTGGCGGAACGGAATACGGCCGAAAGGTTGCCATCGGGATCCAGCCCGACCGTCACGTTGTTGGCTCGGGTGTCACCCTTGGTGAAGTTGATGGTGGTGACGTCGCCCGTCGGGGCCATCGTCGGCCCGAGGGCGATGAGGCCGCCGGCCGTCTCGCCGACGATCGTCAGGTTGCCGGTGACCGCGGTGGCGTTCCAGGGGGCCGCAACCTGGAACATGCCGTTCTGGGTGAGCCCGCCCACGAATGGAACGTCGGCGACGCCGAAGGTCCGCGGTTCGCCGGCAGTGAACTTCCCGGACAGGCCCATGTTCGTATGGCCCGAGCCCGTCGGTCGCGTGTCGAGCACGCGGGCCGGAGCGACCGCCGTGTAGGTGGAGGATGGGAACACCAGCCCGGCAGCGGGCTGCATCTTGACGTTGATGTCCGTGACGCTGGCCGTCGAGACCGGAACCGGAGTCGCGGAGCTCAGGTCGTCCACGAGTGCCGAGAGGCTGTAGTAGCCGGCGCCGTCGACGCCGGAGTGATCGCGGAACCAGAGCGTGTAAGTCCCGGGCGCGACCTCGAGCGAGTAGGTCCCATCGGTGCCAGTGGAGCCGCCGATGGCGTAGGCGCCGTCGGCAGTGGAGGCGTCGACCTCGATTCCCGCCAGCGCGGCGTCACCGGCGTCCGTCACGGTGCCCTCGATGCGGAGGGCCTTGGGAAGGACCACGTTCTTGCCCGTGACGTCGGTGGCCGCGACCGTGACAGTGCTGGCCGACTTTGCGGAGTAAACGAAGCCGGAGGTGCTGCTGTAGTAGCCGGAGGCGTACGTCCCGGTCTCATCGGTGAACGAGAGCGTGTAGCCCCCGGCGCTGACCGGGACGGAGTAGTCACCGCCGGCGTCGGTCGTCGCCGAGTAGACGATGCCGGTCCGTGCGGCGAAGACATCGATGCCGGCCAACGGGGCGCCGCCCGATCTTGTCACCTGGCCCTTGATGTGAGCCGCCACCGGGAGCGTGACGTTCTTGCCGGTGACGTTCGCCGACGATACGGTCACGGTGCTCGCGGAGGTCGATGCGTAGGCGAACCCGGCCGTGCTGTAGTAGCCGCTGACGTATATGCCCGCCGGGTCGTCGAACCAGAGGGTGTAGCCGCCGGGAGCGACGGCGATGGAATAGGTGCCGTCACCGGCGGTCCAGCCGTGGGGGCCCTGGCCGACGCCGGTGCTGCCGGCGTAGACCTCGATGTCGGACAGTCCCGTTCCGCCGGTCTTGCTCACCTTGCCCCGGATGTGGACTGCGAGCGGTAGCGAGAGGTTCTCGTCGCCGAGGCTCGCAGAATTGACCACGAGGTGGCTCGCCAGGCTCGGGTCGTAGGTGAACCCGGATGTGGTCTTGGTCGTGTAGAAGCCGCTCCCATATGTTCCGGAGCTGTCGGTGACAGAGATCGTGTACGTGTCGGGCGCAACGGCGACCGAGTAGTCGCCGTTGTCATCGGTGTATGAGTAGTTGGAGTAGGTCTGGCCCGTGGCGTCGACCTCGAGGTCCGCCAGCGGCGCCCCGGCGGTCGTCGTCACCGTGCCGCTGATCAGAAGCGCCAACGGCAGCTGGACGTTCTTGCCGGTCACGTCGGACGATGAGACATCGACCGTGGATGCCTCATCGACGTCGTAGGTGAAGTTCGACGACGTGGAAGTGGTGTAGTAGCCGCTCCCGTATGTCGCGTACGGGTCGTAGAGGCTGAGGGTGTAGGTGCCCGGAGCGACGGCGATCGAGTAGTTGCCGTTGCCGTCGGTGGTTACGTAGTTGTAGTAGCCGGCGCCGGAGGCGGTTACCGTTATGTCGGGCAGTCCGACGCTGCCGCTGGCGAAGACCCTGCCCGTCACGTGAGCTGCGGCCGGCAGCGTGACGTCGGCGGTGGCGCCGCCGGACGACACGTTGACGGCCGTGGCCTGACTCCAATCGAACGTGAAGCTCGTGCTGTCGTTGTAGTAGCCGCGCGGATAGACGCCCGACCCGTCGTAGACCTCGATCGCGTAGCTTCCCGGCGCGACGGCCACCTCGTAGTTGCCGTTCTCATCGGTCGTGGTTGCGTCGTACAGGTCGTCGGCGGTGGTCAGCACGTCGACTTCGATGTCGGAGAGCGGGTCAGCCGCGGCGTCGGTCACCGTGCCCTGGACGAACACGTAGAGGGGAAGCGACATGTTCTTGCCGGTGACGTCGGTGGAGGCGACGGCCACGCCGGTCGCAGCGCTTGGATCGTACGTGAACCCCGACGGCGAGGAAACGGTGTAGTACCCGTGTGCGTAGGTCCCGGAATCCTCAGTGCTGACGACGTAGGTGCCGGGAGCGACCGCGATCGAGTAGTTCCCGCTTGAGTCGGTTGTGGCTCCGTTCCCGTAGGAGTTGTTGTCGGCGTCGACCATGATGCCCGGCAGGGCCGTCGAAGCGGCGTTGGTCACTGTGCCCTTGATGTGAGCTGCCACGGGCAGCGTGACGTTCTTGCCGGTGAGGTCCGGGGGGCCGGCGACAGTCAGGCTGCTGGCCGCGGTCCAGTAGTAGGTGAAGCCCGCGGTGCTGTAGTAGCCGGCGCCGTAATGCCCTGACTCGTCGTAGAACCCGACCTCATAGACGCCGGTGGTGACAGGGATCGAGTAGGCGCCGGTCGAGTCCGTGAAGTTGGAGTTGTAAATGGATCCGTCGAGGTAGAAGGCGAAGACCGCGATGTCGCCGATGCCCACGCCACCGCTCTTGGTCACCTTGCCCTTGATGTTGATCGCCACCGGGAGTGAGGCGTTGGCGATCACGTCGCCGGAAGCGCTCACCACTACTACCGTAGCGAGGTTCGACGTGTACACGAAGTGCGAGGTGGCCGAGCTGCTGTAGAAGCCGCTGGCGTAAACGCCCGAGCCGTCGAGGAAGCGGATCGTGTAGCTTCCCGGAGCGACCTCGATCTCGTAGTAGCCGGCGTCGTCGGTGTACGTGTAGTCGTAGATGGTGCCGGCCGGCATTGCCGAGGCGTCCGCTCCGGTCGCCGGGGAGACCGCGGATCCAGCAGTGGCGTAGACGTCGACTTCGATGTCGGGCACAGGATCGGCGCTGGCGTCGCTGATGGTGCCCGTTATGTACACGGCGAGGGGAAGCGTGACGTTCGCGGTCTCGTCGCCGGATGAGGACACGGCGACCGCGCTCGCCGCGCTCGCGTCGTAGACGAAATGGGGCGTCGTGGTGGTGCTGTAGTAACCGAAGGCGTACGTCCCGGAGTCGTCCTCGAAGCTGACGGTGTAGCTACCGGGAGCGACGGCGAGGGAGTAGTTGCCGCTGCCGTCGGTGTAGCCGTAGTTGGAGTAGTTGCTGCCGTCGGCATAGACGGTGATGTCGGCCAGGCCGGCAACTCCGTTTCGGGTGACTTTGCCGGTGATGTGCACTGCCAGCGGAAGCATCTCGTCCACGGTCGTGTCGCCGCCGGACCCGACGATCACGGTCGTAGCCTGATCCGGGAAGTAGGTGAAGCCGGTGCCGCTGTTGTAGTAGCCACTGGCATACAAGTCGGTGCCGTCGGTGACGGCGAGAGTGTAGGTACCGGGAGGCACGGCGGCCGAGTACTTGCCGTCGCCGTCCGTGGTCTTGGAGTTGACCGCGTAGCCGTCGGAGTCAAGGACGTCGATGTCGATGCCGGCGAGCGTGTGGGCGGAGGTATTGGTCACGGTGCCTACGATGTGCACCGCGGCGGGAAGAGCCATGTCCGCGGTCTGGTCGCCGGACGAAACCGTGACCGTGGCGGCCGACTCCCAATCGTACGTGAAGGCGCCGCCCACGCCGTAGTAGCCGCTGGCGTAGAGCTCATTCGAATCGTAGAAGAAGACGTTGTAGTCGTCCGGATCGACGACGATCGAGTACATGCCGCTGCTGTTGGTGTGGGCCGAGTCGTAGAGATCGCCGTACATGTCGAGCACGTCGACTTCAATGCCGGAAATCGCGTCAGTTGTAACCGCGTCGGTCACGGTGCCCTTGATGTGCATCGGCGCCGAGTCGGGCGCCGCAGTCGTGGTCGCGGAGGACGGCCTGGCCGCCGATGGCGTATGACTCTGGGGAGTAGGCCTTCTCGACGCCGGATCCTTGCGCAGAGCATTGGGCGTCGTCGCGGTCGGCACGGCGTGCTTGGCGGGCTTGACGCTCGACGCCCGGGCCCTGGCCGCTGCCGCGGCCAGATCGGCCGTGGTCACTGCTGGCTTGGACTGATCGCACGGGCGCGGCACCACCGCGCCGGTCGTCGAAGCGGCTCCCTTGGCAGTCAGGACGGGGCCGCCGAGCTGGAGTGGAGGAGTAATCGCCTGGCGGCCGGACGAGCCCGCGAGCGTGGCCTGCCCGGGCGTGAAGCAGTCGGGTTTGCCGGACGGAAGCGCCGATGGTGCATTGTTCGTGGCTGCCGGCGCGGTCGAGTTGACCTGAACGGCCGAGCTCGAGCCGGATGTGGTCGGTACCGCGGGCCTGGCAGCCGCGACTCCGGATGCACCGATCGTGGCGAACATCAATGAGCAAACTGCGATCAGCAGAATACGGCCCCGGCGAGTCAAAGCGTCCTCCTCGGTCCCAACCCCGTGCGGACCTGATGCCCGCGACAACGGGTGGTTTGTCTCATCCGCCCGGCCGGCAGTCAAGGGCCGTCCGGTGCATCCGCTCCGACGTTTGCCGAAGCCGGCTTGCTGCGTGACGCGAACGGCTCGATGCCGGTCGTTCGTGGATGAGAGAAGGCCCCGGCAATCGCCGGGGCCTTCGGTGTGTCTGGGTCCAGCCGTCACT
>CAZGUS010000171.1:0-4902 GCA_964529245.1 uncultured Anaerolineaceae bacterium
CCTTGGGGCAGATCTCGACGCAGATGTTGCAGCGCTTGCACCACTCGTCGACCCAGCGGATGTTGACGTAGTCGACGATCGTGGGGGGCCGGTGCGGTCGTCTTTCGGCGGCGTAAGGCGTGGTCGTGGCTATCTCCACAGACTGTGCGATAGCCGGCAGGTTGTAGCCGGTGGGTGAAGTTTACGGAATCGAGCGACCTAGCGCATAACGTTGACCAGATCGGTTCACGTCACGCTCCCTCCCGGGCGCCTCCGGGCGGCGCGGCCGATGCGCGGCGGGGTCCGCAGCGTGGTCCGCGGCCGCCTTACTGGACGCGCAGGACCGTCTTCGCCTTGTCCCAATGGCGCTCGAGCTGGTAGTAGTCGCGCTCGGGCGGAGCGAAGATGTGGACGATGACGGCCCCGAAGTCCACCAGCGTCCAGTGCGAGTTCGACCCGCCTTCGCGACCGATCGGGCGAATACCCTCGGAGCGCATCTTCTCGATCACGCCGTCGGCGATGGCGCTCAGCTGGCGCTCCGATCCGCCCGAACAGATGACGAAGTGATCCGCCATCGATGTCAGGTCCGAGACGTCGAGCAGGACGATGTCGGCCGCCTTCTTGTCCTCGGCCGCCTCGACGACCATGCGGGCGATCTCCAGCGAGCTGAGGCGCATTCCCCGCTGGATCAGGGTTTCCTCGATCGGGGGCTCGGCCGCTGCGGCGGCCTCGGCCGCGGCTTCCTCGGCTTCGTAGGCGGCCGCCTCCAGCTCGGCCAGCGCTTCCTCGGACGCGGGCGCGGCGGCACGCGCAAGCGGCTTGCGCCGGCGCGGTAGACCGTCCGGGCTGGGCATCGCGTTCGTCGAGGGCGTCGGTTCGGTCACTTGGGGGAGTCCTCCGAAGGGTTGTCGGAACGATACAGCCGATGGCCGCGGATGTACTCCTCCACGGCCGGCGGCACGAGATAGCGAATTGACAGGCCGGCGGCGGCGCGGCTGCGGACGGCCGATGCGGAATGGGCCAGCGGCACGGTGGCCACTTCGAGGATCCGGCCGGCCCGGTCGCCGAAGCGGGTCGTGAGCTCGGCCTCCGTTGGGAGCGGCGTGCCCGGCCGCGGGACGACCGCCAGCCGGCACAGCGTCAGCACGCGGCCCGGGTCGTGCCAGGTCTCGAGGGCGGCGAGCGCCTCGGACGAGAGGATGAAGAAGAGCTCGCGGGCCACTCCCTCCCGAGACGCCTCGTCGGCGAGGATCTCGAGAGTGTCGGCGGTGTACGAGGGACCGTCGCGCTCGAGCTCGACGCGGCTGATGGCGAAGCGCGGGTTGCCCGCGATGGCCAGCCCCACCAGTGCGGCGCGGTGCTCCGCCGGAGTGATCGCCAGGCCGATCCGGTGCGGTGGGACGGCGGCCGGGATGAACAGGACGCGGTCGAGCGCGAGGGCCTCGCGGACCTGCTCGGCGATGACCAGATGGCCGTAGTGGATGGGGTCGAACGTGCCGCCCAGAATCCCCACTCGGCGGTCCGTCGGGGCGAGGGCGGGTGCGGCCGCGGCGCCGGACGCCCCGGCGGCGCCGGACGCCCCAGCGGCGCCGAGTCCGGTCATCGGTCGTCCCATGCGTCGGACTCCCATTCGAGCTCGCTGCCGCCGATTCGGACCATGTCGCCGGGCGCTACCCCCTGGCGCCGCAACTCGTGGTCGATACCGAGACGGATCAGTTCGCCCTGGAAACGCTCCGCGGACTCCTCGACGTCGAAGTTGGTCTGGGCCGCCAGGCGCTCGATCTTGTGGCCGTGGACGACCAGCATCCCGTCCTCGCGAGCGACCTTGAAGGCGTTGCCGGCCGACTCGAGCCGGTGGACGACGATGCCGGCCGGCTCCGGCGGCTCGGCCAGCTCCTCGGCCGTGGGCAGGAGCCTGGACAGCCGCTCGCGCAGTTCGACCAGGTTGGCCCCGGTCTCGGCGGAGATGGCCACGGCCACGACGCCCTGGGCCGCGCGGGCATCGCGGAAGGCCGGCCAGGCTTCGGCGGCGAGCGGGCGATCCATCTTGTTGAAGGCCACGAGCATCGGCTTGGTCAGGAGCGCCGGATCGTGCGCGCCGAGCTCGTCTCGGATGACGTTGTAGCTCCATTCCGGGTCCCGGTCGGCGCCGTCCACAACGTGCACCAGGACGCGCGTCCGCTCGACGTGGCGCAGGAACGCGTGGCCCAGCCCGGCCCCGGAGCTGGCCCCTTCGATCAGGCCCGGCACGTCGGCGATGGTCGGCCGGCGGCTGTCCTCGTCGCCCATGTCGAGAACGCCGAGGTTCGGCTCGAGAGTCGTGAACGGGTAGTCGGCGATCTTCGGCCGGGCGGCCGTCAACGCGGCAAGGAGAGTTGACTTGCCGGCGTTCGGCAGACCGACCAGACCGACGTCCGCCAGCAGCCGCAACTCGAGGCGGATCTCGCGCTCCTCGCCCGGCTCGCCGTTCTGGGCATGCTTGGGGGCCTGGTGAGTCGAGGTCGCGAAGTGGACGTTGCCGAGGCCGCCGCGCCCGCCGCGTCCGACCATCAGCGTCTGGCCCGAGGCGACCAGGTCGCCCAGCAGGTCGCCCGATGCTTCGTCGAAGACGCCCGTGCCCGGCGGAACCTTGAGGATCATGTCGTCGCCGGCTTTGCCGTGCTTCTTCTGGCCGCTGCCACGGCCGCCGGGAGTGGCCTTGAAGTGATGCCTGTGGCGGTAGTCGCGCAGGCTCGTCTCGCCCGCGTCGACGGTCAGATATATCGACCCTCCCCGGCCGCCGTCGCCGCCGTCGGGTCCGCCGCGGGGCACGTGGGCTTCGTGCCGGAACGTCGCGGCGCCATCGCCGCCGTCACCGCCACGGATCCAGACTCGGACAGAATCGAAGAACACTGGTCAATTCTCGCATGCGGCTGGGAGACGGCCGCGACGGGCCACGAAATCGGGGCCAAGCCGGACCGACTTGGAGGAAAGGTGGGCCCGACGGGCCCACCTAGAGGTAGCTGAGCGGGTTCCGAGCGCAGGCGGTCGTACCGCCCGTCCACGGGTAGCAGGACCAGACCTCGAAGTGGAGATGCGGCCCGGTCGCGTTGCCGGTCATGCCGATGCTGCCGATGCGCTGCCCGGCCGACACGACCTGGCCCAAATGGACGAACTCGGCGGAGAGGTGATTGTACGTGGTCCAGAGCTTGCCGCCGTGGGAGATCCAGACGACGAGACCGCCGCCGTAGCCGTCGGAGCCCGAGTACTTCCAGCCGGCGAAAATGACCGTGCCGCCGTAGGCGGCCACGACCGGGGTGCCGGTGGGTGCCGGGATGTCGATGGCGCGGTGGCCCGACCAGTATCCCTGGCTGAGCCTGGTGTAACCCGGGACCGGCCATCTGAGCTTTCCGCCGTTCCAGGCCTTCACCGACCTGGCCGTGGCCGGCTTCGGCGACGGGATCGCGGGGACCGGGTTGACCGGGATGACCAGCAGCTGGCCGACCGTAAGAGTGGGGCCGGACATTCCGTTGGCCGCGATGATCTTCTGGGACGAAACCTTGTACTTGGAGGCGAAACCGCTGACCGTGTTGTTGGACCGGACGGTGACCGTGATGCCGTCGGCCGGCGGGATGAGCAGCTTCAGGCCGACGCTGATCGAGGCCGGGTTGGGGAGGCGGCTCGGGTTGGCCCAGTAGACGCTGTTGCGGCTGAGACCGTATCTCGACGCGATCTTGCTCAGGGTGTCCCCGCCCCGGACCACATAGATCTGATAGTCGCTGGAGCCGGGTGCGATCGCGACGGTCTGGATGACGTTGTAGATGTTGCTGTCACCCTGATCCGAACCGGCGCCCGTGTCCGCGCTCGTCTGGTCCGTGCCCTGGCCGGCCGTCACGCCGGAACCTGCGGCGGCCGAGGTGCCGGTCGGAGTGGCTGACGTGGCGCCCACGGCCGAGACCGGGGCGATCGAACCGACGGCTGCCACGCCCACCAGCAGCAGGCAGGCGGCGATCGAAAGGACACGGCTGTGGCGCTGGACCTGGGCCAGCGGCCGGCGGAACGGTCCGAATCGCGTGGCGGCTTCGACCGGGACCACGGTCGGCGGCGCGATGGCGGCGGTCGGGCGCCCGACGCCCAGAAGCTCGACGACAGAGTCGCCTGCGGGGCGGACGGCCTTGCGCACCGAGGCGGCAAGCGAGGCCCGCGTCACGCTCAACTCCAGGCGGATCGGCGTTTCAGGATCGCGCGCGACCAGTCTGCGAAGGGCTCGAAGCGATGGGCTCGCGGGTGAAGGCAATACTGGAACTCCTGCGGCCCGGAACGAAATCGACCGGGCGCAACCGTATCAGACGAGGTTGAACGCCGCAAACGCTCGGCCCGAAACCCCGGCCGCAACGCGAAGCGTTCACTTTGTCAGGCGTCGAGACTCTTGGTCAGAGTCGCCAGGAACTGGACGTTGCTGTCCGTCTTGGACAGGCGGTTCAGCAGCAGCTCGATGCCTTCGTTGGTTCCGACCGCGGAAAGCATCCGCCGCATCGTCCAGACCATCTTGAGAACCGGCTCCTCGAGGAGAAGCTCCTCGCGGCGAGTACCGGAGCGCTGGACGTCGATCGCGGGGAATATCCGCTTCTCGGCCAGCTTGCGATCCAGGATGAGCTCCGAGTTGCCAGTGCCCTTGAACTCCTCGTAGATCACGTCGTCCATGCGGGAGCCGGTATCCACCAGGCAGGTGCCTATGATCGTCAGCGAACCGCCCTCTTCGATGTTTCGGGCGGCGCCGAAGAAGCGCTTGGGCGGGTAGAGAGCGATCGGGTCGAGGCCGCCCGAAAGGGTTCGGCCCGAAGGCGGCAGAGCGAGGTTGTAGGCGCGCGCCAGGCGGGTGATCGAGTCGAGCAGGATGACGACGTCGCGGCCGGTCTCGACCTGGCGCTTGGCGATCTCGAG
>CAZGUS010000172.1:0-4795 GCA_964529245.1 uncultured Anaerolineaceae bacterium
GCTTTTCGAGAGCGGCACCATCAACCACTCGGACACCTCTCCGCGCGAGAGAATACCAGAGCCGCGCAGGTCGCCGGCCGCGAGCGCAGCCGGCAAGTGCAACCGGCAGATTTCGATCGGCGGGTTCCGGGCTCGGGTCGGCCGGCTCAGGGCATACCGCGCCCGCCGGGGGTCGGCAGGCCGCGCCGGCCGGAGCGCAAGGGCGAGTCCGGGCTGCTAGCCGGTCACCGTCTTGACGGCTTCGGCCGCGCGAAGGCTTTCGATCGGGCCGGCCTTCCTGAAGAGCTCTTCGGCTTCCTCGCAACGTATGCCGCTCACGACCTGGAGCTTGCGCGAGAGCCGCGCGTCCTGGGCCAGCTGGAGCGCCCCGCCGGCGGCGCCATCGACGATGTTGGTAGCGGCGAAGACGAGGGCCTCGACGTCGCACGCCAGCAGCGCTCCGACGCACATCGGGCAGGGCTCGCGGGTGACGAAGATCGTGGCGTCTGACAGTCGGTCACGGCCGAGCTTGCGCGCCGCCTCGCGCAGGGCGACGATCACCGCGTGGGCGGTGGGGTCGTTGGTTTCCTGGACCCTGTCGTGGGCCCGTGCCACCATCGCGTCGCTCACGACCGCCACCGCGCCGATCGGCGCCGTGCCCAGATCGAGCGCCGCCTCGGCCTCGGCGAGTGCCTCTCCCATAAACAGCTCGTAGTTCATGAACGGATCATACAGGCCGGCGACGGCCGGAAGGGGGTCCCGAGTGTGCCCGGCCTGCCGCTCAGCGGAGTTGGGTCGCCCGGCCTTCAGTCGCCGCCGGCCTCGGGTCCGGCCGCCGGCTCGGACAGCTCGCGGATCGCTCGGGCCAGAACGGACATGTCCTCCTCGCCGTGACCACCGTCGAGAAGCCGATCCTCGAGAGCGGCGGCAAGCATCGCGGTCGGCAGCATGACGCCGGTCTCGCCGGCCATCTCGATGGCGATGCCGAGGTCCTTGCGGTGGAGGGCCAGGCGAAAGCCGAGCGGGTACTCGTCCGCGATCATGCGGGCGCTCCGGTTGGCGAGTACCCAACTCTGGGCCGAACCCCCAGAGAGGGCCTCCACCAGGGGGCCGGGATCCAGGCCGGCGCGGATGCCGAGGACGATCCCTTCCGCCACGCCGAGGTACGCCCCGGCGACGATCACCTGATTCACGGCTTTGGCGGCCTGGCCGTTGCCGAGCGGTCCAAGGTGCGTGATCGTCCGCCCGAGCGCCGCCAGCACCGGACGGGCGCGAGCGAAATCCGAGTCGGAGCCGCCGACGAAGATGGTCAGCGTCCCCAGCCGCGCTCCTTCGGAGCCGCCCGAGACCGGCGCGTCCACCATGCCCACGCCGCGCTCGGCCAGGCGCCGGCCGAACTGGCGGGTCGCGGTGGCGGAGATGGTCGAGCAGTCGATTACCAGCGATCCCGAGGCGGCGCCGTCGGCCACGCCGTCCGGTCCGAAGAGCACAGACGCGACGTCGGGACCGTCCGAGACGCAGACGACGACCACGTCCGTCGCGGCGGCCAGCTCCGCCGGGCTCGCGGCTTCGCGGGCGCCGAGCTCGAGGAGCGCCGCGGCACGGCCGGGCGTCCTGTTCCAGACGGTGAGCGGCGCTCCGGCACGTGCCAGGTTGGCGGCCATCGAGGCACCCATCGTTCCGAGCCCGACGAACCCGATCCGTTCCACGCTCGCTCCTTCGCCAGCCTGCGTCTCCAGCTTGCCAGTTTCTTCAACCATGCTACGACCCGGCGGCGGACCCCGGCCGTGGCGGCGATAGCCGGTGATACGATCCGCGCGAGGGAAGTAGAGTGGCCACGCGGCCCCGCTCGAGGTGCCGCGGGCACGGTGGGGGGCGGACATGCGGCCTGCCGGCCCGGTAGACACGACGGAGTCGACCATCTTGAAATCTGCGACCGGCTTCGGGCGCCTCCGGCGAGCGGCGAGCTTGCTGGTCGCGGCCTCGTTCGCCGCCTCGATCGCGGCCGCCTGCGGCGCGACCACGCCCGCCTCCGGATCGCCAGCGCCTCCCCCTGCCCCCGCGAGCGCCGGGCCATCGGCTCCGGTCGCCTCCGTCACGCCGAGCGCCACGGCATGGCCCGCACCGTCGCCCACGGCGTCGTGGACCCCGTCGCCGGCCCCGACACCGTTCGCGGTCGTCGCGGCCACCAGCTGCGACGCGAGCGTGGTCCCGGGTTCCACCTACGCGCCGTCGCCGACGATCGTCGCCCGACCGCCGGGCGCGAAGCCGCTGATGCTCCACGTCCCGATCCTCGAGTACCACCGCATCGTTCCCGCGGCCCAGGCCGGGAATTCGGTCGCGGCGCTGACCACGGACCCGCAGCTCTTCGACGAGCAGATGGCCGCGCTGTCGCAGGCCGGCTGGCACGCCATCACTCTGGCCGCGCTCGCGGACGACCTGACGGCGAATCTGACCCCGCCTTCACACACGTTCGTCGTCACGATCGATGACGGCTGGTCGGACAGCTATCAGTACGCGTCTACGATCCTCGGGAAGTACGGCTACGTGGCCACGTACTTCGTCATCGCCGCCAGGATCGGGCAGCCGCAGTTCATGACGCCCGAGGAGATCCGGATCCTGGCCTCGCTCGGCAACGACATCGGCGACCACACGGCCGACCACATATCGCTGACGGCAGTCCAACCAAAGACGTTGACGTACGAAGTAGATGCCGGAGCGGCGACGATAGCGGCCATAACCGGGCGCTGGCCCGAGACGTTCGCCTATCCGCGCGGCAAGGCGGATTCAAGGGTGCTGGCGGCCGTGGCCGCCTGCGCGTCGCTGAAACTCGCCGTCGTGGAAGGCGCGGGCGCGCGCGAGACCTGGGACGGTCGGTTCCACATCTCTCGCATCGAGGTCGGGTCGTGGCGGCTGCCAGCGGTCCTGCTCGGGCAGGTGGAACGTGCCGGCAGGTGACCGCGACCCGGCCGGCGACGACCCGACGCGACCGCGTCCGGGCCGCCGGACGATCCGCCGCCTGGCGCTGTGGATCGATTCGCGCGTGGAGGGCGGGGCGGCGCCGAACGCGCGCGTCTACGCCCATTTCGTCGCGCCACTGTTTCGGGCCATGTACCGGCGCGTGGCCGACGACGTGGCGGCCGAGGTGGCCGGTCGAGGCGTCGGGCTGGCCATCCTCGATCTCGGCTGCGGCCCCGGCGACCTGGCCGCGATGCTGTCGCTACGACTTCCGGAGGCGCGCATCGTCGGCCTCGACATCGCGCCCGCGATGGTCGAGCAGGCGAGACGCCGGTCACCGCGCTCGGATCGGCTGAGCTTCGAAGTCGGTGACGTCGCCCGCCTGGCCTTCGAGTCCGGTTCGATCGACGTGGTCGTCTCGTCCCTCAGCCTGCATCACTGGCAGGATTCCGGCGCAGCTTTCGCCGAGATCGCGCGAGTGCTCCGGCCCGGCGGCACGGCACTCGTGTACGACCTGGACCCACTGACGCTGGAGCCGGACCGGCTGCCTGACGTCGCGCGCCGAGCCGGTCTGCCGGTTTCCCGGCTCCTGCGCGAACGCCTCCGCGGTGGCCTGCTGGCCGGCTTGTTCGTCCGCTTCCGGGTCGAATCGCCACCCGATGAACCGGCCGCCGACGACGCGCCTTCTGCGCGGGCAGCCGGCCATGCTAGAATCCCGGCCGCTGTGACTCCTGGAGAGGTCGCATAGTCGGTCTAGTGCAGCGGTTTGCTAAACCGCCAGGTGGGGTAACCTGCCTCGAGGGTTCAAATCCCTCCCTCTCCGCCAGTCCGTTACTGGTGAAACACAGTCGAGTGCGCCCGTAGCTCAGTGGATAGAGCGCCAGGTTGCGGACCTGGAGGTCGTGGGTTCGAGTCCCGCCGGGCGCGCCAAACACCTTCCCCGCCATCGTCTTCCGCGTCATCCGATTTCGATTTGACACCATGCCCGTGGCCCGCTAGTGTCCCGGGCACTGACATGGAACACATCTTCTACTTTTACCGCAACCCGGCATGACCGTTCCCGGAGCCTAGGCCCGGGATCGCGGGTCTTGCCGGGTGGAAGCAGAGGCAGCGCCTCTGCTTTTTTGTTGCCCGACCTGATCCTCGCCGGCAGGCCCCCAATGAGGAGGACCGCCACATGATCGTAGTGATGTCCGTAGGGGCAACCGAACAACAAGCCAACGACGTCCGGGACCTGGTCAAAGATGCCGGACTGACGCCGCACGACAACTACGGCACGCAGCGAGTCGTGATCGCCGTTCTCGGCGACGTGGGACCTCAGAGGGACCATCTGATGAGCAAGCTGAACCTGATGCCGGGCGTCGAATCCGTAACCCCCATCAGCCGGCCGTTCAAACTCACGTCGCGCGAGTCCCACCCCGAGGACACGGTCATCGAGCTGGCCGGCACCAAGGTCGGCAACGGCTCCCTCACCATCATGGCCGGACCCTGCTCCATAGAGGGCCGGGAGATGATGATCGAGACGGCGAAGTCGGTCGCGGCCGCCGGGGCGACGATTCTTCGCGGCGGCGCGTTCAAGCCCCGCACCAGCCCCTACGCATTCCAGGGCCTGGGCATCGAAGGCCTGAAGTACCTGCAGGAAGCCGGCCGCGAGACGGGACTGCCGACGATCACCGAGGTCATGGAACCGAGCCAGGTGGACGTGGTCGCGAAGCACTCGGACATCCTCCAGGTCGGTACCCGCAACATGCAGAACTACTCTCTCCTGACCGCCGTCGGCAAGGCCGGCAAGCCGGTCATGCTCAAGCGCGGGTACGGCGCCACCATCGAGGAGTGGCTGATGGCGGCCGAGTACATC
>CAZGUS010000173.1:0-4780 GCA_964529245.1 uncultured Anaerolineaceae bacterium
GCCACGCCGCCCGTGCCGGCGTCACCGTAGGAGTTCGAGGATCGCCCGCACCAATCGGCGCGAGCCAGTCGCTGGCGTGCGGCTGGACCGACCCAGGCGCTGCCTCGGGCCGTCGTGCGTCGTCCCTCCGGGGCGCTCGCGGCGGTCCGCCGGACCTGACTCCGTCTTCTGTCATGGTGCCAGAGAGGGTACCAGTCCGACCGCGGCGGCCACCGAATCCCCGGGCTCGGGGCTGGGCTCCGACTCGCGTGCCGCCCCGGCCTCGCCCGGCGACGCAGCCTCGTCGGAATCGTAGGCCGCGCCCGCGACGCCGCCCGGAGCCGAGCGGTGATAGATAGCGACCGAGTATTCGAGGCGCAGCCGCTTCATCTTCTCGGCCATCTCCACGCCGGCCGCGCCGAACGCGGCGCCGAGCATCTCGCGGGCTTGCTCGAGCGACTCGAACGTCCACCAGCAGTGGATGACGCGGATCCGGAAGCCGTCGCCCAGGAACGGCCCGCGACGCTGGCTCCACGCCACGGCCCGCTCCCGGAACTCCGGCAGCAGGCCCCACACGTCGTCGCGGCCGTAGTCGTGGATGATCAGCAGCCGGCCGCCGGGCCGGAGCAGCGCGCCCGCTTCCGTCAGGAAGCGCGAGCCGGGGGCGGCCAGGTCAGACCACGGGATCACGACGGCATCCGCGCGGCCGATCCAGCCGGCTATCTCCGCCGAGTCGGCGTCGCACAGCGGAAACTCGAAGGCGGCCACTCGCGCGCCCATTTCGGCCAGCTGGCGGGCCCGGAATCCGTGGCCGCAATCCAGGACGACGACTTCGCGATCGATGACGGGACCGAGCGCCTCAAGGGCGGCGGGCAGCTTGCCCTCCGGGTCCACGATCCGGAGGAAGCTCTCCTCCAGCGTCCCGGACGGCAGCGCGATCGATAGATCAGGCATCGCGCCTCCTGTTCGATCCCCCTAGAGGTTCGGGCCGAACTCCAGGACCGCTCCCGCTCGGGCGTCCAGAGCTATCTCGAGGGATTCCTCGCGAAGAGCGTCGGCGGCGAGGGTTGCGGTCCATTCGCATCCGGGCCAGCTTACCTGCTCGACACGAAGTCCTGCCGGGCCGAGAGGCCCGAAACGGATGCGATTTGGAACATCGGCGGCGTTGATGACGACCGCGATCGAACGGCCGGCCGGGCTCGCCTCGGAGTCGAGGGCGTAGGCGGCCGCGGAACTCGCCGCCGAGCCGGCGGCCGAACCTTCAGCCGTGAGCAGCCGGAAGGCACCGCGCCGGAGCGCGGGCTCGGCCCGGCGGAGGGCGATCAGCCCACCGACGAACGACCGGAGCTCGCGGTCCTGCCGGGCCGCATCCCACGGGTAGGCGCGGCGGCAGTCGGGATCCTCGCGTCCTTCGAGGCCGATCTCGTCCCCGTAGTAGATGCAGGGCGCGCCGGGGAGCGTCATCTGGATCAGGGTCGCGAGCTCGAGCGCCGATCGGTCTCCGCCGGCCATCGACAGGAAGCGCGGCGTGTCGTGGCTGTCGAGCAGGTTGAGCTGCAGCCCGGTGATTGCGGGCTCGTAGGTCGTCATGACTCGTTCGAGACGGCGGCCGAACTCGGGCCCATCGATCGGGCGGACGTTTCGAGCGAACTCGTGGGTCTTCGCGACAAGTCCTTCGTCGAGCCGGCCGGCGCCGGTGAACGAGAGGATCGCCTCGGCCAGCGGGTAGTTCATCAGGCCGTGGAAGCGGCCGGCGGCCGGGTCGGCGGCCAGCCACTCCGGGGCGGGATTCCAGATCTCGCCGACGAGATACGCCTCGGGGTTCACCGCCAGAGAGCGGCGCCGGAACTCCTCCCAGAAGCCCGGTTCGTCTATCTCCTCGGGCACGTCCAGGCGCCAGCCGTCGATGCCGAACCGGAGCCAGCGCTCGGCGACGCCGAAGATGTACTCGCGCACCTTCGGATTGGAGTGGTTCAGCTTCGGCAGCGCCGGCAGGTCCCACCAGGCTCGGTAGCCGAGGGTCATGCGGCCGGCCGGGTCGGTGGCTGGGCCCGGATACGCGGCCAGGCCGCGGCGGCCTGCCAGCACGTCGGCGTCCAGGTGGAACCACTCGCGGTAGGGCGAATGAGCGCCGTTCTCGAGGATGTGGTGGAACGGCCAGAAGCCCCGGCTGGCGTGGTTGAACACGCCGTCGAGGATGACCCGGATGCCGCGCCGGTGAGCCTCGTCCAGCAGCTCGCGCAGCGCGCCGTCGCCGCCGAGCAGCGGATCCACCTTCTCGTAGTCGAAGGTGTGATAGCGGTGGTTCGAGGCCGACGCGAAGACCGGCGTCAGGTACAGGGCCGTAATGCCCAGGGTCGCCAGTTCGGCGAGATGCTCGGCGATGCCGAGCAGGTCGCCGCCCTTGAAGCCGTGGGTCGTGGGCGGGACGTCCCACGCTTCCATCGCTCCGGGTTTGGGGACGCGGGCGCTGGCCGCGAAGCGGTCGACGAAGATCTGGTAGAAGACGGCGTCGCGAACCCAGTCGGGGCCGGGGAGGCGGGCGGCGGCGGTCAAGTCAGCCCTTCCGCGGCTTGCGGTCCGGCGCGGGCGCGGGAGCGGTCGAGGCGCGAATGATGAGCCGCGTCTCCAGCGACTTATGCTCGGGCCGCTCCTGGTCGGGGCTCGCGATCATTCGAAGCAGCAGCCGGGCAGACTCTTCGCCCTTGCGGCGGATCGGCTGATGGACGGTCGTCAGCGGCGGGTTGGCGTGAGGAGCGACGTCGAGGTCGTCGAAGCCGACGATGCTCAGGTCTTCGGGCACGCGCAGCCCCGCCTCGCGCGCCGCCCAGATGACGCCGATCGCCATCACGTCGCTCATCGCCAGGACGGCCGTGGGCCGGATCTCGTCCTCCCAGATGCGGCGGAACGCGGCCACTCCGCCGTCGAAGGTGGCCGGGCCGACGACGATGCGCTCGTCCGCCAGCGCGATCCCGCTCAGCTCCAGGCCCTGGCGATAGCCGGTCAGACGGCGCGACGCCACCGTCTCCGTCGGGCCAGGGGACGACTCGAACAGGTCGGGCATGTTCGGCGGCTCGATGCCGACCACGACGAACTCGCGATGGCCCAGGCCGGCGAGATGGCGCGCCGCGGCCCGGGCGCCGACTTCGTCGTTCGATTCGACCGATCCGTGCTCGGGGAAGGCGTCGCCGTCGACGAGGACCATCGGGATCCCGGCGTGGCGGATCTGTTCGACCTCGGGGTGGTCCTCGGAGAGCCCCACGGCCACGAACCCGTCCACCGTTGCGCGCTCCAGGGCGCGGATCAGCGACCCATGCAGCGGCGAGACGAAGAGGAGCCCGTAGCCGGCCTGGTCGGTGACCGCGGCCACTCCCCCGCAAAGCGTGGCGAAGAAGGGGTTGGCGAAGACGACGGAGAGAGCCTGCGGTGTGAGCAGGCCGATGGTCATGGTGCTCTTCTGGGCGAGCATGCGGGCCACGGGATGAGGCCGGTAGCCCAGGCCGTTCGCGACCTCGCGTATCCGGGCGGCGGTCGCGGGGCTCAAGCGCTCGGGGCTGTTGAACGCGAACGAAACCGCGGTCTTGGAGACGCCGGCCTCCCGCGCCACGTCGGCGCTGCGGGCTCGCATCTTCCTGGCCGCCACGATCACCTCCTGGGTTCACGGTCCCGGCTGCGGAAGCTGCGGAAGCCGCGCCATCGCTCGGGCTCGTCGCGGCGCCGGCCATCCGGCGCTCGCCGGCGCTCGGCACGCTATCCGGGGTTCGCGCCGGTGTCAACGTGGGGGAGCGACCGCAGGCCCTCCCTTCGCAGCCGTGGCAGAATCGAGCCGTTGCTCGGCCGCCGGAGACCCGCTGGGTTGAGACAGCCGAGCTGGAGGTCCGCCATGCGACTGGTGACGATCCTGCCCGGACCCGGCGGCGAGGCCGGGGCTCCCGATCATCGGACGCCGGACCATCGGGTGGCGGTGGTGCTCGACGGGGGCCGCCTCGTGCCCCTGAGCGCGCTGGCGCTGCTCACCCCGGCTCTGGACGCCAACTTCGGACGCATGGAGCTGGCCGACATCATCGCCCGCGATCCCGACTTCGCCCGCATCCGCGAAGCGCTCGACATGGCGAACCGTGGCCTCCTAGAGGCCGCGGCACTGGCACCCGGCGAGTTCCGCCTGGCGGCCCCGATATCGCGGCCTGCCAAGGTGATCGGCGTCGGCTACAACTACCTCGACCACATCCGCGAGCAGGGTCTGGAGCGGCCCGCCCGGCCCGTGCTCTTCTCGATGTTCGCCAACGCCGTGACTGCCGACGGGTCGCCGATCCGGCATCCGTCCGGCACCCACGCCCTGGATCTCGAGGCCGAGCTGGCGGTCGTCGTCGGCCGGCGCGCGAGCCGGGTCCGGCCGGCCGACGGCCTCAAGCACGTCGCCGGGTACACCGCCGCGAACGACGTCACGGCCCGCGACTGGCAGGGTCAGGCCAGGGCTCTCCGCCCTGGCGAGAAGGGCGACGGCCAGTGGCTCCGGGCGAAGGGCTCGGACACTTTCCTGCCGCTCGGACCGGTAATGGTCACGGCCGATGAGTTCGGCGACGGGCGCGGTCTCGCCGTCCGCAGCTGGCGGATGGCGGCATCGGACCCGGAGGGTCACGCCGCCGCGGGCGCGGCTTCGGACGCGCCGGTATCCGCGCTCAGCGGCTTCCAGATGCAGGACGGCAACACTTCGGACCTGCTGTTCGGCGTTGCCGAGTTGATCTCTATCATCAGCCAGGAAGTCACCCTCGAACCCGGGGACGTAATCGTCACCGGCACT
>CAZGUS010000174.1:0-4723 GCA_964529245.1 uncultured Anaerolineaceae bacterium
TGTCGGTCTTGAGAGTGCCGAGCGCCTTCTGGTCGACCAGAACGGCGACCGACAGGCGCTTCACGACGCCGGGCTCGGTGACGATGTGCTGGACCGTCTGGGAGACGCTGTAGTTGATCGTCGTCGTCTGCTGGATGTAGCCGTTGGACGAGGTCGACCCGTCGGCCGCGGTCGGCGCCGCGGTTGCCGCGGCGGCGGGCGTCGGCGACGCGGCCGGCGAACTCGACGCGGCGGCGCTCGGAGCGACGGTCGGAGCGGCGGTCGTGGTTGCCGAGGTGTCGGTGCAGACGCCCGGGTAAGAGGACAGGCCGGGCACGTTGGAGTTGGCGCCGGGGATGCCGCAGGCGCCCGATGAGGAACCGGGCCCGTACTGCTCGTAACTGTTGCTGATGCTCACCGGCGGGTTGCTGCCCGACGGCGCGTAGGTGGTGATGTCGGCCTCGACCTTGCTCGTGTCGACGTCGGCGGAGACGGCCACCGAGGCGTGGCCGGTACCGAGGGCGGCCGTTAGAAGGGCCTCGATCTTGGCCTCGGTCTGCTGCTCGACCAGGTCCTTGGCCTGTGCCGCGGCAGAGTCGGCCGAGTCCGCCGCTCCGGCCAGAACGTGGCCGTTGTCGTCGGTCACGACGACGTTGTCCGCCGAGAGCCCCGAGACGGAGCCGGCGACGGTGTTCACGATCGCCTGGACGAGCCCGCTGGATGGCGCGGCGCCGTTGGTCATCGTGAGAACCACGGACGCGCTGGCCGGAGTGTCCTCGGTGGAGAGGACGCCCGTCTGGGCCATCACGACCGCGACGCGGGCGCTCGAAACGCCCTGCATGGCCTGGATCGTCTGGGTCAGCTGGCCTTCGATGGCCCGCTGGTAGGTCACCTGCTGGTCGAATTCGGACGCGCCGAACTGCTGGTTGTCGAAGAGCTGGAAGCCCTGGGTGTCGTTGCTGCCGGTGGTCACCCCGGCACCGGCGGCGGCGATCTTGGCGTCGCCGAGCTCGTCGACCGGGACCATGATCGTGGCGCCGGCGTCGGCCACTTCGTAGGCGATGTTGGCCCCGCGAAGGGCGCTTTCGATCGAGCCGGCGTCGGACGCGGACAGGTTGGTGAAGGCCGCCGTGTAGTCGGGCTTGGAGGCGAACATGACCAGCACGGCGATGGCCGCGGCGGAGCCGAGCGCGGCGAAGATGATGCCGATCCGCTGCGTGATCGAGAGCTGCTTGAGAATCGACTGGACCTGATCGTTCATCGCTCTTCCGCCCTCAGACCTGCGTCCGCATGATGTCCTGGTAGGCCTCGAGCAGCTTCGACTGGACGTCGGTGGCAGCCTTGAGGCTGATGGAGGCCTCCTCCATCTGGAGCATTACGGTGTGGAGATCCGCGGAGCCGCCCGAGGCGAAGTCGGCCACCGACGCGTCCGCGGAGGTCAGCTGGCCGTTCAGCTGGCTGAAGGCGTCGCTTAGCGAGTTGAGGAACGAGTCGCCCGGGGCCTGAGTTCCGCCGGCCGTGCCGTCGACGGCGTTGCTGCCGCCGACCGAGCTGGTGCCGGCGATGGAGCTCGTGCCCGACAGCGAGCCGATCGAGTTGACGCCGGTGATGGCGGAGATGCCGGCGATGGCGGTCACGGCCTGCCTACGCCTTTCCGAGATCCAGGGCGTCGAGGGCCTGCTGCTTGGCAGCCTGGGCCACCGTCGCGTCGACCTGGTACGAGCGGGCCGCACCCATGATGTCGGTCATCTCCGACGAGACGTCGACGTTGGGATACATCACGAACCCGGTGGCGTCGGCGTCGGGGTTGCTCGGGTCGTAGACCCGCACGTCCGGTCGCGTGGGATTCAGGATGGCGACCGCCGACACGCCCTGTGCCGCCGGCTCCGGGCCCATCTGCTGGGACTCGAAGACCACGGCCTCGTCCTGATACGGCTGCGTGGGGTCGTTCTGGCTGTGGGTGGACTTGGCGTTGGCCAGGTTGCTGGCGGCGACGTCCATGCGGAGCCGCTCGGCGGTGAGCCCGGAGGCGGCGATGCGGATGGTGTCGAACACGCTCATGTGGTTGCTTCCTCGGCTTCTCGGTGGTCCAGCTCCGGCGGTTGCCCTGCTGGCCCTTCGTAGGAACCGCCCGCATCTTCGGCTGGCCGCGGAGGCGCCGGTATCAGGGTCCGCCCTTGGACCCGGCGACCTTTCGTAATGCCCGCGGGGCTCCGGGCGAACCTCCCCGGATGGACCCTCCGATCGGGCCCCTCGCCCGGGACCCGTAGCCCTCGTGCAGTTGCCCGGCCCCCGTCGGGCCGCCTCGGTGGGGCCCGTTGGAGTGCCGCCGCCGTGCCCGTCCGGCCCGCGGCGCCATACACTGACCGCACGATGCAAGAGCGAACGGTCGCGCGCCACCTCGCCGGTGCGGAGCTCTGGGCCCGAGTCCGAGACGTCGGCCGGTGGGACGGCGTGGTCGCGCATCTGCAGCCGCCCGAGCCGCCCGCCGCTCCCGCCGGTGCCGCTGCCGCCGATGCCGCTGCTGCCGCCGCCGGCCCGGCCGCCGCTCCCGGGGCAGGCGCCGCTCCCGGGGCTGGCGCTCCAGCGGCTCCGGCGCCGCATGTCCCTGCGGCACCGGGTGCCGGGTCGCACGCTGCCGGTTCGCGCACCGCCTCCGCCGAGGTGGCCCTGGTTTCGGGCTGGGAAGACGGCGAGCCCTTCTGCGCCACGATCTGCTCGACCGACGTGGGCCTGCAGTTCTGCCGGCGCTGCCCCGAGGAGCTGGCCGCCCGGGTCCTCGCCACGGGCCGGGCCGCACACGGATCCTGCCAGGCCGGCGGCACCCTGCTCGGCTTTCCGGCGCCGCGCGGCTCGCGCACGACGGCGGCGATCCTGCGCGTCGGCCCACCCAACCAGCGCGACGCGGCCGCGGTTTCGGATCGGACGCGAGTGGCGCCGGGCGCACTGCGGCGGGCAGCTCGCGAGGCGCCGCCGCCGGACGGCCGGTCTGCCCTGGCCGCGGCCCGCGTCCTGCGCGACCCGGTCCGGCTGTTCGAGTGGCAGATCCAGCAGCGCACCCGCGGCTCCGACCGCCGCCGGACGGAGACGGCGGCCCTGGCCCAGATGGTCGCCACGAGCGAGGAGTTCTACGAGCTGTACCGCGATTCCCAGCGCCAGCGCCGCGAGCTCGAGCGCAACCAGCGCCGCCTGGACCGGCTCGCCCGCCAGACACTGCAGGCCAGCGACCTCGAGCGGGCCAGGATCGCCCACCAGATCCACGACACGGCGGCCCAGTCGATGGTCAGCGCCTTCCGATTCCTGGACGCGGCGCGGGCCTACGCACAGAGCCATCCCGACGAGTCGATCGACGAGTACCTGGGATCCGCCTCCGAGCGCCTGGTCACCGCGATCAAGGAGGTCAGGGCGGTTCTGGCCGACCTGATGCCGCCGGGGCTGGAGGAGCTGGGGCTCTCGCACGCCATTCGGAGCCGGATGAACGCCCTGACCGCCGAGTCCGGGATCGGGATGTCGCTCGAAGGCGAGCTGCCGCGGCTCGACGACTGGGTCGAGCAGGCTCTCTACGGCATGACGACCGAGGCGCTGACCAACGCCGTCCGCCACTCCCAGGCCAGCACCGTCCGGATCGAGCTCAGGGTGGCGCGAGATCGCGCCGTTCTCACGATCCAGGACGACGGCCACGGCTTCGATCCGGCCGCGGCGGAGCGCCGCCGGGCCGGCGGCGGGCTGGGTTTGCTCGGCATCACCCGCCAGTCGCGCTGGCTGGGCGGCTCGGCTTCGATCCGCAGTCGCATCGGCTCCGGTACGCTAGTCAGGATCTCGATACCAATCGCTCGACACACAGGGTCTCGGGCGGGCTACGCTGCAGCAGGCAGCGACGCTGCCCCAGCCGGACGGAACGGAGAAGGTAAGTCGTGAACGAGCACGCCCGCGTACTTCTGATCGACGACCACGAGATGGCCCGCCGCGGCCTCCGGGCGATGCTCTCCGCGGCCGACTGGATCGAGGTCGTAGGCGAAGGCGATTCGTGCGAGTCGGGTCTGAAGCTCGCCGAGGAGCTCGAGCCGAACATGGTCATGCTCGACATCCGCATGCCGGGCCTCGATGGGCTGGCCTGCCTGGAGCGGCTCAAGGCCCGCCATCCGCGCATCGCCGTCGTGATCGTGACCCTGTACGACGACCGTCGCTACGTCCTGGAAGCGATCCGTCGCGGCGCCGCGGGCTACCTGCTCAAGGACGCGACCACGGCCGAGGTGATCCAGACTCTCCACAACGTCGCCAACGGCCAGCTCGCCGTGGAGCCCCAGCTGCTGCGCGAAGCGCTGGCCATCCGCGAGGAGACGCCGCCGGCCGGAGACACCGCCCGCCAGCGGGCCGAGCAGTACGCCCTCACTCCGCGCGAGCACGACGTCCTGCTTCTGGTCGCCGAGGGCATGACGAACAAGGAGATCGGCGGCCGGCTGTCGATCACGGAAGACACCGTCAAGAAGCACGTCCAGAACATCATCTGGAAGCTGCGCGCCGCGGATCGAACCCAGGCGGCCATCATGGCCCTCAAGTTGGGCCTGCTGGAAAACCCTGCCTGAGCGTCGCCCCGGAACCCGACGTGGTGGCGCAAGTCAACGCATTCATGCCTCTGAGGCCTAGGGATCGCACCTAAACGCTCAAGCGTCCGGCCCTCGTCCCGACCCCTTAGTTACTCAGATGGCAACCAACGACCTTCTCCCAACGGCACTCGTCGCCA
>CAZGUS010000175.1:0-4685 GCA_964529245.1 uncultured Anaerolineaceae bacterium
GGTTCCCGTCTACACGCGGGCGGGCACGTATGGCGCCAATGGTGCGATGGATCACATGCCGGTTGGCGTGCCGATCCAGACGACCCAGTCGGTGCGCCGTCCCGCCGTCGATCGGCCGCGGCCCACCTACGACGACACGGATCTCGAGATCCCGAGCTTCCTGCGGCGGCCTCCACAGGAGGAGCAGGGCTAGCCCCTCGCCACCTTGGACGCTCCAGGCCCGGATGCGATCGCAGACTTCGACGCCGCGCGTTCGCGCGTCCTGCTCGAGGTAGCCGAGGCCTGCCGGCGCGCGGGACGAGATCCCTCCGGGGTTGAACTCGTGGCCGTCTCCAAGACCGTTCCGGCCGAGCGGCTGCGAGCGGCGATCGCGGGCGGGCTGACGGTCCTGGGCGAGAACCGCGTCCAGGAAGCCGAGGGAAAGGCACCGCTACTCGCCGGCGCCACGTGGCATCTCATCGGGCCGCTGCAGTCGAACAAGGCGCGCCGCGCGGTCGAACTGTTCGACGTCATCGAATCTGTCGATTCGGTCGACCTGGCGGGCAGGCTCGATCGACTGGCCGGCGACTTCGGCCGCGCGCCGCTCGCCGTCTACCTCCAGGTGAACGTGGACCGCGACGAGGCAAAGGCCGGCTTCCTGCCCGAAACCCTGGCGGCGGAGATCGGGGGTCTGGTTGGCCTGCCCAACCTGCGGTTGCTCGGGCTGATGACGGTGGGGCGTCTGGCGGGCTCCCAGGAAGAGGCTCGCCCGACGTTCGTCCGGCTGCGCGAGCTGTCCGCAAGACTCCGTCGCGCCGCGCCCGGGCTGGGTGCGGGCCTGTCGATGGGTATGAGCGACGACTATGCCGCGGCGGTCGAGGAAGGCGCCACGGTCATTCGCGTCGGTCGCGCGCTCTTCGGGGCGCGGCCGGTCGGGTAGGGGTGGCGGCGCGCAAGAGGGCCGGCGTGCGGGATTCGGGCGGGGGTCGGCTGGCGCCTTTGCCCGAGGCGACCATAATCGAGCCACTTATGGAATCCGGATTCCGCTTTGCCGACCGAATGCGCCGCCCCGAAGTCCGTTTCGCGGTTCGCCTCACGCCGCGCGGCGGGAGCGACAGCGTCGACGGCGTCAACGACGAGGGCGTGCTGCAGGCCAGGGTTTCGGCGCCGCCCGTCGGCGGGGCGGCGAACAGCGCCCTGATCCGGCTCCTCGCCGACGAGTTGAACGTCGCCCGTGGCGCCGTCCGCCTTGTCGCGGGCGCGACCGGGCGCCACAAGCTGGTCGTCGTCGAGGGGCTCTCGGCCGATGAGGTCGGGGCGCGCTGGCCGGGGATCAAGCTGTAGGGAAGTGGCGCGACGCGGCCGGTGGGCGGGGCGCGCCGAGTAGCCCGCGGCCGACACTCCGGCCGCCGCCTTCGGTCGCCCGCCCGCTATAATCGGCCTCCGTCGTCGCCCCGACGCGCAATGGGCGATTAGCTCAGCTGGTTAGAGCGCGCGGTTCACATCCGCGAGGTCACTGGTTCGAGTCCAGTATCGCCCACCACTTCCGCCCCTCCCGTCGGCTGACGGCCGTCCGGCGTCACTGCCGTCTGCGAGTTCTTTCGGCCGTAACCCGCGGACCCCCCATCGCCGCCGCGGCCAGCGACGAGACGAGCCAGCGGCGAGAATAGGGGCATGGAAAGGCAACTTCTCTCCGGCGACGAGGCGGTGGCGCTCGCAGCGCTGCACGCGGGCGTGGCGTTGGGCACCGGGTACCCGGGCACGCCCTCCACTGAGATCCTCGAGACGTTCTCGGAGCTGGGCGGGCGCGCCCAGTGGGCGCCCAACGAGAAGGTGGCGCTGGAGGTCGGACTCGGCGCCGCGTTCGCGAACGCGCGAACGATCGTCACGATGAAGCACGTCGGCCTCAATGTCGCGGCCGATCCGCTCTTCACGGCCGCGTACACCGGCGTCGCCGGCGCGCTGATCGTGGTCAGCGCCGACGACCCGGGCATGTCCTCCTCGCAGAACGAGCAGGACAACCGCCGCTACGCCGTCGCCGCGGGGCTGCCCGCGATCGAGCCGTCCGACTCGCAGGAGGCCTACGACTTCCTGTTCACCGCCATCGAGATCTCCGAGCGCTGGCATCTGCCGGTGCTCTTCCGCATGACGACTCGGGTCTGCCACTCCAAGTCGATCGTGGTCGCGCGCGACGCCGCCGACCGCCAGCCCGCCCGGGCCCCCCATTTCGAGCACGACATCGCCGGCCGCGTCATGATCCCGGCCAACGCGCGGCCGGCTCACCGCCGGCTGCGGGCGAAGCTGGCCGAAATCGCGGCCTGGGGCGAAGACTGCGCGCTCAACCGCGTCGAGCCGGGCGATCTAAGCCTGGGCATCGTCGCCAGCGGCGTCTCCTACCTCCACGCGGCCGAAGCCGAGCCCGGCGCCGCCATCTTCAAGATCGGCCTCGTCAATCCGCTTCCGATCGAACGCGCCCGCGCCTTTGCCGCCTCGGTGGAGCGCTGCGTCGTCGTGGAGGAGGGCGACCCGATCATCGCCGACTCGCTCCGCGCCGCCGGCATCGCCGTCGAATCCAAAGCCGAGATGTACCGCTTCGGCGAGCTGGACGTGGCCCGCGTCCGCCGCATAATCGCCGGCGACGTGACCGCGGAACCGGCCCAGCCGCGCGGCAAGCCGCCGGAGCTCTGCCCGGCCTGCCCGTACCACACCGTCTACGGAACCCTGGCCAAACACGACTGCATCGTCGCGGGCGACATCGGCTGCTACACGCTGGGCGTCCTGCCGCCGTACAAGGCCATGGATTCGTGCGTGGCGATGGGCGCCTCGATCGGCGTCGGCCTGGGGCTGCGCCACGTCCTGCCGCCGGCAGAAGCCCGCCGCGTCGTCTCGGTCATCGGCGACTCAACGTTCGTCCACTCCGGCATCAGTGGGCTCGTGGAGATGGCCTACAACCCGCCCGAGACCGGCCACGTCGTTCTGGTCCTGGACAACGGCACGACCGCTATGACCGGCCAGCAAGAGCACCCCGGCACGGGCCGCACTCTCGACCACGGACCCACGAACAAGCTCTCGATCGAGGGGATCGCGACCGCGATCGGCATCGGCAGCGTCACCGTGATCGATCCTTATGCCGACCCCGAAGGCTTCGAGCGCTTGCTGCTCGAACGCCTGGCAGCGACCGAGCTGTCGGTCATCGTGGCCCGCCGGCCGTGCATTCTCGCTGCCGCCGACATTCGGAAGTGGGAGAAGCAGGCGGCCGAGATTCGAGCGGGAGCTTCGGCTCAGGAGGCCTTCGACCTCCCGGGTGGCGACGAATGAGCGCGGGCAGAGACGCGGGCGGCGGCAACGGCGCCGGCGGGAGCGCCGGGAGCGGCGGCGCGGCCGGCCGCGTGAGCGCCCCAGCCACTCGGACCGTCACGAACGTCGTCCTCGCCGGTCTCGGCGGCCAGGGCGTCATCAAGGCCTCGGACATCCTAGCCGACGCGGCCCTGCGGGCCGGCCTCGACGTCAAGAAGGCCGAAGTCCACGGCATGAGCCAGCGCGGCGGCTCGGTTACCTCCGACGTCCGCTTCGGGCGCAAGGTGCTCTCGCCCATGGTTCCGACGGGAGAGGCGGACTTCCTCGTCGTCCTGGCACCGTCCGAGGTCGAGGTGACCCGCCCGTTGCTCCGACCAGGCGGCGTCCTGCTGGCACCGGATCTCGTGCCGGAAGGCGAGCTGCCCAACAAGCGGAGCCTCAACGTCGCGCTGCTCGGCGCCCTGAGCGGGTACCTGGAGATCCCGCCCGAGACGCTCCTCGACGCCGTCCGTGCCGCCCTGCCGGAGCGGCTCCACCGCGTCAACGAGCAGGCATTCGCACTCGGCCAAAAAGTCGCCGCGCGGCAGGGCACAATCCGCTAGTCGGGAGCCCGACCGTCAGGGCCGCCCGCCGGGGCATCGACCCCGTCGTCAGAGGAGGCCGCGGTGAGCGCTTGGAACGATCCGCCCGGTGGATTCCACCCGGTGAGCATGCCCGACTACCTGCCGCGTCCGCAGCTGCTGGGCCTTCAGCTGCAGCGGCTCCAGTCGGTTGTGAGCCGCGCCTACGAGCGCGTGCCGCTCTTCCGCTCCCGAATGGACGAACGCAAGCTCACCCCGGCCGCGATCCGGTCTCTTGCCGACATCGCCGAGCTGCCGTTCACGGTCAAGACGGACCTGCGCGACACGTACCCGTTCGGTCTGTTCGCCAGCCCGATGGAGGAGATCGTCCGCCTTCACGCCAGCTCCGGCACGACCGGCAAGCCGATCGTGGTCGCCTACACACAATCCGATCTCGACGTCTGGAGCGAGGTCATGGTCCGCAGCTTCGCGGCGTGCGGATTGCACCGCGGCGACGTCATCCAGAACGCCTACGGCTACGGGCTCTTCACCGGCGGACTCGGCGCCCACTACGGCGCGGAGGCGCTCGGCGCCACGGTCATCCCGATCAGCGGCGGCAACACGGAGCGCCAGCTGATGGTCATGGCCGACTTCGGCGTCACGGCTCTGTGCTGCACGCCGAGCTACTTCGTATACCTGATGGAGTCGGCGCGCGAGAGCAAGATCGACCTGTCGCGGCTGCGAGTCGGCGTCTTCGGCGCCGAGCCCTGGAGCGACTCGATGCGAGATCGAATCCAGGCCGACAGCGGCATCCGCGCCCACGACATCTACGGCCTCTCGGAGATCATC
>CAZGUS010000176.1:0-4643 GCA_964529245.1 uncultured Anaerolineaceae bacterium
GTTCCTGGGTGCGTTCCTCGAGCTCATGCTCATCCTCAC
This sequence comes from uncultured Anaerolineaceae bacterium, assembly GCA_964529245.1. Classification (GTDB taxonomy): domain Bacteria; phylum Chloroflexota; class Limnocylindria; order Limnocylindrales; family CSP1-4; genus Fen-1039. Next base: position 40 of record CAZGUS010000176.1, read on the forward strand.
CAACATCGGCTGCGCCGTCGTGCTTTTCCCGCTGCTCAAGCGGCAGAACGAAATCCTCGCCCTCGGCTACGTCACAGCTCGGCTGGTTGAATGCACCTTCATATTGGTCGGCCTCCTCAGCGTCCTGGCGATCGTGACGATGCGGCAGAAGGCTGCGGGCGCAGATGCGGGCGTGCTCGTGCTCATCGGCAAGTCGCTCCTCGCAATCCATGATTGGACCTTCCTCCTTGGCCCCGGCTTCACCGACGGAATTGGGACCGGGCTGATCCTCGGCTGGCTGATGTACCGGTCGGGCGTGGTGTCCCGACGCATGGCTCTCTTCGGTGTCGTCGGAGGTCCGCTGCTTGCGGCTTCGGGGATCGCCGTGCTCTTTGGCGTGATACCGCAAGGCTCCCCTGTGCAGAGCATCGCGACCGTCCCCGAGATCGTCTGGGAGGCGTTCCTGGGCCTGTGGCTCACCTTCAAGGGCTTCAGCCAAGCGTCGATCACATCGGGCTTCGCCCGACCTGTCGGAATCGACGGAGCCCGCGCAACCGCGGCGTCTGCCACCTAGTCCCATACCTCGGCCAGCGCACCTGGAGCCCGGCTTCGGCCGGGCTCCAGCACTCGGATCATCGATGAGGGGCCTAAGCCGGCGCGGACCGGGCACGAAATTGGCTTTGGAGCGGGGGACCTGTCTCGAACCCGCGGGTGTTGCCCGGCGACTACCGTAGGAGTCCCATCCGCCCAGCCGCGGCCGGCGGATCATGGTCTTACCGGTGGATCGAGAGCATCGTGTCCGATGCCGGTTCCCGCATCCGCGCCGGCCCTGACTGGTCCGGACGGCCCGCGCCAGCCGTCGCGCGCTCCACCTCACTCGCCCAGACGGCGATCTCCGCGCGGCGCGACGCTCCGAGCTTGGCGAGGATGTGCTCGACATGGCTGCTCGCCGTCCTCGAGGCGATCGAGAGCTCACCGGCAATCTGGCCGTTGGTCAGTCCTGCGGCGATCAGTTTCGCCACGGCGAACTCGCGCACCGTCAACGGGCGCCACGGTTCGTCGACGGACGAGTGACCTCGTGCCAGCCGCGCCAGGACATCCGCCCGGTCCGCCAGCGGCCGACTGTCCAGTCGGGACGCCACCACTCGGGCGTCCACGACCAGCCCGGCCGCATCGGTGAACCGGTTCAGGCGCGTCAGACAGCTGGCGAGGTCGAGGCGCGCCCAGGTGGCCTCCCAGATCCGTCCTCGGTCATCCCACCCGCCGACGGCAGCCTCCAACGCCTGGCGCGCCACGCCGGTCGCGCCGGCCGCGAGAGCCACGACGCCCCTGGCGTGGTCAAGCGCCGGTCGGGCAACGTCCGGCATGGCCAGGAAGTGCTCGTCACAGGCCGCGAGCCACGCCTCCGCGGCGTCCGGGCGTCCGGCCGCCTGCTCGGCTCGAACTCCGGTCACGACGAATGGCGCCAGGAGAGCCCACTCACCCGCCGCGAGCGCCCGCTCGAGTGCGTCGCGACAGTGTCCTGTCGCCTGGTCCGGACGGTCGGCGAGGAGAGCGGCCTCCGCGAGGCCCCAGAGAGGCGGGAGGATGAGATCGACCGAGCCGCCGTCCAATCCAACCAAGAGTGCGGCCCGCAGCTCCACCTCCGCTGCTTCGTAGTCTCCCCGGCCGAGAGCCACAAACCCGACCGCCCAACGTGCCATCGCTGCCGCCCGCCGGCAGCCGCGGTCGGCAATTGTCTGGCGGCCCGTGGTGGCAGCGTTGTCCCAGTCCCCGCTCGCCCACGCGACCAGCCCGGACAGCGCGCCCATCACGTGACGGCAATGCGACTGCTCGATAGCGTCGGCATAGAGCATCCCGTCGGCGAGAAACCGATCGGCACGTCCGTAGTCCATGGTCCGGACGGCGAGCATGGCGGCGTCGCGGAAGGCGGTGACCCCTGTGCCCTCCAGGCCGGCAAGTCTGGCTTCGTGGGCGGACGCCGAGACACCGTCGAGGCCGCGCCCAATCCGACCCTCGAACACGTCGACCATGGACTCGAACGCGTCCGCCTGGATTCGCGTGATGACATCTCCGAGCGCAGCCCCCGCCTCGCGCATCGACGTGATCGTGGACCGCGCCGCCTCGACCTCGGCAGCATCCAGGTGGATTCGAGTCCATTCGTCCAGCAAGTCGGCGCGGGCCATCTCGCGCTCATTGTCGGCAGGGAGTCCTGCGAGTTCCTCGGCCAAGGAGGCTGCGAGCGTTGACCGCGCCGTGAGCGATCGGGCCTCACGACGACAGATGGCGAGTACGCCCACCGACATCTGGGCCGCGTTTGCCGGGCGACCGGCGGTCAGATACGCCACGCGGGCCTCGCGGAAGGTGCTTTCGGCGATCTCGTTCTCCTCGATCGCGGCTGCTTCGACCGCATATGCCTCCAGCAGAGAAGCTCGGTCCAGCAGGGCGAGATCGTCGGGGACGTTGGCGACAGCGCGGCCGTACAGCTCGAACGCCGCCTGGTGGGCCGAAACTCGAGCAGCCTCCCCGGCCCCGGCGAGCGCGGCCTCAAATGCCTGGCGGCGGAGGCCGGCGCGCTCGTAGTGGACGGACGCGTGGATTTCGGACGCTCCCTCGAGCCGGGCGCCGAACTCGGCGGCCCTGGCATGGAGTCGCCGACGCTCCGAGCTTGGGATGGTGCGGTAGAGAGTGTCGCGAAGCAACTGATGTCGAAAATCGAACAGCCCTCGCACGCCGGGCGGGTCTAGGACGAAGTGGTCGACGAGTTCCTGGAGCGGCGCCTCGAGAGTCTCCGGTGACAGGTCCATGATCCCGGCGAGGACCTCCGGGACGAAACAGCGACCGATGACGGCTCCGGCCCGGGCCGCGGCCTGCGCCTCGGGTGAGCGCTGCGCCAGCCTTGCCATCACCGCGTCCTCGATCGTGTCCGGCACGATCGCCTGCCGGATTGCCTTCCCGTCCGATCGGGCCTCTGGGCTCAACGCCCCGAGGAGCTCCTCGATATGGAGCGGTATTCCATCGGTCCGCTCGAACACGGCCGCCGCGACCTCTCTCGGCGCGGGGAGTCCCGTGTCGAGAATGAGGGTCGTCATGAGAGCTGTTTCTGCCTCGGTCAGCGGCTCGAGGCAGATCTCCTCCGCGACCCGCTGGGTAATGAGTCGTGCTCGCCAGCCCCTAAGCCCCGAACCCGGCGCAACTTCCTCTGTTCGGAAATCGCCGGTCAGGAGGATCTGCCGGTCGCGTGACTGTCGCGCCAGCTCGGCGATGACCTCGAGGCTGACTTCATCGGTCCACTGCAGGTCCTCGAACGACAGCATGGTCGGGCCCGGCAACGCATTGAGAATCCTCTCGACGAGCCCCATCACGAGCGCACGACGCTGGACGTGTTCTGCGGCCCTCGTCGCCTCAGCCAGGTCGAGCAGTTCCCTCCCGAGGTCCGCGAACGGCCGCATCCGTGTCATGGACCGCGCCAGGTCCAAGAGAGATGCCGCAGGCACGTCGCGGTCCTGCGGAGCGACCGACCCTGCCACGGCCGTGAAACCGCGAGCCTCCGCCCTGCTCGTGATGGCGGACAACAGGCGGGTCTTGCCGATCCCTGCATCCCCGGCCAGCAGGAGGCTATGGCCGCGGCCACTGATCGCCGCGTCGAGCCGCCTATCCGCGAGCTCAACGAGGTCGTCACGCCCGATGAGGAGCGGGCAACGAAGGGTAGTCAGCGCAGGGTGCATGCGGGCGAGTCTAGGCCGCACTAACGGAGGTTCATCGGTCGGATGACCGATGTCCCGCGTGGCGTGTCGCGAAATCTCCCCTGTGGCATCGGTAGCGAATGGACGGGTTCATCGGTCGAAGGCGCGATGACCGCCGGCTGTGCGACTGCCAGCTTTGACGAGAACCGCCCGCAGGAGAAACCGATGACCAAGTTCATGGATGTCCATTCAGGGTTCGTTGGCGTCACGGCGCAACAGCTGAAGGAGGCCCACGAACGCGACCTGGCCATAGAGGCCGACGAGAGCGTGCACTTCGAGCACGCCTGGCTCGATCCCGAGAGCGGCAAGGTCTTCTGCCTTGCCCGTGGACCGAGCCGCGAGGCGGTCCTGAGAATCCACGAGCGCGCGGGCCATCCCGCCAGCGAGATCTACGAGCTCGCGGTCGAAGTGGCGTGATCAATCGGCACCACTAAGGCCCTGCGCGCGCCGCAGACCTACCTCGTCGTCGAAAGGAATCAGCACATGTCTACAGGAACACCAGAGCAGCGCCTCTGGCTCGCGAAGCAACGACAGGCACAGCTGTTTCGCGAGGCCAGCCAATACCGTCTCGCGAAAGCCAGTCGCGACAACGGAGCCCAGAACGCCTCGACCAAGCCGTTCAAGTGGACCTGGCGATGGCTTGGACAGCTGTCTGCCCGCATCCGTGCCCTTCCCCTCCGCGAGGAGCTCTGTAGCGACCCCTGCCCCGAGTGAGCGGTAAGACAAAAACAATCCCCGTGGAAGGGCGAGCTGTTCGTATCCAGTTATCGTGTCGTCGTTTGGCCTGGCGCCCAGACCGGACCACGGCACGGCCGTGACCGGGCCGGCTGTCGTCGATCACGAGACCGAGACTCGTGGCCTGACTTTCGCGGGTCGACG
>CAZGUS010000177.1:0-4537 GCA_964529245.1 uncultured Anaerolineaceae bacterium
CCCGAAGTATTCTCGACGTATCATTGAGGGCACGAGTCGGTTCGATGGGAGTCAGTCGAGTTGGGGCCTGGCTCGTCCAGAGGTGTCTTGAAGTGGTGATGCGTCGTTTGCTGGCGTGCCTCCTGGCAGGCCTGGTTGTCGGTTGCGGGGGAGGGCCGAGCCCGCGAGGACCGTCCTCGAGCCCGACCGGCGCCCGGGCGTCCGCCGACGTGCAGATCGGGTCACCTGCGCCGTTGTCGACGCCGTCGCCCACCGCGTCTCCGATTCCGTCTCCCACGCCTTCTCCCACGCCACAACAGACACAGGTGTGGACTGCCGCGGCAGTGGTCGTGTATGCGAAGGCAAGCGACGACGCCGCGGCCCAGGTCCACCTCGGGGCCAACTTCCCGCTCACGCTGACCCTGAAGTCGGCAACCGTGGACGGCAAGGTCTGGGACGAGGCAAGCTGGGAGACCCCCGGCCGGCACGGCACCGGCTGGCTCGTTGCATCGGCAGTCACGACGATTCAGCCCACGGGCCTCGCCAACGCCGGTTTCGACGCGCTGGACGCGGCCCTGGCCGAGTACATGGGCGACTACAAGACCCGCGTCGGGGTGGAGCTGTACGACGTCACGCGCGGCGTCACCTACACCTACAACGCCGACCGCGCCTATACCGTCGCGAGCTCGATGAAAGTGCCGATCATGCTGACGCTGCTGACCCAGCTCGAGGCCAGGGGCAGGGGCCCGACCGCCGGCGAATTGTCCCTGCTGACGACGATGATCGAGAACTCGAACAACAAGTCCGCGTCCGCCCTTTACGCCGAGATCGGCTACCGGACTGGGGTCATCGCCTTCATGAAGAAGGTCGGCGTCGCCGGCCTGACCCCATATGTCAACCCGGTGGGCTTCTGGGGCTGGAGCACGATCACGCCCGGCGCGATGGTCTCGCTCCTTGCGCTGCTGAACTCGGGCCAGATCCTGAACGCGACGGATCGCGCCCTGGCCCTGAGGCTGATGGAGCACGTCCAGCTCGACCAGCGAGTCGGCGTCGGCGACAGCAGTCCGGTCGGGGCGACGATCGCGCTCAAGGACGGCTGGGTCGAAGGCCCGGACGATCTCTACGTCATGAATTCGTCGGGGATAGTGACGCTCGGCGCCGAAACCTACATCCTTGCCGTGTACACGGTCGACGACAAGTCGTGGAACCCCGAAGGCTTCGCGATCGTCCGCCACATCTGCAAGGTGATCGGCAGCCACATGGTCGCGCCGACCACCTAGGACGGCCGGCTCTCACACGAGCACGCGCCAGGTTTAGCCCTCCGCTTGGGGGCCACCGGATCAGGAGGAACGAATATGGACCCGACCCCGACACCCGCCGCCGGCGACGACGCGGACCAGCCGATCGCCTGGCGCGCCGTCCCCGAGAACACCCCGGTACGGTCTGACGGCCAGCAGGTCGGTGTCCTGTACGACCTTCTGGGCTCCCATGAGGAAGACATCTTCCACGGCATCGTGGTCCAGCTCCATTGGAAGGCCCGCCACGTCTTCGTCCCGGCGGACGACGTCGTCGCGCTGACCGCCACTCACGTCGACGTTTCGCTCAGCGCCGGCGAGCTCGGAGCACTGCCGGAGCACAGCGACGAGCGGCAGTTCTCGCTGGGCATGGTGGGACTCTTTCGCAAGCACGTCGGCTGGGTCAAGGAGAAGGACCGCTAGGAGAAAGTCCGCCGCCCGGGCGGCCGCCGCCGGACCTCGACCTGCGCTCCCCGCCTCGCGGGGCCGCGGCCCGTATAATCGCCCGCGATGCAGACGACCAATACGCCCCTCCCCAAGTCCCGCCTCCAGATGGAGTTCGAGCTCCCGGCCGAGCGCCTGACCCGCTCGCTGGACGACGCCGCTCGCCGCCTATCGCAACGCCAGCGAATCTCGGGATTCCGGCCGGGCAAAGCGCCTCGGGCCGTCGTCGAGCGAGTCGTCGGCGCCCCCGTGCTCCTGGAAGAAGCCGTCGATCTCCTGGTCGAGAACGCCGTGCGCGAGGCCGTGCGCGAGCAGGGGATCCTGCCACTGGATTCGCCCGAAGTCGAGGTCACCCAGTCCGAGGAAGGCAAGCCGGTCCTCTTCAAGGCGACCCTGTCCGTTCGGCCGGAGGTCATCCTCGGCGACTTCGAGAACTTCCCCTTCAAGCCCGAGGTCGAGGCCGTCGACGAGACCATGGTCGAGAAGGTCGTCGACGAGCTGCGCGACAACGAGGCCCATCTCGAACCCGTGACCGACCGCCCCGCGGCGAACGGCGACTACGTGCTCGTGTCGTTCGACGGCACTCGCGACGGCGCCAAGTTCGTGGGCGGCTCCTCGCAGCAGATGCCGCTTGTCCTGGGCCAGAACAGGCTCTACCCCGGCTTCGAGGACCACATCGTCGGCATGCGGACGGGCGAGGACCGTGAGTTCGACATAGACATCCCCGAGGACTTCCAGGTCGAGTCGATGCGCGGCGCGCACATGCACTTCGCGCTGAAGCTGAAAGAACTGCGGGGCAAGATCCTGCCCGAAGCCAACGACGAGTTCGCCCGATCGATCGGCCGTTTCGACAGCCTGGACCATCTGAAGGCCGAGCTGCGCGAGCGCCTCGAGGAGAACGCCCTCGACCGAGCCCGCCATGAGTTCGCCGACCGGATCGTCGAGTACGCTGCGTTGAACGCCACCATCGACGTCCCGGACGTCCTGGTCGATCAGGAAGTCGAGTCCATGCGCGACGAGATGCGCTCTGCGCTGGCCCGTCAGGGGCTCGCCGAAGAGATGTATTTCAAGGCCACGGGGTCGTCCGAGGAAGCGACGCGCGAAGGGTTCCGACCGCAGGCCTATACGCGGGCCCGCAGCCTGCTGGCCCTGGCCGAGATCGCCAAGGTCAAGGGCATCGTGGTCTCCGACGACGAGATCGAGGCCGAAGTCGCTCAGGCGAGAACCCGCTATGCGACCGATCGCAACCTGGTCCAGTACTTCGAAAGCCAGCGCGGCCGCAATTCGATCAGGAACACGATCCGCCAGTCGCGGGCCGTCGAACAGCTGATCGACGAGTGGCTGGCAGCCCATCCCGATGCGCCGCGCCTGAAGCACATCGAAGATTCCCGGACCGGCTCGACCGTCGGGACTCCGCCGGCCGCCGAAGACGCGTCCGCCGGAAAGGTCGACGCTGACACCGCGCCACCGCCCGTCGAAACCCCCGGCGCCTAGAGCCGCCAAGCGAAGAGGAGACGATCAGATGCTCGTGCCGATGGTGATCGAGTCCTCGAGCCGTGGTGAGCGCGCCTACGACATCTACTCGCGGCTACTGCGCGAGCGGATCATCTTCCTGGGTGACACGATCGAGGACAACGTCGCCAACCTGGTCATCGCCCAGCTGCTCTTCCTCGACGCGGAGGATCCCGAGCGGGACATCAGCCTCTACATCAACTCGCCCGGCGGCGTCATCACGAGCGGCCTGGCAATCTACGACACCATGCAGTACGTCCGGGCCCCCGTCAGCACGATCTGCATCGGCATGGCGGCCAGCATGGCGGCGGTTCTGCTCGCCGCCGGCGCACCGGGCAAGCGTTTCGCTCTGCCCCACAGCCGGATCATGATCCACCAGGGCTCCGGCGGCTTCCGCGGCAACACCCCGGACGTCTTCATCCAGGTCAAGGAGATGGAGACTCTGGTCAACACGAATCACGAGATCCTGAGCCGCCACACGGGCCAGTCGCTCGAGAAGATAATTGCCGATACCTCAAGGGACTACTTTATGTCCCCAATAGAGGCCAAGGAGTATGGCATTATCGATTCGGTCTACTCGGCCATGGGGGCGCCCTCGATTTCATTGACCCCGTTGGCGAGCGGCGCCGGCGGTGCCGACGGAGACCAGCGGCCTCCCGAAGCTGAACTCGACCGGGGATAGGCTCAGTCGCAAAGGACAGGTCAAGGCTCGTGACGACCACAAAGAGCGGCCCCAAAGTCCCATATCGCTGCAGCTTCTGCGGCAAGAGCCAGGAGCAGGTTCGCAAGCTCATTGCGGGCCAGGGCGTCTATATCTGCGACGAGTGCATCAACCTCTGCCAGGAAATCATCGAAGAGGAGATGCTCGAGTCGCCGCGCGCCAAGCCCCAGGTCGCCAAACTGCCCAACCCGCGCGGCATCAAGCTCGCCCTGGACCAGTACGTCATCAGCCAGGAGAAGGCCAAGAAGGTCCTTTCCGTGGCCGTGCACAACCACTACAAGCGCGTCAACGCCGGCCACCAGATCGACGACGTCGAGTTGCAGAAGTCGAACATCCTGCTCGTCGGGCCGACCGGTTCGGGCAAGACGCTGCTCGCCCAGACCCTCGCAAAGATCCTGGACGTGCCGTTCTGCATCGCCGACGCCACCTCGCTGACCGAGGCCGGCTATGTGGGTGAGGACGTCGAGAACATCCTGCTGCGGCTCATCCAATCGGCCGATTTCGACGTCGCCCGCGCCCAGCGCGGCATCATCTACATCGACGAGATCGACAAGATCGCCCGCAAGGCGGACAACCCCTCGATCAC
>CAZGUS010000178.1:0-4519 GCA_964529245.1 uncultured Anaerolineaceae bacterium
CATTCGAGCGCGTGCCCCAACTGCCTGCCGCGAGCCTGACCCTCCTGCCGCTGGTGGTGATGTCGGCCGTTGCGGCCGGTCTCACGCTCGTCGGGCTGACCGGGCTACGGCGGCGCGACATCGGCCGGATCTGACTTCCTGGCGGTCGGCTCCGTTTGCAGTTCGGAGTCAGATCCCCCCGCGGATTGCTCACTGCTCACCGGCCAGCGCGGCCGCCCGCCAGCTTGCATCGGCACAACCCTGCCGTCGTCCGCGCCTGGCCCTGCCGACAGAGCCGGAGCGAAAGAGTTCCTACGCCAGCTGCCTGGGTTTCGTTAGTGCCAGTGGGTTGATGACGTTGATCGGCGCGCCGGCAGCGTAAGCGTTGATCTGGTCGAACACGTCGGCGAACTGGACCTCCCATTCGTCAATCGAGACGTAGCCGATGTGCGGAGTGCAGACGACGTTCGGCATGCCGAGCAACGGGTTGCCGACGTCGAGCACCGGCTCTTCCTCGTACACGTCGACCGCGGCCAACCCAGGTCGACCGGCGCGAAGCGCTACCACCAGGGCCCCTCGTTCGATCAGCCCCGCGCGGCTCGTATTCACAAGAAGTGCCGTCGGCCTCATCCGCGCCAGATCGGCCCCAGTGACGATGCCCCTGGTCGCGTCGACGAGCCGCATCTGCAACGTAATCACGTCGCACTGCTCGAAGAACGAGTCTTTGCTCGCTGCGACTTCCAGGCCGTCGGACCTGGCTCGTGCCCGCGACGCCTCACTTGCCCACACCTGCACGGCCATACCAAAAGCCCGGCCGTATTCGGCCACGATCTTGCCGATACGACCGTATCCATAGATACCAAGTGTCTTGGACCTCAATGATCGCCCGATGCCCATCTGCCATCCGCCGGCCTTCATCGAGGCGACCTGCTGCGGAATCTGCCTCATAGCGGCGAGCACGAGCCCCCAGGCGAGCTCAGCAGCCGCATAGGATGGGGTCCCCGCGTGGAGATCCGAAGACACGACGATTCCCAGGCTGGTACAGGCGTCGACGTCGATGTGTGGATAGACGCTGCGCTGACTTATCAGTCGCAGCTTCGGCAGCAGTTCCAGCAGAGGAGCCCGGATCTCGGTGCGTTCTCGAATTAGCACGAGACAATCGATGTCGCGCAGGCGATCGGCCAGCACGTCGATATCCTGCACGTGATCGTTCCAGACCGTGACCGCGTGCCCTGCGAGCTTCTCGAAGCACGCCAACGTCCGGAGCGTGTCGAAGTAGTCGTCAAGAATCGCCACTCGCATGTTTGACCTCCTCGACATCCCGCAGGGGGCTCTTATACCAGGGCTTGTCCGTGGTTGGCTCCGGTCCTGCGCTGCGTCTCGCATTCGAGCCGCGACCACGAATCCAGTCCCGCTGGGAGGTCAGCTCCCTGGTCTGGGTTCCTCCTCGTCCCTGCTCACCCCTCCTCGCCCTCCTCGCCCTCCTCGCCCTCCTCGAGGGCCACGAAATACGCTGCGCCAGCGGGCCGATCGAGGCTAACCTGAAGGGGTCACGGCCGCGGGTCCAGCGGCCAAGAAGCCTCCGGAGGTCTGTCATGAACGCGGACTCGGCCGCAACTTCGTCGACCACCGGCCGGCGAGCCATCCCTCTCGACCTCTCGAACGCACTGTTCCGATGGAACGCCGTCCTTTCCCTGCTGCACCTGCTCCAGGGCCTGGCCATTCTGGCGCTGTCGTTTGCCAGGAGCCCGGTCGTAACCTCGCCGCTCGTGGGCACCTACCTGCGCTTCGACGAGGCGACCCGCCACCTGGTCACCGCCCAGCGCCCGGTCTGGGATCTGCCCATCGGACCATCGGTAGCGTTGTTCCTGTTTATGAGCGCCGCCGCCCACTTCAGCATGGCCTTCCCGGCGCGACGCTGGTATGAGGCTCACCTCGCGCGCGGCCAGAACCCGATCCGCTGGATCGAGTACTCGTTCAGCTCGAGCGTGATGATCGTCGTCATCGCGTCCCTGGCGGGAGTCCAGGAAGTGGGCACCATGATCGCCATCTTCGGCGCCAACGCGGCCATGATCATGTTCGGCTGGAGCATGGAGATAGCCAACGAGGGCCGTGCCCGTCCCCAGTGGCTGCACTACATCTTCGGCTGCATCGTCGGCGCCGTTCCGTGGCTGGTCATACTCGTGACCCTGGTCCTCTCCGCCACGCAGCCTGGGGCGGCCGCGATCCCCGGCTTCGTGATCGCGATCTTCGTGTCGCTCTTCGTCTTCTTCGACGTCTTCGCCGCCAACATGGTCCTGCAGTACAGGAGGATCGGCCCCTGGCGCGACGACCTGTACGGCGAGCGCGCCTACATGCTGCTCAGCCTTGTCGCCAAGTCGGCCCTTGCCTGGCAGGTCTTCTTCGGCACGCTCCGACCCTGATCGCTCCACGAGCTTCCCGAGCGACCCGGCCAGACCCGCCCGGCCGTCCCTACGGCGGGCTCGCGCGCAACGACGCTCGCAGCTGGCCGTCAGGACTGTCGGGAAGTTCGCTCCCCCACGAGCTCGAGAGCGACGTCCATGGCTGCCGCCGTTAGCTCCTCGGGCGTAGCTTCGAAGCCGAGTGATCGGAGCATCGCCGAAGCAGGAGCGAGATTCCCGAGATACACGGCGAGCAGGCCGAGGAGCGAGCGCAGCTGATCCTGGAGGGCGGCGTCGGGTTCGATGACGGGGGCGCAGAGCAGGAGCAAGCGGCCCTGCATCTTCTGCCCGGCCTCAGTGTGATCGCGCAGTGTCGGCTGGTTCTGCTGCACGAAGCTGATCCAGCGGCTCCACTGCCCCTGCAGCAGCGCCGCGAGTCGACGCAAGTATTCCTGGCGGAATTCGGTCGTGCGCGGCTGCGTCTGGCTCCAGGCCACGAGTTCGTCCGCAGGCTCGAGCAAGCTGTCGACGATCCCGGCCAGAAGCGCCTCCTTGGACGCGAAGTGGTAGTAAAGCGCGGCCTTGGTGACGTCGAGCCGCTCGGCGATCTCCCGTAGCGACGTCTTCTCGTAGCCCTGCTCGGCGAAGAGCTCGAGGGCGACGTCCAGCGCGCGCCGGCGCGTATCTGCTTGGCGGGGACTCACTGGTTCGATCCTCCCGGGCCGCATCTCCGTGGATAACTTACTTGACGGCAGGTTAGCCACGCAGTATCTTCGCCACCACATCTTGTCACTAACCGGGCGGCAAGTAAAGACCCACTCGGGGGGACGGAATCATCGTGAATCCAGGCCGACCACAGGAGGCATCGAAGTGAAAGAGCCGACACAAAGCGAGGGACTCGATCCAGGGTTCCTGAAGCTTGCGGTGCCCCTGCTCATCGGGGCGATGGCGGTCATGTTCGACACGACCATCGTCAATGTTGCTATCGACACACTGTCGCGAGAGCTGAACGCGTCGGTATCGACGACCCAATGGGTCATCAGCGCCTACGTGCTGGCGCTGGCGATGGTAATCCCGGTGAGTGCCTGGGCCATGGATCGCTTCGGCGCCAAGCAGACCTGGATGGCCGCTCTCGCTCTATTCGCGGTCGGGTCGATGCTCTCGAGCCTGGCCTGGAACATCGAGGTCCTCATCGCCTTCCGGGTGCTGCAAGGCATAGGCGGTGGCCTGATGCTGCCCGTCCTCCAGACCCTGCTCGTCAATGCCGCAGGCCCGGGCAACCTCGGGAAGATGATGTCCCTGGTCAGCCTTCCGGCCCTGCTCGGGCCGATCCTTGGTCCGGTCATCGGCGGCGTAATCCTGAGCCAGCTCTCGTGGCACTGGATCTTCTGGGTCAACATCCCGTTCTGCGTGGCTGGTCTCTGGCTGGCGTGGCGAAACCTTGCGCCAACCGCGCCCAAGAAGAGCTCGCACCTCGACGTGGTTGGCCTGGCGCTGCTGTCGCCCGGCCTCGCGGCCATGATCTATGGACTCTCTCAGGCCGGCAATCACGGCGGGTTCGACAACTCGGCCGTCCTGCAACCCGTCGCCATCGGCACCGTGCTTCTCGGTGGCTTCGTCTTCCATGCACTGCGCACCAAGCTGCCGCTCCTGGACCTGCGGCTCTTCGCGGTACGCTCCTTCACCGCCTCAAACGCAATGCTGTTCCTCTCGGGCCTGTCTATCTACGGGGCGATGCTTCTGCTCCCCTTGTACGAGCAGCAGGTGCGCGGCCAGACCGCCCTCGCCGCCGGACTGCTGCTGGCTCCGCAGGGCCTCGGCATGCTGTTGACCCGAGGCTATGCGGGCCGGCTGACCGACCGCATCGGCGCCCGACCCATCGTTCTGTGTGGCTTTCTGCTCACGATCGCTGGCACGCTCGCCTACACACAGGCCGGCGTGAACACCAATGAACTTCTTCTGAGCGCTTCTCTGGTCGTTCGTGGCGCCGGCCTCGGAGCGATAACCATCCCCGTCATGGCCGCAGCCTACCTGGGCTTGCGGGCCGACCACGTGGCTCACGCCAGCATCGCCACTCGGATCACGTCGCAACTTGGCGGCGCCTTTGGCGCGGCCGTCTTCGCCCTGATCCTTCAGAC
>CAZGUS010000179.1:0-4393 GCA_964529245.1 uncultured Anaerolineaceae bacterium
GGTGAGACCGTGACGACGAACGCATCCGGCGCGTCGTCGCTGAACTCCCCCGCGTCGCAGCCGGGGCTCGCGCCGATCCTGCCCCAGGTGTGTCCCGACACCGCCCCCAAGAAGACGACCGCGGAGTTGATCGCGGCGGCCACCCATCAGCGCGTCGCGGCCGGGATCGAAAAGGCCAATCCGCACGCCACGCCTGCCTCGAAGCCGGCCCGATACACACAGCCGGCGACGGCAAGGAAGCCGCACGGCACCGCGTCAACGGCCAGCGGGCCTCTGACGCCAGGCTCCACCGCGGCGCCAAACTCGTCTTCGCTCCAGATCTACGGCACAGTGACCAACGCTTCGGCGACGCCGTTGAGCGACGTCGAAGTCGATGCCTATGACTCTGACGGCAACTTTTACGACGAATATGTCACCGGCGCTGACGGCGCCTACACGATCGACGTAGTACCGGGCGACTACACGCTCTTCCTCGGCGACTTGACGAATACTTACGCCAGCGGCTACTACAACGCAACGAGCGGTTCGGGCTTCACGTACGACGAAGACTCGGCCAGCGTAGTCACCGTGACCAGCGTCGACGTGACCGCCGACGTCACGATGCCGCTCATCGTCCACATCACGGGCACGGTTACCGACAGCTCAGCGACTCCGCTTGAATCGATCGACGTTGAAGTCCTGGACCTCAACGGCTCCTCCATAGCGGGAACGGGCACCGCCTCCGACGGTACTTACTCGATCGAGGTTGAGCCAGGCAGCTACAAGCTCTGGTTCGGCGACGACTCTGGTGACAACGCGAGTGGCTACTACAGCACCTCGGGCTTCACGTACTCCGACAGCGCGGCGAGCAAGATCAAGGTGTCGGCAAGCGGCGACACGACCATCGACATAACCTTGCCTCCCGCCGTCCACATCACAGGGACCGTTTCCAAGAGCGGCGGCGTCGGCCTGCCGGACATCGAAGTCTTCCTGGACACGGTATCCGGCGGCTATTACGACGGCACGACCACCGATAACAACGGTTATTACTCGATCGCGGTCTCTCCGGACACCTATTACGTCGGCTTCTACGACGGCAGCGGCACCTACGGAACCGGCTTCTACAGTCCTTCCGGGTTCACGTACGACACAGGCGTCGCGAACCGCGTCGCTGTTTCGAGCGCAGACGTGACAGCGAATGTCACCTTGCCGCGGGCAATCCATATCAAGGGCAAGGTCACCAAGAGCGGCGGGGCTGCCCTCGCAGGCATCACCGTCTACGCCGACAGCACATCGACGGGGTACGAAGCGGACACAGATTCGAGCGGCAACTACTCCGTCGTCGTCGCGCCCGGCAGCTACACGCTGTTCTTCCAGGACGGCGATACGTATGGGAGCGGCTACTACAGCACGGCCGGGTTCACATACAACTCCGCGGCGGCCACGACGATAGTCGTCGCATCAGTCGATGTGACCGGCAAGAACATCACGCTGCCATCGGCCGTGCACATCAAAGGAACGGTGACCGATAGCGGCGGAACGCCGCTGGAGGGCATCGAGGTCGACGTTTACGGCTCCAATGTGAATTTTGAGAACTGGGTCGATACAGACGCGGACGGTACCTATACGATCACGGTGGCGCCGGGTAGCTACCTCGTATCGTTCTATGACGACAATGAAACGTACGGAAGCGGCTACTACAGCACCGCGGGCTTCACATACGACCAGGGTTTCGCGAGCCTGGTGACAGTCTCGTCCGCAGATGTGACCGGCAAGAATGTGAAGTTGCCGCTGGCCGTCCACGTCATGGGGACGCTCACTCTGAGCCACGGGGACACTCCGGAAGGGATCGAGATCGACGTCCACGGCTCCGGACCGAACGGCAACTACTCGACCGTCGACGATGGGGACGGCAACTACTCGCTCGCCGTCTCCCCCGGCAGCTATACCGTCTACTTCAATGACTACACCGGGACGTACGGGTCGGGCTACTACATCCAGGGAACCGCGACGGACTTCACCTACGATAGTGGAGCCGCCAGCACGGTGACCGTGTCAACGGCCGACGTCGGCGGCATCAACGCCACCCTCCCCGACGCCCTCCACATCACCGGCACGGTGACCGACCCGTCGGCCGACCCGATCTCCGGCATAGAGGTCGACCTCGGTTCACCCGGGTCGAACACGACCGGCTACTCGGTCAACACCGATGACGATGGAGACTACTCGCTCGCGGTGCCGCCCGGCAACTACACGCTGTCTTTCTACGATGACAGCGGCACCTACGGGAGCGGTTACTACATCCAGGGAACCGCGACGGACTTCACCTACGACTCGGGTTCCGAGAGCACGGTGACCGTCACCACAGCGGACGTCAACGACATCGACGTCACTCTCCCGCTTGCCGTTCACATAACGGGCACCGTGACCAAGACCGGCGGCGGCGCCGTGTCGGGCATCGAAGTCAGCACAGACACGGCGAGCTCGAACGCGATCGGCGCCACGCGGCCGGCCGCTACAACAGGCGACGGCAGCGTGACCGATGCCGATGGCCACTACTCGATTGCCGTTTCGCCGGGCGACTACACCGTCTACTTCTTCGACCCCTCGGACACGTACGGCAGCGGCTACTACGTCGCGTCCACTCCGACGGACTTCACTTATGACTCGAACTCCGCAAGCAGCGTGAGCGTCACATCGAGCGACGTCACGGCGAATGTCGTCCTGCCGCCTGCGATCCACATCAATGGCAAGGTCACCAAGAGCGGCGGCACCGGCCTTCCGAACATCGGGGTCGAAGCCTACGACAAGACCATCGGATACGAAAATGAAGTCAGCACCGACGCGAACGGTAATTACTCGGTTGCGGTAGCGCCGGGCTCATACACACTCTACTTCTGGGACGATACCAACAAGTACGGCGACGGCTACTACAGCGCTGCCGGCTTCACTTACCTTGTGACCTCGGCCACAGCGGTCACTGTCACATCGGCGGACGTGACCGGCAAGAACGTGACTCTTCCACTCGCGCTTCACATCAAGGGAAAGGTGACCAAGAGCGGCGGGGCAGCTCTAAGCGACATTGAGGTCTTCGTTTACAACGCTGACGACAGCTACGAGAATTGGACCTGGACGGCTGCCGACGGCACGTATTCCCTGGTGGTCGCTCCCGGAACTTACACCCTGGAATTCTCCGACCGCAACGGCACTTATGGGAGCGGCTATTACAGCAGCGCTGGCTTCACCTACTTCGCAACCTCGGCGACAAAGGTGACGGTCTCCTCCGCCGACGTCACCGGCAAGAACGTAGTTCTGCCACTCGCCATTCACATCAGCGGCAAGGTGACCAATAGCGGCGGTGCCGGCATCGGAGACGTCGCTGTCGAGGCAGTGAGCACGGGATACTCGAATGTGAACTGGACCCTCTCGGACGGTACGTACTCGGTCCCCGTCGCGCCCGGCAGCTACCGGCTCTACTTCCAGGACAACTCGGGCACGTACGCCTTCGGCTACTACAGCACCGGCGGCTTCGTCTACAACCTCAGCCAGGCGAGCACCGTTGTCGTCTCGTCCACCAACGTCACCGGCAAGAACGTCGTCCTTCCACTGGCCGTGTACATCCAGGGCACGGTCACCAATTCGGGCCACAGCGCGCTGGGCGGAGTCGAAGTTGTCACCTCGAGCGCGGATCGCACCTACGCGAACGGTGTCTCCACATTGAACAACGGCACCTATTCGATGCAGGTCAACCCGGGCAGTTACAAGGTCTGGTTCCTCGACCGCTCCGGCGTGAACGGCAGCGGTTACTACAGCACCGGTGGATTCGTCTACAGCGAGAGCGCGGCCAGCGCCGTCGTCGTATCCACCTCCACCGTCATCGGCATCGACGTCGAGATGGCCGCCGGACCGACTCAGGTCTTCCCGGCGTCCTCGTATTACCCGATCACCCCGGCACGCATTCTCGACACGAGGCCCACGGGCTCCGGCCACACGAACATGGGCCTGACCGGCAAGTTCACCGCCGGCGCGGAACGGACGTTCGGCGTGGCCGAGGCACCGTATGTCGGCGGCAAGTACTACGCCGTGCCCTACTGGGCCACCGCGGTCACGGGCAACCTGACGCTGGTCGGCGAAACGGCCGCGGGCGTGATCACGCTCGGGCCGGCGACCACTTCCGGTGGCGCGACCACGACCATCAACTTCGGGATTGGCGACACGCGCGCGAACAACGTGACCGTGGGCCTCTCCCCCGACGGTTCGCTCTCGGCTGTCTATCGCTCCTCGACGGTCGGGGCCACAACCGACGTCATCTTTGACGTCACCGGTTACTTCATGCCCGACTCCGTCTACGGCGCCTCGTACCACGCCGTCGCCCCCGGCCGCGTCCTCGACACCCGCAAGACCGGTTCCGGTC
>CAZGUS010000180.1:0-4390 GCA_964529245.1 uncultured Anaerolineaceae bacterium
CGGTGGTCTTCCAGTCGATCGGCGACACGATCACGTGGGAGCGCTGGGAGGGCACCCTCGAGTACACGATGATGGCGCCGGTCCGGCGCTCCGTGCAGCTTCTCGGATCGGCGCTGTACGCCGTCGTATACGGGCTGATCCACACCGCGATCCTGCTCGTCGTGCTCGCGCTCTTCTTCTCGCTCGATCTCGGGCACGCCAACGTGGGCGCCGCCGCGATCTTCATGGTCGTCGGCTCGGCCAGCTTCATCGGCATCGGGATGCTGGCCGCGATCATGCCGATGATGTCGGTGGAGCGCGGCTCGCAGATGGTCTTCGTGCTGCAGTCGTGCCTGCTGTTGATCAGCGGCGTGTACTACTCGACCGACATCCTGCCCGGCTGGATGCAGGTGCTCTCACGCGTGTCGCCCGCCACCTACGTCCTCGACGCCGTTCGCCGATCGCTGATCGACGGCGCAACGCTGGGCCAGCTGATGCCCGACCTGTGGGCGCTCCTGGCCATGGCCTTCGTGTTCATCCCACTTGGCCTGTGGGGCTTTGGCCGGGCCGAACGCTACGCCAAGCGGACCGGGAAGCTCAAAAGGGTCGGCTGAGATGACGACCGCTTCAGGCGCCGCCGGCGAATTGCCGGCGGCGCTTTCCCCTGCCCTGGAAGCCTGGGGCTGGGACGCCGCCCGTGCTTCTGAATTCGCGGCGTTGACGGGCGCCGGCCTGTGGCCCGCCAGGGTCATTGCCCAGCACCGCGGCATGTGGGTCGTGGTGGGCGCGAAGGGCGAGAGCGGCGCGACGCCTACCGGCGCTTCCGGCACGACGCCGAAGAGGGCGAGATGCCTGCCGTCGGCGATTGGGTCGCGTGCGTCTACTCGCCCACGACGGCGAGGCCCGCATCGACGCTCTGCTGCGACGCCTCGGCCGAAAGCATGGCTCGCAAGACCTATCGCGGCTGGGGCTGAGCGTCCGCGACGGGTCGCCGGGTCCTGTCCCGATACGAACGGCCAAAGACGAGCACGCCTGCGATCAGCAGCCCTGCTCCGACCGTCTGCTCGGCGCTGAGGGGGCCGTTGGACCAGGAGTAGAACTGGCTGACCGGTTGAGAGATCGGCTGCGGCAGCACCGGCGGCGCGCCGTTGATCGTGGCCGCGAACCGCCACACGATCACAGGCAGGAAGGCGAGGAACGCTCCCGCCAAGACGTATGCCGCGCCCACCAGCGCCTCGCGCGAGCGCCAGGCCAGGACGCCCAGCGCGAGAATCGAGCCCATGATGGCGATCGACCCGAGCGACATCGCGAGCATGAGCCCATTCGGATCGAAGTCGGCCGCAGACTGACGCTGCACGGTCGTCAGGAAACTGCCGTCGAACCAGCCGGCCACATAGACAGCCACCCCTGCAGCCACGATCGCGATCGCCGCTCGTGCCGAGCTCGACATTCCCACCCTCCAACAAGCTGGTCGTTGCCCCGACTGCCCGCCGCCCGCCGCCCGTCAAGGTCGGCGGCCCGGCCGAGGACGGCGAAGAGCGTAGTCTGCGCACATGATCTCCGATCAGGCCGGTAACGCAAGCGGCGAGCCCGAAGGGCCCGAGGCCCTCCCCCACTCCCTGGCGTCGTGGGGATGGACCGAGGAATGGGCCGCGCAGTTCGCGCCGCTGGCGGCCGAGGGGCGATTCCCGGCTCGCGTGATCGCCCAGCATCGGGGCCGCTGGACGCTCGCCGGCGAGCAGGACGAGTGGTCGGCGGCGTTGACGGGCCGTCTTCGCCACGAGGCGCGGGAGGGCGAGCTGCCGGCCGTCGGCGATTGGGTCGCGTGTGTCGTCCCGCACGGCGGCGGACCCGGCCGCATCGATGCCGTGCTGGCGCGCCGCTCGGCCTTCGTCAGGAGAGCCGCGGGCTCGAACTCGCTGGCCCAGACCGTCGCGGCGAACGTGGACACGCTCTTCATCGCCTCGTCGCTGAACGCGGACCTGAACCCGCGGCGGCTGGAGCGCTACGTCGCGATGGCGCGCGAGTCGGGCGCGAAACCCGTGCTGCTGCTGACCAAGGACGACCTCGTCGAGGACGGCGCGGCCACGGTCGAGCGCCTTGCCGGCGAGCTGCGCATCCCGGTCGTCGCGCTCAGCTCCCACACCGGCGCCGGCGTCGAGGACATCCGCGGCTGGCTGGTTCCCGGCGAGACGATCGCTCTTGTCGGATCGTCCGGCGTGGGCAAGTCCTCGCTCCTCAACCACCTCGCCGGCGAGGCGCTCATGCTCACGCGCGACATCCGCCAGGACGACGGGCGGGGCCGCCACACCACGACCCACCGAGAGCTGTTCCGTCTGCCCGGCGGGTCGCTGATGCTCGACACTCCCGGCGTGCGCGAGCTCGGTCTCTGGGACGCCGACCAGGGCCTGGCCGACACCTTCGCCGAGATCCTCGACCTCGCCGAGGGCTGCCGCTACCGCGACTGCCACCACGAGGGCGAGCCCGGCTGCGCCGTTCAGGCCGCCATCCGCGCCGGCCGGCTGGACGAGAGCCGGCTGGACAGCTACCGCCGGCTCGGGCAGGAGCTGGCCGGTCAGCCGACCGACGCCGAGCGGCGCGAGGCGGCCAGGCAGGCGGCCAGGGCCGCCGAGGTCGTGGCCCATGCGCGGGCCCGCCGGAGGGACAACGGCTGGCGGGAACGTTGACGCACCGCGGACGGCGGCGGGCACAATATCTCGGAGACACGCACGAGGAGCGGCCCCAGTTCGCAGGAGGCAGCAATGCCGGGATTCGTTCTCAAGAGCCCAGGCTTCGCCGAGGGCGGCCTGATCCCGATCAAACACAGCTGCGACGGGCGGGACGTCTCGCCCGCTCTCGTCTGGGAGGATGCTCCGGCCGCGACGGCGGCGCTGGCGTTGATCGTCGACGACCCGGACGCACGCGGGTTCGTCCACTGGGTCGCATACAACATCGCCGGCGGCCCGACCGGAGGACTGCCCGAGGGCGCCGGCTCGGCCAGCGCTCCGCCGCAGGGTCGCAACGACTTCGGCCGGGTCGGGTGGGGCGGACCGTGCCCGCCGGGTGGCACCCATCGCTACCGCTTCACGCTCTACGCGCTGTCGAGCGCCCTGACGCTGAGCGGCACGCCGTCGGCGAGTGAAGTCCGCGGCGCGGCCGCCCGCGTCCTGCTGGGGAACACTACGCTGACGGCGACCTACACGCGAGCGAAGTAGACCGTTCCTCGCCCGGGAGCCGCGCGCCGGCCTAGCCCGCGGCCGCTTCCTCGGCCTCGAGCCTGGTCTTGAGCGATGCGAAGCCCTGCTCGGCCCCCTGCTGCATCGGTGCGGCCAGCATCGGTTCGAAGCCGCCCAGCAACCCGCCGAGTGTGGCGTCCGCCACCCACGTCACCCGGGTCAGTTTCGGCCCAAGCTCGGCCAGATCGATCGAGCCATTGCCGTTGATCGGGCCGCCCATGACGGCGCCCTCGATCGTGGCGGCGATCCGCGAGGGTGCGTCCAGCTCGGTCACCTTCATGTCCAGGGTCACGCCCATCGGCATGCCGGGTGCGGTCACCGTGACCCGGTAGTGCCGGTCGTCGATCTTCTCGATCTGGGCCTGGCCCGAGGAACTCGAGGCGGCCGCGCGGTTCGGGTTGCTGATGGTGTCCCACACGCGCCCGCGACCGGCCGCAATGTCCGTCTCGCCTGACAGATGCATCGTTCCTCCCGAACGCGACTGGAGTGGCTCATGGATCGAGCACCGCAATGTTAGCCGCTCGCCCGAGGCCGATGGCCAGGTCGAATGTGCGGCGGCGCCGGACCTGCGTGCCTTCGAGGCAAGCTCGACCGGCGGCCCTTGATCCAAAAGGTCCGGCGTGGGCGTATGGTTTGCGGCGATGCCCGTCGGCTTCGGAAGCGGCGAATTACCGGCGGCACGCGACCTGCGGCAACTCCGCCGGAGGAAGAATGGGCACCGATCGCAGTCTCGAGATCATCGGGATCTCGAAGCGCTATGGGGAGACTGTCGCGCTCCAGGACCTGAGCTTCGAGGTTCGGGCCGGCGAGCTGTTCGGCTTCGTCGGTCGCAACGGCGCCGGAAAGACCACGACCATGCGAATCGTGCTCGGCGTCCTGAGCCCGGACAGGGGCGAGGTGCGATGGGCCGGCGTCCCGCTCGACTTTGCGGCCCGCCGCCGTATCGGTTACATGCCCGAGGAACGCGGGCTGTACCCGAAGATGCGACTGATCGAGCAGCTGGCATACCTCGGCGAGCTTCACGGCATGGCGGGCTCGGAAGCCCGGGCCTCCGCCACGCATTGGCTGGATCGCTTCGGCCTCAAGGACAGGGGCAACGACGATCTCCAGGCTCTGAGCCTCGGCAACCAGCAACGTGTCCAGCTGGCGGCCGCGCTGGTCTTCGGTCCGGACGT
>CAZGUS010000181.1:0-4370 GCA_964529245.1 uncultured Anaerolineaceae bacterium
CCGTCAGGGCCTCACGGACGAGCTGGTCGCGCAACTCGTCCAGGGTCTGGCCGGTCTGATTGGCGAGTGCGATGAGGGCTTGCATCACCTGTTGCGGGGTGGGGTCTGGCATCAGTTAATGACGCCCTGAAGGCTGTTGGTGATCTCACCGGCCACGAGCTGTCGCCGGAACTCGGCACGGTGCGCCTGGATGCGTGCCCAGCACTCCTTGCCCTCCGGCGTGCCCGTGAAGTCGACTCGGGTCTCAGGGTCGCCGCTGCCAGGCCCGTAGCCATCCTTGATGGCGAAATACACGTGATCGACCACGGCGTCATCGGGGATACCGAAGATGCCTTGCAGTTCGGCGAAGGTGCGGCCCATGGACAGCTCCTGCGCAGGCGTGATCGGGTACGGGGCGACGCGGGGGAGTTCAGCGACGACACGCCGGATGCGTTCGTCGTCACGGTCTCACCGCGCTTGAGGCAGGACGTCTGACTGGCGGACGGGGCCAGTGTGGTGTTCGCCGTCTGCTGAGTGGCCGCAAGCTGAATCGCCGAGCCGGCCGGTTTGACGGCAGGTACAGGCGCGGCCATCACTCCGCCGACGCCGATTGTGGCGAACATCAGTGCGCACACCGCGACCAGCGCGAACCTACCCCTAGGAATCACTTGGAATCCTCCCGTTAGCTCGGCCCGACGTGACGGCGGCCGATCTCCCTTCGGCGCAGACCACCCTGGCCCGCTACCCCAATGTGGCCGTTTGTCTCATCCCCGCAACCGCCAGTCAAGTGCCGAAGGCACGCCACGCCCGCGAACGTGGTGGCGCGCAGGCACCACGCCGGTGCGCCACCGGAATGGCGTAACCTGACCCAAGCCGCCGGAGAGCGGCCCAGGACGAGGTGACGTGTGGACGGTGGCACCGTCTCGGGCGAGGTCGAGGCCGTTCGGCGCCGCGCGGCGGAACTGGCGGCCAGCTTCTCGCCGGTGGCGCGTCGCTCGGCCACGATCGCCCAGGAGCGCGCGCTGCTGCGCATGCTCGGCGTCGACGGCCTGGATCGAGCCGGGCATCCGCTGGCCGAATCGGTCGCCGAACGGTACTGCAGCCCCGATCGCGACCGCCTGGCGACCGGCGTGATCCTGCCGTTCGCCGTGGCTCTCATCGAATACGACCTGCCCGCCCGAGAGCTCGCGCTCGAGGTGGCCTCAGGCGCCATCGATCTGGGACTGGAAGCGGAGCTGCTCGAACGCCCCGGACGGTTGGCGGCCGCCGACGCGCATGCTTCGCTGCTGCTCGCCGCAGCGCTTGCGCGGTTCGACGCCAACCGGACTGCCACCCGCGACCTGAGCGACGTGCTCGGCTTCCCCGACGAGCCCTGGCTGGGAGTGACCCTGAACGCCGCCGACGTTGCGCCCGCCGCCGAGGAGACGAGGGGCCTCGTCGGCGAGGGCGCCGAAGTCGTCCAGATCCGCGTGCCGGCAAGCTGGGAATTCGCCGAGGCGAGACGGCAGGCCGGCCTCGAGACGCCGGGTCTGTTTGGGTTCGAAGCGCGAACCGAGGAAGCGGCGAAGCGGTCCCGCGGTCGCAGGCCGGTCGCGCGTCTGGCCGAACGGCGCCTCGGAGGCGGGGCGCGTCCGGCGACCCCACCGCCGCGGTTCGAGCGCGACCTCGTGCCGGCCGGCAGCCAGCGCGGCCTGGCCGCAATCCGAAAGGCGGCCGACAACGCGGCCGCCGAACGCGGCTGCTACGTCAGCCTCATGACCGTGGCCTCCGCGTTTGCCGCGCCCGAACAGGCGGTCGTGGCGGCCTTCGAGCGGGTCGATCTGGTGGAAGCGGATCCGATCCGCGAGATCGTCGAAGATAACGTCGATCCGGAACGCGCCCTGGCCGATCACGCTTTCGCGAACTGGCTGCAGGCTCGGGCCGGCTGCCGCGTGGTCATGGGCGCGGGACCGCTCGTCATCGGCGCCGACGTCGCCAGCGGCATTCCGTCCGACGCCGCGACCCGGGCCGGGCGGGCGCTCGCTCTACAGGCCGTAGGCGTCGAACTGGCGCTGGCCGACGGTCTGGCCGTGGATCGGCTGCTGCTCGGGGCCGTCCCTCGCTGGATCGCAGGCGACGGCGACACGTCCGCGATCCTGGTTCAGGCGTGGCTGCGCCGCATCGTCTTTCCCGGCCACCGCCTTGTCCTCGACGAACCGCACGCCGACGACCGGCCCCAGGGCCGCACCTCGAACCTGGTGGCGGCTCTCTCGGGGGCTGCGGCGTCGATCGTCGTGAGGGACCGGATGGCGGGCGGCGTCTCCGAATCCGCCGCGAAGCTCAGAGCGGCTGCTTCCACGGCCGCCGCGCTGCGGACCGCGCTGAGCGACGGAGCTCTCCACGGATCCGCCGACGAGCTGGCGATGCGGACGCTGCGGGCCGCGACCTCGACCCTGGAGCATCTCGCCGGTGAAGGGTGGGGAAGCCTGCTCGGGCCGGCCGGGCGCGATTCCGAGGCGGAGCGCTTCGGCCGCGGCGCGGTCGTCGAGCGAGCCATGGGCGCCACGTCGAGCGGGCGGCTCCTGGCGGCGCTGAAGTAGGTTCGAGTCTCGCGGCCCCGGTGCTAGGATGGCCGGCGGGCGGGAGCGAGCCGCAGAGGAGAGACAACTGAGCATTTCGAACGAGCGCAGCGTCGCGCTCGGAGGACGCCCCGTCCCGGTTGTCGTCGCCGGCGCGATCGCCTTGCTGGCCGCCTGGATCGGCATCGTCTACTTCGCCGAACCGTGGAGCCTGTCGGCGCTGCCGTCCGGCATGGACGCGCGCTGCTACTGGGTTCCGGACCTCTCCAACCCGTACCTCCATTCGAACTGGACAGACCAGATCGCGTATCCGTATTCGCCGGCCTTCCTGCAGATCCTGGAGCCGATCCGACTGCTGCCCTGGCAGCTCTTCATGGCCGTGTGGGCGGCGATCCTGATGGCCGCGATGGTCTACCTGACGGGTCCGCGGTTGATCCTGCTCGGCCTGGCCCTCTTCGGCCTGATGGAGATCTGGGGCGGCAACATCGAGCTGCTCATCGCCGTGGCGATCGTCCTCGGGTTCCGCTGGCCGGCGGCATGGGCCTTCGTGCTCCTCACCAAGGTCACGCCGGGCGTCGGCCTGCTGTGGTTCGTCGTGCGGCGCGAATGGCGTTCACTGGCCATCGCCCTGGCGGCGACGGTCGCGGTCGCGGCGGTCTCGGCGGCGATCGCGCCGAACGCGTGGCTGGCGTGGCGCGACGTCCTGGTTTCCAACGCCGGCAAGAATGGGACCTGGGCGGCGGTCCCGATCCCGTTCGCGGTCCGGCTCCCTGCCGCGGTGCTGCTGGTCGTCTGGGGCGCTCGAAAGAACCGCCGCTGGACCGTGCCGGTGGCGGCGATGCTGGCCCTGCCGGCGCTGTGGTACGGCGGCTTGAGCATCATGCTCGCCACGCTGCCGCTGCTGGGAGCGCGCACCTGGGGCGACGTTCGACGCATCCTGGGCGACGGCTGGTCGGAGCTCCTGGGCGAAATCGGCCGTTTGCCTCGTCCGTTCGGCCGCGGCCCGGCGCCGATCGCTTGAGTCCCGGTGCCGCGTCCGCGGCCGGCCCGTCGCTGCGCCGAGCGCATATCCCGCCCTTGCCCGTACGATAGGCACCAACAGCGGTCGAATGCATCTGGGAGGAGAACCAAGTGTCCGAACCTTCTCCGTTGCCGGTCCGCGATAACGCCTGGCCGACGCTCCACGTGTCGCGGCATCCCGCGATCCTTCACAAGCTGAGGATCCTGCGCGACGAGAGGACCGAACCCAAGAAGTTCCGCGAGGTCGTCCGCGAGCTGTCGTGGCTGCTCGGCTACGAAGCCCTGGCCGACGTCGAGGTCCGCCCCCGCACCGTCAACACGCCGATCGAGACGACCGACGCCCACGAACTGGGCGTGCGCATCGGCCTCGTGCCGATCCTGCGGGCCGGGCTGGGCATGGTCGACGCCATGCTCGAACTGATGCCGACGGCCGAGGTGTGGCATCTCGGCCTCTTCCGCGATGAGCGGACGCTTCGGCCGGTCGAG
This sequence comes from uncultured Anaerolineaceae bacterium, assembly GCA_964529245.1. Taxonomy (GTDB): domain Bacteria; phylum Chloroflexota; class Limnocylindria; order Limnocylindrales; family CSP1-4; genus Fen-1039. The sequence continues at coordinate 4,044 of CAZGUS010000181.1, forward strand.
TATTACAACAAGCTTCCGGATTCAGCGACGGTGGACCTGTGCCTGATCCTTGACCCGATGCTCGCCACCGGCGGCTCGGCCACGGCCGCGATCGAGGTCCTCAAGCGTTGGGGCGCGACGCGGATCAAGCTCGTCAACCTGATCGTGGCTCCGGAAGGCCTCGACGCCGTCACGGCCGCGCACCCCGACGTCGAGATCTACTGCGCCGCGGTGGACCGGCAGCTCAACGAGCACGGCTACATCATGCCGGGCCTCGGCGACGCCGGCGACCGCCAGTTCGGGACCGGCCGCGCGGACTAGGAGCTTCGCAACATAGAGAAGCCGGGC
>CAZGUS010000182.1:0-4348 GCA_964529245.1 uncultured Anaerolineaceae bacterium
CATGCTCACCGGCCAGCTCAACATCCACCCCCGCATGGCGATCGAGATGCGCGAGAGCAGCACGCCGGACAACTACGTCCAGTTCTACGACTCGCTGACCGAAGACACGGACTGAGCGCAAGCCCAGGGGGTTTCGGATCGGGCGGCGCGCTTCCCTTGCCGATTTCGGACCGCTATCCTGGGCCCGACCGAAGGTAGTTCGGAAGCGCTTTGGGGGGCAAACGATGATCGCGACGAAACCCAACGTCCGGCAGGGCGCGACGGCCGGCCTGGTGGTATCGGCCGTTCTGGCCGCGGCAGCCGCCGGGGCGTCGAACGCGCCGGCCGAGACGTTCATCGAGACTCTCGGCGTGGCCGTGGCGGCGACCGTCGGGGCGGTCGCCCTGGTCGTCGCGGCGACCTCGAGGGCAGCGTCGACGACGTCCGGGACCGAGCTTGCGGGCTTCTGGATCCGCGCCGCGGCCTTCGTCATCGACTGGGTGCCGTTCGTCTTGATCGGCCTGGTGCTCGCTCCCGTCGGATCGGCGGCGGAGGCGATCCTCCTCGTGCTTGGCTTCGCCTACTTCGTCGGCCTCTGGGGCACCACGGGCCAGACGCTCGGCATGAGGATGGTCGGCCTGCGTGTCGTCCGATCGGACGGCGGGAGGATCGGCTGGAGCAACGCGATCCGGCGCTTCTTCGGCCTCGTGGCGGCCTTCCTGTGCCTCTACGTCGGTGTCATCTGGGTCGCATTCGACTCGCGAAAGCGCGGCTGGGCCGATCTGGTCGGCGGCACGCTGGTGGTTCGCACGAGCTAGCCCCGTCGACGCACTGGCATTGACGCCGGCGCCGGGATTCGCCGGGATTCGCCGGGACGCTATCGCCTAGTTCGCGCGGTGGAAGGCGGCCGAGCCGCTCGGCTGCGAGATCGTGAGAGTGTCGCCCGCGATCCACGCGTCGACGGCTCCGCCCGATCCGGTGGCGTCGGCGATTAGCTTGCCGTCCGGCCCGATGGACCAGTGACCCTGCCGCTGCTGACCGCCCAGGAACGTCGCGACCATCGTTCCGTCGGGCATGAACGCGACCGACATCGGGCCCATCTGCCACTTGCCCAGGATCGCCTGAGCCAGCGGCCGCGGATCTCGATCGGCCGCGGCCGGCGGCGCGGCGGGCGTATCGGAGACGGCCATCTGGGCCTTGACGGACCGAGCCATCGCGTCCATCTCCGCCCGGGTCTCGTTCCTGGTCTGCTGGTCGTGCGAGAACACCGCCTTCCCGAGTTGGCCCAGCATGGCAGTCGGCGTCACGGCGGCCAGGTCGGGCACGGCCCGGTCCGGCAGCCGCTCGAAGTTAACGACCTTGTGCGTCCTTGGCGTGATGTAGAGGCGCACCCAGCCTGCATCGGGCGCGGCCCTGTACTCGGCTCCGCCGACGTTGTAGCGCTGCTCGCCGATCTCCAGCTGATATGTGGTCGAGCTCGAGCCCCGGCTCGAGGTGCTGAAGCTTCGCTTGCCGATCGCGCCCTCTACCGTCGCGACCTTGCCGGATGAGGCGTCGGCCGCCTCCGGGTTGGGTCGAAGGGCGAAGAACAGGCATACGAGCGCGGCGGCGAAGAAGGCGGCGGTCGCCGCGGGTCGGGCCCAGGCGTTCGGAGCCGGTCCATTCGAGGTCCCCACGAGCGCCCCGAGGACGGCCGCGATGAGCGCGCCGGAGAGCATGCTCCGCGAGAAGGAACGCGCCTGGGACTTGAGAAAGCGGCGCTGGTTGTCGGTCAGGCGTCCCGCCCGGTTGGCGTCGAGATCGGCAGCCGAGTAGGCGTCCATAGTCGTCGTCTGCGTCATTTGGTGCCTCCACGCGGAAGCTAACGCAGCCCCGGAGCCGGAAGCCACGAAGGCCCGATTCGACCCGCCAGGCGAGCCTCGGGGCCCGGCCGGCAGGACGCGGCGCACTCGGTTGCTCGTGCCCGCGGCCGCGCCGCCGGGTAAGATCGGTGCATTGCATCGCACCACGCACGGAGAACCGATGACGCCGCCTGAGATCCGGTCCTGGCTCATAGACATGGACGGCGTCCTCGTCCACGACGACGCCGCAATTCCCGGGGCCGACCGGTTCCTGGCCCGATTGGGCGAGCTGGGCATGCGCTTCATGGTCATGACCAACAACTCCACCTACACGCCCCGCGATCTCGCGGCCAGGTTGCTCGCCAGCGGCCTCTTGGTCCCCGAGGACGCGATCTGGACCTCCGCCCTCGCCACGGCGCGATTCCTGCAGAAGCAGCGGCCGAGCGGGTCGGCCTTCGTCATCGGCGAATCCGGCCTGACGACCGCCCTGCACGATGCGGGCTATACCCTCACCGAACGCGATCCGGACTACGTCGTGATCGGCGAGACGCGGACGTACAGCTTCGAACGCGTGACGCGCGCCATCAGGCTGGTCTCGGGCGGTGCCCGCTTCATCGCCACCAACCCCGATCCCAGTGGGCCCACGCCCGACGGACCCGTCCCGGCTACCGGCGCCGTCGCGGCCCTGATCAGCTGCGCGACCGGGATCCAGCCGTATTTCGTCGGCAAGCCGAACCCGCTGATGGTCCGGAGCGCGCTCAACGCTCTCGATGCCCACTCCGAGACGGCGGCCATGATCGGCGACCGAATGGACACGGACATCAAGTCGGGCCTCGAGGCCGGCATGCACACGGTCCTGGTCCTGACGGGCTCGACGGCGCGTGAGGAAGTGGACCGCTTCCCGTTCCGCCCATCTCAGATCGTGGGCTCCATCGCCGACTTGATCGACGACCTCCACTAGGGCGGGGGTTGCCGCCCGTGGCGCGAACGGCTCGGAGTGGCGCCGGCCCGCGGAGCGTAACCTCGGCCACGCGCCGGGCCGGAGGCAGGACGCACGGGTACGATCGTGTCGCCGCGCCACCCGCGCGACCGCGCCGCTCCGATGAACGCCGCCGCTCCGCACCACGAGATCCGAGGCACCCGATGTCCGACCCAGATCCCCGAGCCGCCTACGCGGCCATGGCCCAGGCCCTGATCAGCGAGTTCCGCACCAACGGCGGCCGGGTGACGAGCGGTCCGTTCGCGGGCCGGACGGTCCTGCTCCTGACGACGACCGGCGCGAAGTCGGGCGAGCCGAGGGTGGTGCCCGTCGTCTACACGCGGGACGGCGATCGCGTCGTCATCGTCGCGTCGAAGCGCGGCGCGCCGACGAACCCGTCCTGGTATGTCAACCTCGTGGCCAATCCGGTGGTGACGGTAGAGTTGGGCGCCGAGAAGTTCCGGGCCAGGGCCGTACCGGCCGAGGGCGCGGAGCGCGACCGGCTCTATGCGCAGCACGCCGCCGCCTACCCGGGCTTCCTCGACTACGAGCACATGACCACCCGGCGGATCCCCGTCGTCCTGCTCGAACGGCTGCCGTAGGTGTCCGAGCGGGTCCTGACCGCGCGAGAGCTCAATCGAGCCTTGCTGGCCCGCCAGCTTCTGCTCGAACGCTCGGACCTGCCGGTCGCCGGGGCGATCGAGCAGGTCGGCGGCCTGCAAACCCAGTATTCGCCCTCGGGATACATCGGGCTGTGGAGCCGGGTTCGCGATTTCCGGCGCGAATCGCTGACCGAATCGCTGGAGGACCGCAGCGTCATCCAGGCGACGATGATGCGGGCGACGATCCACATGGCCTCCGCGGCCGACTATCCGCTGATGGCGGCGGCGACCCGAGCAGCGCGTGCGGACTGGTGGCTGCGAACGATGCGCAAGGAACTCGACGGCATGGACATGACCGCCGTCGCCGCCGCAACACGCTCCATCCTTGCCGGCGGGCCGGTGCCGGCGGCGGAGATTCAGGCGCGACTGGCGGCGATGGGCTATCCACGTATCGCCTGGGCGAGCGTCGCCCAGTGGCTGGACATGGTCCGCGTGCCGCCTTCCGGGACGTGGGCGCGTCGCAAGGCGGACCTGTACGGGCTGGCGGAGCAGTGGCTCGGCCCGGCGACGGCCCAGACGGGGGGCGCGGCCTCGGCGCCAGACTCGGCGGCCGGCGTGGCCCCGGCCCCGGCGCCGGCGCCCGGTGCGATCCCGGCGCTACAGCCGGCCACGGCCGAGCGAGGCCTCGAGCTCCTGATCCGTCGCTACCTGGGTGGTTTCGGCCCGGCGCCGGTGGCGGACGTCGCGAGCTGGGCCGGCCTGCCGGTCGCGACGGTTCGGCCGGCGATCGAGCGGCTGGACCTGCGCCGCTTCTGCGACGGCCGCGGCCGCGTGCTCTTCGACCTCCGCGACGCGCCGCTACCCGACGCGGACACCCCGGCCCCGATCCGCTTCCTGCCGACCTGGGACGCGACGCTGCTCATCCACGCCCGCCGGACCGAGATCCT
>CAZGUS010000183.1:0-4277 GCA_964529245.1 uncultured Anaerolineaceae bacterium
GCCGCCGGCCGCCGCGCCGCCGCCCACCGCGACGCCGCCGCCGCCGAACTGCGCGCCCACCAGCGCGGCGACGTCCAGTTCGGCTCGGGCGACCGGGCCCTCAACACCACCGAATCATCGAACTACCGCCAGCTCCCGATCGGCGTCGTGCGGCCGCTCGACACGGACGACCTGGCGGAAACGGTCCGCGTCTGCAGCGAACACGACGCGCCGCTGACGATGCGCGGCGGCGGCACGAGCCTGGCCGGCCAGGCCACCAACCGGGCGGTCGTGGTCGACGTGTCGCGACACCTCAATCGCATCCTCGAGCTCGACCCGGAGCGGCGCATCGCCAGAGTCCAGCCGGGTGTGATCCTCGACGACCTCCGCGCGGCCGCCGAAGCGCACCACCTGACCTTCGGGCCGGATCCGGCGACACACGATCGCTGCACGCTGGGCGGGATGCTCGGCAACGATTCCTGCGGTGCCCATTCGATCATGGCCGGGCGGACGAGCGACAACGTCGAGTCGCTTGACGTGCTCACCTACGACGGGCTGCGTCTGACGGTCGGCCGGACGTCGGACGAAGAGCTGGCCGCGACCTGCGCGGAGTCGAGCCCACGCGGCGAGATCTACCGCTCCCTGCGCTCCCTCCGGGATCGCCACGGGCCGCTCATTCGCGAGCGGTTTCCCGAGCTGCCGCGGCTGGTTTCCGGCTACCCGCTCCAGGCTCTCCTGCCCGAGCACGGCTTCGACGTCGCCCGCGCGCTTGTCGGCACCGAAGGCACGTGCATCACCATCCTCGAGGCGACGCTCCGGCTCGTCCCCAGCCCGCCGGGCCGCGCGCTGCTGGTCCTCGGGTTCGCCGACATCTTCGGCGCGGCCGATCGCTCGCCGGAGATCATGACCGCCGGCCCGATCGGCCTCGAAGGCTTCGACGACCGGCTGGTCGAGGCCTGCCGGCGCAAGGGGCTGAACCGGGCGGCAATCGCCGGGCTGCCGGCTGGCGGCGGCTGGCTGCTGGTCGAGTTCGGCGGCGAGACGGCCGGTGAGGCCGAGTCGAAGGCGCGCCGGGCGGCCTCACGTTTCGGTCGCGGCGATTCGGCGCGGGTCGTCCTCGATCGAACGGAGCAGGCCGCGTTATGGACACTGCGCGAATCTGCCGTGGGCGCGACCGCGGTCGTCCCGGGCAAGCCGTCCACGTACCCGGGCTGGGAGGATTCGGCCGTTCCCCCAGAAAGGCTCGGTGCCTACCTGCGCGAGCTCGACGCCCTGATTTCCGGCTTCGGCTTCGAGCGCACCTTCTACGGCCACTTCGGCGACGGCTGTCTGCACCTGCGCTCCGAATTCGACTTCCGGACGCCCGAAGGCCGGAGTGCCTTCCGCTCCTTCATCGAGCAGGCGGCAGACCTGGTCGTCCGCCACGGCGGCTCGCTCTCGGGCGAGCACGGCGACGGCCAGGCCCGGGCCGAGCTGCTGCCGCGCATGTTCGGTCCGGAGCTGGCCGGGGCGTTCCGCGAATTCAAGTCGATCTGGGATCCGCGCGGTCGAATGAACCCGGGCAAGGTCGTGGACCCGATGCCGCTGGACGGCGACCTTCGACCAGCAATGACCCTGGCCGATCCGAAGACGATCTTCGGCCTCCCGGACGACGGCGGCTCGCTGGCGCGGGCCGCGGCGCGCTGCGTCGGCGTGGGCAAATGCCGCCGCGAGTCGGGCGGGGCGATGTGCCCCACCTACCAGGCCACGCATGAAGAACGCCACTCGACCCGCGGCCGCGCTCGGCTCCTGTGGGAGATGCTGGAGGGCGAAGCGCTGCCCGATCTCTGGCGCAGCGACGCGGTCCTCGAGGCCCTGGACCTGTGCATCGCCTGCAAGAGCTGCAAGAGCGATTGCCCGGTCGGAGTGGACATGGCCACTTACAAGGCCGAGTTCATGGCCCACCACTACGCCGGCCGCCTGCGGCCGCGCGTGGCCTACTCCATGGGGCTCATCCACTGGTGGGCTCACCTGGCCGCGATCGCGCCCGGGCTCGCCAACGCCGTCGGCGCGGCGCCGGGGATCGCCGGGCTGGCGAAGCTGCTCGCCGGTGTGGACGGAAAGCGGTCGCTGCCACGCTTCGCGGACAGGCCGTTCCGCCGCCAGCTGCCGGGCGGAGTGGCGGACCTCGGCGGTGCCCGCGACGCCGGCGATCGGCGCGTGATCCTGTTCGCCGACACGTTCACCGAAGGCTTCGCGCCGTCGCAGGGACTTGCGGCGATTCGCGTTCTCCAGGCCGCCGGCTTCGTGGTCGAGGTCCCGCACGCGAACCTGTGCTGCGGCCGGCCGCTCTACGACCGCGGCTTTCTGGGCCAGGCGCGCCGGCTGCTCGGCCAGGTCATGGACGCCTTCGAGCCCGAGCTCGACTCGGGCGTGCCGATCCTGGTTCTCGAACCCTCGTGCGAGGCCGTCTTCCACGACGAGCTGGTGAATCTCTTCCCGGGCGATCCTCGCGCCCGGCGGCTGGATCGCATGGCCACTGGTCTGGGCGCCTTCGTCGCGGCGCACGCCACCGAGTTCGCGGCCGCCCTGCCAGGCCGACTAGAAGCCCCGGCCGTCCTGCACGGGCACTGCCACCAGAAGGCGACTGTCGGGATGGCGGCCGAGGAGGCGACCCTGCGGTCGATCGGCCTGGCGCCGGCCCAGCCTGAACCAGGCTGCTGCGGCATGGCCGGCGCCTTCGGCTTCGAGCGCGGCGAGCACTACGAGCTATCGCAGAAGATCGGCGAGCGAGCGCTCCTGCCGGCGGTCCGTGCCGCCACTCCCGAGACTCTGGTGATCGCCGACGGCTTCAGCTGCCGCGAGCAGATCTCGCAGTCCGGCGGCCGCCGCGCCCTGCACCTGGCCGAGATCCTGGAGATGGCGCTGCCGGAGTAAGCGCGGCGCGCGGCTCCCGCCACGGCCGCTGATCGCCCTGACCACCTGACCGCACTGACTGTCTCGGGTTGATCCAACAGAAGAGCTACCGCGTAGGATCGATCGGAGTGCCTGGCAATCCGAGGGGATCGAGCGATGAAATCAATCCATAGCTTTGGGTGGTTGTTCGCCCTGCTCGTCGTGTCGGCCCTGGTCGTAGGCGCCTGCGACCCGACGTGGGCGATCGTCGCCGAGAACAACTCGGGGCAGACTTTGCTCGCTCGACTCCATGGCGCATCCACCGGAGACGGCACTTCTGTTGATCTGGTCGTTGAGTTGCCTTCCGGTTCTCGAATCACCCTCGGCGAGAACGGTGTGGCGCGGCAGTGGCTCCTGCAGCGTGTTGAGATCCTCGATCCGTCGTGTGCCGTCTTGGCCGTCGTTGATACAACCGACTGGGATCATGGCGGCCTTATCTCCGTCGGCAAAGGCCCTCTCATCGAATCAACGGGCGGCGGGAATCCCGAGAGCGGCACTGATGGCTCAAAGACGCCGAAATGCGCGGCGGCAACGTAGCCGTGCGGGGCAGGCTCAGGAGGCGCGGCTCGTGGCCGGCGGCGGAGGAAGAGGCACGGAAATGGTGCTCGAACTCGGCCTGTCGAGCGACGGGAGCAGCAGGACCACCGCCAGGGCAAGGGCAGCCAACGCGACGATCGCCAAGGCGAAGCGGCGCCTCATACTCCCCTACCTCGTCCCGGGTTACGCGGTCTGGCCCCGCTCCTCGAGAAGCTTCTGGTAGTTCGTCTCGTCGAAGCCCTCGTCCACCTGCGTCTTGGTCAGCAGCAGAGGCAGGCGGCCGTCGCGGATCGTCTCTTCGGTGATGATGCACTTGCGGATCTCGGCGTGATCCGGCACGTCGTACATCACCTCCAGCAACGACTCCTCGACGATCGAGCGCAGCGCCCGGGCGCCGGTCTTGCGGGTGATCGCCACGTCCGCGGTCGCCTGGAGCGCGCCCTCGGTGAAGACCAGATCCACCTTGTCCAGTGACAGGAACTTCTGGAACTGGCGCGTGATCGCGTTCTTGGGCTCGGTGAGAACTCGAACGAGATCCTCCGCCGTGAGCGACGTGAGAGTGACCACGACCGGCAGCCGGCCGACGAACTCGGGGATTAGGCCGTACTTGAGCAGGTCCTCCGGCATCAGCCGCTCGAGGATTCGCTCGCGGTCTATCTCCGGCATGTGATTCTCGGCCCCGAAGCCCATGGAGCGCTTCCCCACCCGCTCCTCGATCAGCTTCTCGAGACCGTCGAACGCCCCGCCGCAGATGAACAGGATGTTGGTCGTATCGATCTGGATGAAGTCCTGGTGGGGATGCTTGCGGCCGCCCTGCGGCGGCACGT
>CAZGUS010000184.1:0-4264 GCA_964529245.1 uncultured Anaerolineaceae bacterium
ACGGCGGACGGGCGTTACCCGCTACCCTGCGCTGAGGAGCTCGGACTTTCCTCGCACCCCCGACCGAAGCCGGAAGCGCGCGATCGTCCGGCCGACTCGCCGGGCGGCATTCTAGTCCACGCCGGCGGGTCGGCCAAATCAATCTCACAATCGACCTGGAGGCAACCGTGGCAGCCGGATCGGATCGCGGCGCCCCATCGCGCGGGATTCGGATTCGAAGGGCCGGCCCGGGCGACGCGCGCGCCATCGCCGAGGTTGCCGTCGCGGGCTGGCGGGCCGCCTACCGGGGGATTCTCTCCGACGATTTCCTGGACGCGATGCGGGTGGAGGCGCGCGAGGCAGCCTGGTACGAGATGCTCACCCGGGACGTGGACGGCGGCAACCCGGCCTGGGTCGCCGAGCTGGCCGGCGGCGTCGTGGGCTTCGTCAGCTGCGGCCCGCCGCGGGACGAGGACGTGCCACTCCCCGCCGCCGAGATCTACGCGATCTACGTGCTCGCCCGCATGTCGCGGCAGGGATTGGGACGGGCCCTCCTGGACACGGCGCTGGGGCACTGTCGGGCCGGCGGTGCGGCGACGGCGGTCCTGTGGGTCTTTCGCGACAACGCCCCGGCCCGGGCGTTCTACGAGGCCATGGGCTGGCAGCCAGACGGCGGCCGCCAGGAGATCGAACTGGCCGGCACATCCGCAATCGAAGTCCGGTATCGGATCAGGACCGGCGCCTGAGAGGCTCGAAAGGGTCGATCGCTCCGCGGGCATTACGATGCCCCGTGAATCCCACGCTCGCAGCGCCAGGAGGGCGGCAATGGCCCGCAAGGAAACCCAGCAAAGCCTGCGCGAACTCACGCGCATCAAGCCGGGCGAGAAGGTCGACCTGGCCAAGTTCGACTGCGGCGAAACCTTCGGCCGCCAGAAGGACGACGCCGAGAAAGTTCTCGCCGACAACCTGGCCCGACTGACGGCCCTCCAGACCCGCATCTACGCGGAGTCCAAGCACGCCGTCCTGATCGTGCTCCAGGGCATCGATGCCTCGGGCAAGGACGGCACGATTCGAATAGTCGCCGGCGCCTTCAACCCCCAGGGCACGCCGGTCACTTCGTTCAAGGAGCCGACGCCGATCGAGCTGTCCCACGACTTCCTGTGGCGGGTTCATGCCGCGGTGCCGGGCAAGGGTCAGATCGGCATCTTCAACCGCAGTCACTACGAGCAGGTCCTGATCGTGCGCGTCCACGACCTGGAGCCAGAGGAGCAGTGGCGGCGCCACTACGGCGAGATCCGCGACTGGGAGCTGATGCTGACCCAGGAGGGCGTGACGATCCTCAAGTTCTTCCTGGCGATCGACAAGGACACGCAGCGACAGCGCTTCCAGGATCGGGTGGACGATCCCACCAAACGCTGGAAGTTTTCCATGGGCGACATCGCCGAGCGCAAGCTCTGGACGGACTATCGGGCCGCGTTCCAGGAGATGCTGACCGAGACCAGCACCGACTACGCGCCCTGGCATCTGATCCCGGCAAACCACAACTGGCTGCGCAACGTGGCCGTCAGCGAGATCGTGGCCGACGCCATCGACGAGCTGAACCCGCAGTTCCCTGAGCCGGAGACCGGCATCGAAGGGCTCAAGATCGTCTAGCGGCGGCTTCGGGCGAGGCCAGAGGCCGGGCGAAGGCTCGGCCGAGGCGGGTCCGCCGCGCGCTCCCCTACTTCGGCCTGATGACGACCGCTCTGGGGCCGCCGGCCTGGGCGCGATCGATGGCCTCGTTGCAGAGCGCGTCGGCCTGTTTGTTCTGCGCCCGCGGGACGTGCGTGGCCGTCCAGCGGGCCAGTCGGCCAAGTCGCGCCTTCGCCTCGGCGTGGAGCGGGATCATCTTGGAGTCCTTGACCCGCCAGCGGCCGTGGAGCTGCTCCACGATCAGCTTGGAGTCCAGGAGCATCTCCACCTCGCGGGCGCCGAGCTCCTCCGCCAGGGCGAGCGCTCGCAGCACGGCCGTGTATTCGGCGACGTTGTTCGTCTGCACGCCGAGGTACTCCGAGACGGTGGCGATCGGGATGGCGTCGGGCCGCCGCGCGCCCGATGACGAGGCGTCGATCAGGACCGCGCCCGACGATGCCGGCCCTGGATTCCCCCGCGCGGCGCCGTCGGTCCTGACGATCAGCCGCAGGCCGCCCTGGGACGGGACCGTCGTCACGGCCTCACGCTCCGGGCGCGCCGGCTCTTCGGACCCGGCACCGACCGAGCTCCAGAGCGAGTCCCACCCCGGATCCGTGGGTCGGTGGCCGCCGCCGCTCAGCCTCGTCGCCCCACGATCGCCGAAGAGACTTCGAGGATCGCGCGCGTGATGTTGATGCCGCGGGGGCAGGCGTCGACGCAGTTGAACACCGTGCGGCACCGCCACACGCCGTCCTCGTCTGAGAGGATCTCGAGCCGTTCGGCCGCACCCTCGTCCCTGGAGTCGAAGATGAACCGGTGCGCCTGGACGATGGCGGCCGGGCCGACGTATTCCGGCCGCGCCCAGAAGGACGGGCAGGAGCTGGTGCAGGCGGCGCACAGGATGCACTTGGTGGTGTCGTCGAAGCGGGCCCGGTCTTGCGGGCTCTGGCGCCGTTCGCGCTCCGGCTCCGGCTGGTCGTTGAGGAGATACGGCTTTACCGAGCGGTACTTGCTGAAGAAGCCGCTCATCTCCACGACCAGGTCCTTCACGACGGGCAGGCCCGGCAGCGGCGCGACCGAGATCTTGCGGCCGAGCTGGTCGACGCGGATCCGGCAGGCCAGCCGGTTGCGACTGTTTATCAGCATCGCGTCCGAGCCGCAGATGCCGTGTCCGCAGGAGCGGCGGAAGCTGAGCGAGCCGTCCTGCTCCGCTTTCACCTTGATCAGCAGGTCGAGGACTCGATCCATGGGGTCGACGGCGACCTGGTAGGTCTCCCAGTGCGGAGCCGGGTCGCGTTCGGGGTCGTAGCGGAGGATGCGCAGTTCGACGTTCATTCCATCGGCCTCAATACGTCCGCGGTTTCGGTTCGAAACGGGTGATCGAGACCGGTTTGTACTTCAGGGTCGGCCCCTTGGCACCTTGATAGGCCAGCGTGTGTTTCAGCCACTTGGCATCGTTGCGCTCGGGGAAGTCCTCGCGCGAGTGGGCGCCGCGGCTTTCCGTTCGGGCCAGGGCGCCGACGACCGTGACCTCGGCCAGGTCGAGCAGGTAGCCCAGCTCGTTGGCTTCGAGCAGGTCCGTGTTGAACACACCGCCGCAGTCCGAAATCGAGACGGCGCCGTATCGGCCCTTCAACTCGCGGACCTTGGCCAGCGCCTCGGTCAGCAGCGTGGCGTCCCGATAGACGCCGACCTTGTCCATCATCACGTCGGCCAGCTCGTGGCGGATCGTCGCCACCGACTCCCCCGTGGCCTCGCGGTCGCGGATCTCCGCCAGCCGGGCCCGGATCGGCTCCACGGCGTCGGCGATCGGCCGTGGCCGCTCGACCGTTCCGGCGTAACGGGCCATCTGGCGTCCGGCTCGACGGCCGAAGACCAGCAGGTCGACCAGCGAGTTCGTGCCGAGGCGGTTGGCGCCGTGGACGCTGACGCAAGCACATTCGCCGGCGGCGAAGAGGCCGGGCACGACGGTGTTCTTCTCGTCGCGAACGACCTCGCTGTAGACGTTCGTAGGGATGCCGCCCATGGCGTAGTGCGCCGTGGGCTGGACCGGGACCGGCTCCTTGAGCGGCTCGACACCCTGGTAGATGCGGGCGAAATCGGTGATGTCGGGCAGCTTCTCCTCGATGACCTTGCGGCCGAGATGGCGAACGTCGAGATACAGGTAGTCCTTGCCGCCGATGCCGCGGCCGGCCCTGATCTCCTGGTACATCGCCCGGCTGACCATGTCGCGCGGGGCCAGCTCCATCAGCTTGGGCGCGTAGCGCTCCATGAAGCGCTCGCCCTTGTCGTTGAGAAGCGTCCCGCCCTCGCCTCTGGCGGCCTCCGAGAGCAGGATGCCGATGCCGACGATGCCGGTCGGGTGGAACTGGAAGAACTCCATGTCCTGGAGGGGAATGCCGTGGCGGTAGCAAAGGGCGACGCCGTCGCCGGTGAGGCTATGGGCGTTGGACGTGATCCGGAACATCCTCCCGAAACCGCCGGTCGCGATCATGACGGCCTTGGACCGGAAGGTGTGGAGCTGGCCGTCGGCGACCCTGTAGGCCACGACGCCGGCCGCACGGCCGCCCTTGGCCGGCTCGCCGCCTTCGAACAGCAGATCGACGACCTGGTA
>CAZGUS010000185.1:0-4243 GCA_964529245.1 uncultured Anaerolineaceae bacterium
GGTTGGTGTGATAGATGATCGTAAATTCGCGATATGGCTGCCGCCGGTCCGGCGCGCCGGGTCGGGGCGCCGCCGCGCGAGGAACGACGCACGGAAGTGCACGCGCCGAGGTGGAACCTCCACCTGCCTGCGGCGGCGCGCCATCCGCACGTTCCACTTCGCCGGCGCCCGGCTTCGGCCGCGGAGGCGTACCTCGCCCTGCTGGACGAGCTGGCCGGCCGGGGCGAACTGGGAAGGCGGCCGGCCGAGACTCCCCAGGCCCACGCCGCCCGCGGCGGAGCCCTCGGGCTGCCGCGCCTGCCGCTGGGGCTGCTCGCCGCCGACTACGAGCTGGCGGTCTATGGGCGAGTGACGCTCGCCGACGGAGAGACCGCTCGCGCGATCGGTCGCTGGCGCCGTCTGCAGCGTGCTGCGCAGGGCCTCCAGCGACGCGGCGCCGAGCATTGAGCGCCGCAGGTCCGCCGCGCTCCGTCTTGGTCGAGGTCGAGCAAGCGCTCGGCCCGGGCCTCGACTACGCCACGGACCTCGAGCGGGGCGGCATAGTCGTCGAGCGGGCGCGAGCCGGCGGGCTATGGCTCGGCGCGGACCGAGGTTTCCTCGTCGACTCGGACGACGGCCACGGTCGGGTCGTGCCCGTGCTGGTCGTTCTGCCGGCCTCGAGCTTCGTCGGAGCTCGAATCGACGCCGAGCTCGTCGGCGGCTATTCGGACGCCTCGGTGACGGTGCTGGTAGCTCGCCTGGCGGGCGCCACCCTTCCGATCGACGCCGCTCTGAGGACCATGGGGCGTGTGGCGCCCGATGCCGGGTGGATCGACGCCCGACAGGCAGAGGAGCGCGCGTCGGCGGCGAGACGGGCCTTTCGCGAGCGCCGAGGCCGCGGCAGAATCGTCGGCGGCCAGGCGTGGCGGCCACCCGAGGGCATGTCGTCGGAGTCGCTTCGGAGAGGCGGCGTGTACAGCGAGGCCGAGCGCTCGCTCGATCGGCTTCCGGCGCGGTTCCTGCGGGGACTCGAAGGGTTGCTCGATCCCGCCGAGCGCCTGCACCTCTCGATCGAGCGGCCGTGGCGTTCCGACGCGGGGCTGCTCGGCCGCGTCGGCGACATCCGGGACCAGCGTTCGGGGCTCCTGCTCCTGACAGATCGCCAGATCCTCTGGTTCCTCGACCACTCCAACCCCAACTCGTATCTGTTCGACTGGGGCGTCGACGTGGACATGCTGCCGGTCGAGCAGGTGACCGGAGTCCGGGTCGACGACGAGCGCGATCTCCTGCGGCTCGTCCTGCAGACGCCGGGGGGACGCCACAACGTCGCCCTGCCCGTCGAGATGGAGGCCGACGTCCGGGCGTTCGAGGCGCTCGCGCTGAGCTTCCTGCCCGAGCGCAATCGCGGCCGCCTGCGGCGCATCTATCCCACCGCGCCTATCGAATTCGTCGAAGACACCGCGGAGCGTTTTTACCAGCGCGACGAGGCCCTGGCCCTGCGCGAAGCCGCCCGCAAAGAGGCTGGCGAGATGCTCGCCTTCGTCTACAGCGCCCGCCGCGAAGGCCAGCGCCAGTCCGCCGCGCTGTGGCTCAGCCCGACCGAGGTGGGCGTGGTCGGACAGCGGCCGGAACGGCTGCCGCTCGGCGAACTGCGGAGCGTGGGCATGATCCTCTCGCCGCTCATAGCCCGCATAACGCTCCGCGGCCAAGGCCGGACGATCACGTTCACCTACCCCGCGCCTCTCGCCGTCCACGGCGCGGCACTGGTCCGGCTGCTACGCCGGCTCTGGGCGAACGGTCCGTCCGCGGGCGCGGGCGTCAGCTGAACACGAGTTCCGGCGGCGCGGGGGCGGGCGGCCCGGCAACGGTCGCATCTTCCAGCTGGACCGCCGGGGCGACCTGACTCGTGTAGTAGTGGTAGAAGGGATCGGCCTGCCACTTGCTCGTGCCGACGAAGTAGCCGGCGATCATGACGGCGACGAGAGCAACCACGCCGAGAACAGGCAGGCCCAGCTGCTCGAGCGGCGACCTTGCCGCGGCCCCGGGGGTCTGCCACATCGAGGCGAGCGTCGGCACGCGGCCCGGGGGCATGGCCAGGCCCAGCCACACGCCGGCCAGGAGCCCGCCGATATGGGCGAAGTTGTCGACGTTGCCGAAGAAGCCGGAGAACCCCAGCACCAGGTTGAGAACTATGAGGATGCCGATCTGAGAGGCAATCGATCTCGACTGCGAGTCCAGGACGGCATGGTGGAACCGCGTCGCCACCAGTACGATGCCGAACAGCCCGAAGATCGCGCCCGAGGCTCCAACCGCAAATCCACCGTCGCCAAAGACGTAGCTCGCGAGCGACGCGGCGATACCGGTGATGACGTAGAAGAAGAACATCAAGCGGGAGCCGTACATCTTCTCCACCAGCTGCCCGGCGAACCACAACGCGTACATGTTGAACAGCAGGTGGAAGATGTCGTTCGGGTCGTGGACGAGGACGACCGAGAGCAGACGGTAGATCTGGCCGCTCGCGACCAGGTACTTGTTGAGCTCGAGCTGCAGCTCCAGAGGGCCGCCGTTGTTGAGCTGGCCCGGCAGGAGGGTCCCGGGCTGCATCGCGACAAGGGAAACTACCACCGTCAGGCCGATGATCAGGTACGTCATGATCGCCGGCAGCGCGTCGCCCCGGCTGCGCGCGAAGTAGCGGCCCGCGGCGCGGGTGTTGCCCGTCTCCTTGGACAGCCAGCCCAGGCGTGAGGCGATCAGGGCCTTGTCGGCCGATGGGGCGCGCCGCTCGCACTGGCGGTAGGCGTCGAGCGCGCCGGGCAGATCCTGGGCGCGAACCCGCGCCGCGGCGACCTGGCGCCAGGCTCGGTACGTAGCCGGAGTCTCGCCCATCGCCGTCACGCGCAGCCACGCGTCGAGAGCCTCGCCGTCGCGATCGAGGCGATATAGCGCGTTGCCGACCCCGAACAGGCCGGCGGCGGCGATGTCCTTGTCCGGCGCGTCGACGGTTCGGCTGTACAACTCCAGCGCCTGGTCGGGCTCGCTCGCCTCCATCAACTCGTCGGCGTGGCGGATCAGCGCGATGGCCGCCGGCCTGTCCAGGGGACCCATGCCGGAAGGGCCGGAGCCGGCCGGCGGGTTCGGCGAGCCCTCGAATCTAAGTCCCTCAGAAGCGCGATCCATGGCGGGCACTCTACATGAAACCGGGTAGCCGGCGCGGCGCCCCGGACCGCCGCCGATCGTGGATCGTCAGTCGGGGACGGGCTCCCAGCCCGATGACCGGACTGCCTCGCCGAAGGCGGCTGCCGGCGCCGCGCCGGCATCGAGCCCGGCCGCGAAGGCCCCCACCACCCGACCGAACGAACCGTCGTCCGCCGCCGGTGATTCCAGGAGCGTCGCCTCGGGCGGGAGCGCCGGCGGCGTGGCCCCGGGCTGAACCAGCACCACCAGCCGCGCTCCGGCGAAGCTCGCGCCCTCAACCGCGGCCGCGACCGCGGCTTCGGCGAGTGGCTCAGCGACGACCACGACCCGAGTCTCGGTCAGGTAGCGCAACGCCAGGGAGATGTCGCCGGCCTCGAGCGCCGGCCGCGCGGCCGGATCGGCGGGGAGAAGCCGAACCTCGACCCGGGGCCCGTCATCGCCCTCGCCCGACGGCGCGTCGGCGCCGGCGACGGCCGCTGCCAGGGCGTCCGCGTCGGGTTCGGCGTCGATCTCCGGGGAAGCCGCCACTGCCGAGAGGACCGGCGTAGATCGAGCGGGATCGCGCAGCAGAGCCGCATGTCCGATGCCCAGCCGACCGAGCGCCAGGACGACCGCGTCGCCGGCGCCGTCGTCGCCGACCTTGCCGACCAGCTCCACGGCACCGCCGCGAGCAGTCGCCGCGGCGGCCACGTCGACGGCGAGCCCGCCCGCGCTCCCCTCCCCGCCGGTCGCGCCGGCGTAGGCCGGCAGCCCGATGACGACGATCATTCACCCGCCTCGTCGCCGCCGGCCGCGTCGATCGGCCCGTCGCCGGGCAGCGCCTCGCGGATGACCTCCAGCTCGCCCAGGCCGGCGGCCTCGAGATCGGCGGCGACCGCATCCGCGTCGCCCACCAGCACGATGGCCAGACGGTCGGTGTGGATGTGGTCCCGGGCCGCCTTCTGGACGTCCTGCGCCG
Organism: uncultured Anaerolineaceae bacterium; assembly: GCA_964529245.1. Classification (GTDB taxonomy): domain Bacteria; phylum Chloroflexota; class Limnocylindria; order Limnocylindrales; family CSP1-4; genus Fen-1039. Next base: position 4,133 of record CAZGUS010000185.1, read on the forward strand.
TGACCGCCTCTACCAGGCCGCGATAACGCGCCAGCTCGTCGTCCGGCAGGCCGTTGACGAAGAGCCCGCCTATCGCGCCGACGACCGCTCCCGGCGTCTCGAAGCGCAGCG
>CAZGUS010000186.1:0-4242 GCA_964529245.1 uncultured Anaerolineaceae bacterium
CGTAGGAGCGCAGCAACGAGCCGGAACGCGAGAACTTGCCGTAGGCGGGGTCGTAGGTCTCGAGAACCCGGCTATCTGCATCGGCGGTCACCACACGGCCGTCGGGCAGGAGTGTGGCCGTGTTCGGAACGCTGGGTATGAGCGAGTCGACGCGCGTGAACTTGCCGGTCGTCGGGTCGTAGGTGTCGGAAGAGTCGTAGGAACTCTGCAAGTTCGTCGGAGGAGCCTTGTACGGCGTCGTGCAGCCGCCGGTGCCAGGGTCATCGCCTGCGACGACGAGGGCTCGGCCGTCGTGCAGAAGGGTCGCCACCGCCCAACCACGAGGAGTTGTCAGCGCACCGGTCGTCGTGAATGTGCCGGTCTCCGGGTCGTACAGCTCCGCAGACGCCAGTCCACCGGCGGGCTGACACGGCATGCCCCCGGTAACGAGCACTTTGCCGTTCGCAAGCAGCGTCGCTGTGGCATAGAGGCGCGCCGCCTGCATGCTGCTGGTCGGGACGAAGTGCGGCGCGGACGTCGGCGACGGTGCGAGCGAGGGCGTGGCCGAAGGAACGACCGAAGGAGCGGCCGAAGGCGGCACCGTTTCGCTGGGCCGACTGCTCGGGCTTCCGCCAGAGTTACCGCAGCCGGCCAGGACGGCAAGGACCACAACGGCTGCGATCGGCCGTCGAACGATATCCCGGGCTCGAAGGCCTGACCGGCCGCGCGAGCCAGGCGCTGAACTCCTGCGATGTGACACCAGCGTGCCGATGAACATTGCCATGCCCTTCCATCACACCGAGCCGCGAGAAGGAACCCTCGAAGGCCCCGCGTTATCCATACAGGTCGATGAACGCGGCACCAACCGGAATCCGGCACTGGTTGGAGGGTACACAGTGCGGAGCCCTACAAGGGTGTACATGTGACGGCCAAACAGTGTCGAAGACTATCTGGCGGGGTGATTCCTGACGAAGTCGTTGGCTGTCGCACCGGTAATGACGGCCCCCGAGTACACCAACTACGGCTCGGGCCAGAAGTTGATCAGCTACCCTAGTGCTCGCCCGGTTCGGGGTCGAATGTCCAGCTGAAGCTGGGTCCGCTGACGAGCCACAGCGATCCATCGACAACTGGTCCGGCCAGTTCTAGCTTCGGCCGGCCGCGGGGCCGACCAGGATTCGCGCCCAGAACGGCGCAACTTCAGCCTCGAGCAGTCCGCCGGACGCGATCACCTCGCCTCCGTTCAGGGCGTCGCGCCATGCGCCGTCGAGCGGCGCCGCGACTCTCACGCCGGCGCTCCGCTCGGCCGAGTTGATCATCACGACGACCGTCTCGCCCTCCAGGTCGCGGGCGAAGCTCAGCTGCTCGTGGGCCACCAGCAGCTGCAGGTATCCGCCGCGGCGCAGCGGCGCCAGTTCAGCCCGAACGGCGGCCAGGCGCGAAATAGCCTGCGCCAGCGCCGGTTCGACGCCGGCCGCCTCGGCCGTCGCCACGTCCAGCGCCGGCCGCACCGGGCTGTCGTCGCCCGGCAGGCGCCGGCCTTCGAGCGCCCATTCACTGCCGTAGTAGACCGACGGCACGCCCGGCATGGTGAGCAACAGGCAATGCAGCGGGTAGAGGTGCTCGCGGCGGTCGAGCCTGGTCGCGATCCGGTCCTGGTCGTGGTTGTCGACGAAGTTGTAAAGCGGCAGGCCGCGATACATTCCCTTCGGCCCGAACTGGCGGTCGAGGGCGTAGGCGATCTCGAAGTAGTTTCGATCGACCAGGCTCGAGTACAACCCCTTGTAGCACTCGTAGTTGGTGACCGAGTCGAGTGTGAGCGGGTTCACCCAGCGGCGGTAGTCGCCGTGGACGATCTCGCCGACCAGCCAGAAGTCGGGCCGCAGCGAGCGGCAGTGGGCCGCCAGAGCCTGCTGGAAGTCGAGGTCGAGGACGTCGGCCGCGTCGAGCCGGAGGCCGTCGATCCCGAAGCCGGAGATCCAGCTTTCGACGGCGCCGAAGAGGTGCTCACGGACGCGCGGATTGCCGACGTCGAGCTTGACCAGGTCGAAGTGGCCGTGCCATCCCTCGTACGTGAACGGGTCGCCCTGAGGGCTGCCGCCATCGAAGCGCAGGCCGGCGAACCAGTCGCAGTAAGCCGAAGCCCGGCCGTTGGCCAGGACGTCCCGAAAGGCCCAGAAGTCCCGCCCGACGTGGTTGAAGACGCCGTCGAGGATGACCCGGATGCCGGCCTCGTGGCAGGCCGAAACGAGGTGCCGCAGCGTCTCGTCGGTGCCGAGCCGGCGATCGACGTGGTAGTAGTCTGCGGTGTCGTAGCCGTGGGCGGTCGACTCGAACAGGGGCCCCAGGTACAGCGCGTTGACGCCGAGCTCGCGCATGTGGCCGAGCCAGCCCCGGACCTGGTCCAGCCGGGCAACCGGCGGGGAAGCGAAGTCGTTGCGCGCGGGCGCGCCGCACATGCCGAGCGGGTATACGTGGTAGAAGAACGCGTCCCAGGCCCAGTTCGCCACGATCGCCCCGCCCCCGTCAGAACCCAAGTTCCGTGAGGATGGCGTGCATCCGGCGGGCGGCGCGGCCGCGGTGCGAGATGCGGTTCTTGGCCTCGGCGCTCCACTCGCCCAGCGTCCGGCCGCCGGTTCGTTCCGCCGCCGGCTCGAATATCGGGTCGTAGCCGAAGCCGGCGCTGCCGCGCGGCGCGGCGGCGATCCGGCCTTCCAGGGTGCCGCGTGAGAAGCGCATCGGGATGCCGCCGCGCGGCCCCGCCGCCTCGGGCAGCGCCAGCGCCAGGGCGCAGCGGTAACGAGCCGTGCGCCGTTCCGGCGGCAGTCCGGCCAGCTCGAAGAGCAGCTTGACGTTGTTCTCCTCGTCGGTCGCGTTCTCGCCGGCGTAGCGCCGCGTGCGGACGCCCGGGCCGCCGTCGAGGGCGTCTACCTCCAGGCCGGAATCGTCGGCCAGGGTCGGCAGGCCCGAGAGGGCGGCGAAGAAGCGGGCCTTCTTGGCCGCGTTGGATTCGAACGTCTCGCCGTCCTCGATCACGTCGCCCGGAATGCCCGCTTCGTCGAGGCTGACCAGGACCGTGGACAGCGGGCCGAGCAGCTCGCGCAGCTCGCGCAGCTTGTGCGTCGATCGCGTGGCGACCAGCAGGCGCGACCGACTCGCGACCGCAGCGGGAGATCGAACCGCCACCTGGGCCCGGCGCCCTAGCGCTTGACCGAGGCGAGCGCCTCGGCCTGCGCGGCGAACAGTCGCTCCAGGCCGGCGGCCGCGGCATCGAGCATGCGGTCGACGTCGGCGCGCTCGAACGGCTTGCCCTCGGCCGTGCCCTGCAGCTCCACGTACCGGCCGGCGTCGGTGGCGACGATGTTGAAGTCCACGTCGGCGGTCGAATCCTCGGAATAGTCGAGGTCGAGGCAGATCAGGCCGCCGAGAATGCCGACGCTCACGGCGGCAACGCGGCCGATCAGGCAGCGCTCCATGCCGTACGTGGTGAGGGCCGCCGCCAGCGCTACCCAGCCGCCGGTGATCGAGGCCGTACGTGTGCCCCCGTCGGCGTTGAGCACGTCGCAGTCCACGGTGATCGTCCGCTCCCCGAGCTTGGTCATGTCGACGACGCCCCGCAGCGACCGGCCGACCAGGCGCTGGATCTCGTGGGTTCGCCCGCCGACCTTGCCCTTGGTGGACTCGCGGACGCTGCGCTCGGTGGTGGCCCGCGGCAGCATGCTGTATTCGGCCGTCACCCAGCCGCTTCCCTTGCCGCGGAGGTGCGGCGGGATCTTGTCCTCGATGGTGGCCGCGCAAAGGACCTCGGTCCCTCCGACCTTGATCAGGCACGAGCCCTCGGCCCACTTCTGGACGCCCAGGGTCATCGAGATCGGGCGCAGGTCGCCCGGAAGGCGCCCGTCGGCCCGCTTGAGGGGTTGGGCCCCGATGGTCATCTTTCGGTCTCCTCGCCGCTTGTCGCTTCCGGCCGCTTCGCGGCGGCTGCCCGTTCTTCGACCTTGGCAGCATCCCACAGTGCGTCCAGGTCGGCCAGACCCAGATCGCGCAGCTGGACATTGCGCTCGCGGGCCATCCGTTCCACGCGGCGGAAGCGAGCTCGGAACTTGTCGGCGGCGGCACGCAGCGCGTCTTCGGCATCGACACCGTTGCGCCGGGCGAGATTCGTCACGACGAGCAGCAGGTCGCCGACCTCCTCGCGTTTCTCCGGAGGGGTCGCGGCGGCCTCGAGTTCGGCCAGCTCCTCGTGGACCTTGTCGATCACGCCCA
>CAZGUS010000187.1:0-4164 GCA_964529245.1 uncultured Anaerolineaceae bacterium
AAAGCGGGCACGCCGTGCTCCACCGAGCGGGCCTGGATGCGCAGGTCGCCGATCTCGGCGATGCCACGGTCCTTGAGCTCGACGACCTGGAAGACGCTGCTCATGTGGTGATCGACTGCGCTCCTGACGAAGTCCTCGACGCGCTTGGCCCAGCCGGGAGGGGCCAGGACCGGGATCTTGCGCATCGGCTTCTCCGCATACGCGAAGGCGTAGTAGAGGAGCGGCATGTCGGCGAAGTGGTCGGCGTGCAGGTGGCTGATCCACACCGCGTGGAGGTCATCCAGGTTGATGAGGTGCTGCAGCGGGCCCAGCGTGCCTCCGCCGACGTCGACCAGGACGTTGGCGCCGCCACCCTGCAGGAGGTAGCCCGAACAGGGCTCGTCGGCTTTTGGGTACGGGGCGCTGCCCAGCGTCGTCCACCTGATAGGGCCCTCGGCCTTCTTGCCCCTTCCCGCCACGCGCTGATCCCTCCACGATGCCGTCGTCCTGGTGAATTGTGCTGATCGTAGTGCCCGCGACGGGTCTTCGCCAGAGCCACACAACGATCGGCCGGTCTCGGCTCGAAGGATGCCAGTCGGCCGGCCCTGCCGATGGCCGTCCGTTCGGCCGCCGGATGGCGCGGAAGCGGCTCCAAGAGGGCCACCGGAGGGTCCTCAATTCGCATCATGGCAAGCTATTTACGGTAACTGATATTATTCGCCGGTGAGCGAAGTATCTGGAGCCTCATCCTCCGGTCCGTCCGACCCGGCCGCCGACGCCGCGGCCACCCAGACGACCGAGAAGCTGCGCGAAATCGAGGCCGTCCTCGACAGCCTCGGCGAAGTGTGGGACCACGGCGCGCACGAGATTCCGAGCTGGGTAGCCCAGGATCTGACATTCGGCCAGATGCGGCTGCTATTCCTGCTCAACAAGAATGGCCCCGCTTCGATGAGCCACGTGGCCGAGTGGCTTGGTGTGGGGCTCCCGGCCGCCAGCGGCATCGTCGAACGAGTAGAACGCCATGGCCTGGTGACGCGCCAGCACCGCAGCGACGACCGCCGCGTCGTCGAGTGCGTCCTCACCGACGACGGCCGCGGCCTGATGGAGGAGATCTCCGGCCTGCGCAGGGAGATGCTGCGGCAGACGCTGGGCGTGCTGTCGGGCGAGGAGCTCGCCGTCCTGGCCCGGTTGATCTCCCTGGTTCTCGAACGAACCAGGGCCGAAATGGTTCGACCGTGAACGCCCGTTTGGACCGCCGCCGGCCCGATCGTTTCGAGCTCGGGCCGAGTCTGTCTGGCGGGAGCATCGACGCGCCACTCACCGCCGGAGCCTGCCTTTTCGACTGACCCGATGCGCGTCGTACCCGGCGCGCCCCACTGAACGATCGCAATTCGCCGTCCAACCGCACGAAGGAGTCGCACGTGATCCGCCTGACCCAGCTAGCCGTGAGCAAGCGCAGCGTGACTGTGCTCATCACGTTGGCCATGCTGCTCGGCGGCATCTTCGCCTGGGCCTCGCTCAAGCAGGAGCTGCTGCCGGACATCCAGTTCCCGTACGTCGTGGTCATCACGCCGGTGCCGGGTGCGGGCGCGCAGGATGTCGCCACGGCCGTGACCGAACCGATCGAGCGATCGGTCGGGAGCGTGGCGTCTCTCCAGCACATCGACTCGAGCTCGGTCAACAGCCTGTCGCTCGTGGTGGCATCGTTCGATTACGGGTCGGACGTCAAGGGGATCACGGCCACGATCGACGCCAACGTCAAGGCGCTCGGGCTGACGGCGACTTCGACGGTCCAGTCGTTCGACATCAACGCCCTCCCGCCGCTGACGGTGGCGATCAGGGCGACGCCCGGCACGACGGCGGCCCAGCTGGACGCGTTGGCCGCGGCAACCATCGTGCCCTCGCTCGAGAGCGTGGACGGGGTCAGCAAGGTGGACTTGAGCGGCGCCGCCCAGGAGAAGCTGGTCGTCCAGCTCGATCCGACCAAGATGGCCGCCGCCAACATCTCGATCAAGACCATTCAGAGCCTCCTGACGTACAACAACCTGACCCTGCCGGCCGGGTCCCTGCCCACGACGACAGCGGGCGGTTCGACGATCGACATCCCCGTCTCGGCCCAGCACGAGCTGCTGCTCACGACCCAGAACGACATCCTCAACCTGGCGGTCGGGGTCAAGATGCAGGCCGACGGCACGCCCGTCATGCCCCTCACGCCCATCACGCTGGGCGATCTCGGCTCGGTCCAGATGGTGCCGGTCTACGCCAGCGGCTACGCGGAGCTCAACAGCGATCCGAGCAAGCAGGATGCCGGCGCGTCGCTCGTCCTCAGCGTGTCCAAGACCTCCGGCGCCAACACGGTCGACGTGGTCCAGGCCGTCCAGAGCAAGCTCGCCCAGCTGCAGACCCAGAGCGGCGCTTTCGAGCTCGTCACCGTCCAGGACTACTCCAGCTTCATCATCGAGTCTCGCGACAGCCTCGTCCGTGAGGGCATCCTCGGCGCCCTGTTCGCGATCATCACGATCTTCTTCTTCCTGATGAGCCTGCGGTCTACCCTGGTCGCCGCCGTCAGCATCCCGGTCTCGATCATGACCGCGCTGGTGCTCATGCTCGTGGCCGGCATCACCATCAACATCATGACCCTGGGCGGACTGGCGATAGCCGTCGGCCGAGTGGTAGACGACGCGATCGTCGTCCTGGAGAACATCTACCGGCACCGGGGCCGGGGCGATCCAATGCGCGACTCGGTCATCTCGGGCACCCGCGAGGTGGCCAGCGCGATCACCAGCTCGACGCTGACGACAGTGGCGGTGTTCCTGCCGATCGGCTTCGTCGGCGGCATCGTGAGCCAGTTCTTCCTGCCGTTCGCGCTGACGGTGACGTTCGCGCTGCTGGCCTCGCTCGTGTGCGCCCTGACCGTGGTCCCGGTCATGGCGACCCTGTTCATCGACCGCATCAAGCTCAACCCCGACGAGGGCACTCAGCACCACGACTCCTTCGTCCAGCGCATCTACACGCCTCTGCTGACGGCCGCGCTGCACAACAGGCGCAGCCGCTGGAGCGTGATCGGCATCTCCGTCCTGCTCGTGGTGTGTGCCGGGCTGCTCGTCCCGCACATCCCCACGCAGTTCCTCGACACCGGGTCGCAGAAGTACCTCCAGATCACCGTCGCGCCGCCTTCGGGCACGCCCTCGTCGGCGGTGCTCAAGGAGGCTCAGACGGTCGAAGCCAAGCTCCGGTCCTACTCGGAGATCAATCTCATCGAGACCACCGTGCCCGGCGATTCGGACACCGGCCTGACGGCCCTGGCGGCCGCGTTCACCGGCGGCGCATCGAACAGCGCCACCATCGTCTGCCGCCTCAACGACAGCGTCGATCTCAACGCCGAGCAGAAGAAGCTCGCCGACGACCTGACCCCGCTCCAGATCGACTCGTGGTCGATCCAGGTTGCGCAGCAGAGCTCGTTCGGGGGCGGTTCCGGGATCAGCGTCGTCGTCAGCGGGACCAACCCGACCGACGTCGCGAATGCCACGACGTCTCTGGTCGCGGCGCTCGGCAACAAGACCGACTTCCCGGACCTCCTCAACGTCAAGAGCGACCTGGCCACCAACGCGTCCGAATTCGTGGTCGATGTCGACCCGACCAGGGCCCTTCTCGACGGCACGACAACGGCGGGCGTTCAGGACGAAGTTCACAACGCCCTCGTCGGGACCGATGCCGGGATCGTGATGGTGGGCGGCGTGCCCGCCGACCTGACCCTCCAGCTCGACTCCAAGCTCGATTCGCTCAACGCCCTCCAGCTGATGCCGGTCGGCACCGCGAACGTCCCGCTCGGCCAGATCGCGACGGTTTCACAGCAGCAGGTCCAGGCCCGGGTCAGCCGCGTCGATCAGTCGCCGGCGTCGACGATCAGCGCCGACACGACCAGCCAGGACACCGGCGGCGTTTCGGCCGAAATCCAGAAGGAGATCAACAAGCTCCAGGCCGAGGGCAAGCTCTCGGGCGTGACCGTCACGCTGTCCGGCGTCACCGAGCAGATGAACAGCGCCTTCGGCGGCCTGATCGTCTCGATGCTCGTCGCGATCCTGCTCGTCTACCTGGTCATGGTCCTGGTGTTCAACTCGCTGATCGACCCGCTGGTCATCATGTTCAGCCTGCCGCTGGCCACGATCGGCGCCTTCCCTGCGC
>CAZGUS010000188.1:0-4132 GCA_964529245.1 uncultured Anaerolineaceae bacterium
CCAACAACAGCCTCGACCAGCCCCTCTTTCGCATAACGCAGATTCTATGCCTTGCTCTGGGCTGCCAGATTTGCTGCCACTGGACGAGATAGCCCCTCGCGGCTGATGCCGGAGGGGCTGTCTTACGCTTACTTGTTGGCTGGCGAGGAAGGATTCGAACCTTCAATGCCCTGATCCAGAGTCAGGTGCCTTACCGTTAGGCCACTCGCCAGCGGAGCGACCGACAGAATACCGGATTCCGGGCCGGAGCGGAGCGACCTGCGCCGCCACCGGCGCCTAATCCGTACCCGAAACCGCCCGTTCCAGCTCGGCCAGGATAGTTCGCTTGCGCTCCGGCGTCGCGAAAGACCCGGTGATGGCATTGGCTGCGAGGGTGTGAAGCTCGCCCGCGCCGAGCCCCAGCGCGGCGGCGATGCCACGGTAGTTGTCGCCGATGTAGCCGCCGAAGTAGGCCGGGTCGTCGGAGTTGATGGTGACGGCCACGCCCGCCGCCATGAGCGTCCGGACCGGCGACTGCTCCATTGTCGGGAAGACGCGCAGGCGGACGTTCGAATTGGGACACGCGGTAAGGGTGACGCCGGACTCTGCCAGGCGGCGCATGACAGCCGGGTCGTCGGCAGCCCGAACGCCGTGGTCGATGCGCTCCACGCCCAGGCTGTCGAGCGTTCGAGCCACGAGCGACGCCTCGCCTTCCTCGCCGGCGTGGGCGACTGCCCGCAGACCGCGCGCCCGAGCCCGGGCGAATGTGGCGGCGAAGGGTTCCGGCGGAAACCCGATCTCGCTCGAATCCAGGCCGACGGCCACGATCCTGTCCAGCCACGGCGCCGCGGCCGTGAGAGTGGCGTCGGCCGCGGCCGGCGGGAGGTGGCGCAGGAACGAGAGGATCAGGCCGCTGGTCATGCCGAATTCGCGCTCGCCGTCGGCCAGGCCGTCGAGAATGCCGCCGATCACGTCCCCAATGGCGATGCCGCGCTCGGTGTGCGTCTGCGGGTCGAAGAACGGTTCGACGTGGCGGACGCGGTCCGCGTGGGCGCGGCGCAGGTACGCCAGGGTCAGCTCGCGGAAGTCCTCACGCGTGACCAGGACCGAGCAGGCGGCGTAGTAGACGTCGAGGAAAGACTGCAGATCGTCGAAGTCGTAGGCGGCCCGCATCTCCTCGACCGTGGCGAACGGGAGCGCCACGCCGTTTCTGGCGGCGAGCCGGAACGCCAGCTCGGGTTCGAGCGTGCCTTCGAGGTGGACATGCAGTTCCACCTTGGGCAGGCGGCCGATGAAATCCGCCAGATCGACGTCGGACCGGTCGGGGGCGTCCGATGGCACGCCGTTCATACCTCCAAGGGCGTCCGGCCAGCTGCGGGACGGTGGCTCTGGGCAAGCCCCACGGTGCGGGCTCGCGCACGTTTCGGGACAGTCTATCGAGTCGCGCCCCGAATGGAGCGCCGGCCGGAGCGCCCGAAAATCGCGCTGAACATTCGTTCGACAAAACGTGCAGCGCTATGGTATGGTTCTTCAGACACCAACCAGGTGTTATCAATAGCGGCACACGACACTCCCTCTCATCGGTTCTCGGCGAGACAGGTTCGCCGGGCCGCACGAGAAGGAGTTTTTCTTTGTACGGACAAGACAAGACCCTGAGCTGCTCGGACTGCAACCAGGAGTTCGTCTTCACTGCCAGCGAGCAGGCGTTCTTCGCCGAGCGCCAGTTCACCGAGCCGCGTCGCTGCCCATCGTGCCGTGCGGCACGCAAGGCCCAGCGCGGTGACAGCGGTGGCGGCAGCTACTCGGGCGGCGGTCGCTCCGGCGGCGGCTATTCGAGCGGCGGCAGCGGTGGATACTCGAGCGGCCCGCGTGAGATGTTCAGCGCCACCTGCTCCAGCTGCGGCCGCGAGGCCCAGGTTCCGTTCCGCCCCAGCGGCGCGAAGCCCGTCTACTGCAGCGACTGCTTCAGCAGCCAGCGATCCTCGGGCAACCGCTACTAACCCGCCCCTCGACAAGAAGGAGCCCGATCACTCGGGCTCCTTTTCGATTCCCGGTCGATTTCTGGCCTCGGGCGAGAGCCCCCGCAGTCGCCCTCGCGCGACCTACCCCTGCTTGCCCTGGGCCTGGAGCTTGGCCCAGGTGTCCTTGAGCGTCAGCGTCCTATTGAACACGGGATGCTCGGGCGTCGAGTCGGTGTCCGGACAGAAGTAGCCGAGGCGCTCGAACTGGACCGTCTCCCCTACCCGCAGGCCGGCCAGGGTCGGCTCCACCATGGCGCCGGTCAGGACCTTCTCCGAGTCCGGGCTCAGATCCGCGAACAGGTCGCCGTCGGCCCCGGGATCCGGGCGCGTGAAGAGGTGGTCGTAGAGGCGGACCTCGGCCGGCATGGCGTGATCGGCCGAGATCCAGTGGAGCGTGGCTTTGGGCCGGCGGCCGTCGGGCGAGTCTCCGCCGCGGGTCGCCGGGTCGTACGTGCAGCGCAGCTCGACGACCTCGCCGGCAGCGTCCTTCACGACGCCTGTGCACGTCACGAAGTAGGCAGAACGCAGCCGTACCTCGCGGCCGGGGGCGAGGCGGAAGAACTTCGCCGGCGGCTCCTCCATGAAGTCCTCGCGCTCGATCCAGAGCTCGCGGCTGAAGGGCACCTTGCGCGTCCCGGCAGCGGGGTCTTCCGGGTTGTTGACGACGTCCATCTCTTCGACCCGGCCCTCGGGGTAGTTCTCGATGACCAGCTTGATCGGATCCAGGACGGCGAAGCGGCGGATGGCCTTGCGATTGAGGACGTCGCGTACGACGTGTTCGAGCTGGCCGACTTCGACCACGCTGTCGCTCTTGGCCACGCCGATCAGCGCCGCGAAGTCGCGAATGCCCTCGGCCGGATAGCCGCGCCGGCGCAGGCCGGAGATGGTCGGCATCCGAGGGTCGTCCCAGCCGCGAACGAGCCCCTCGTTGACCAGGCGCAGAAGGACGCGCTTGGAGAGGACGGTATAGGTGATGTTGAGCCTCGCGAATTCGATCTGGCGGGGCTTGGACGGAACCGGCAGGTTGTCGATGAACCAGTCGTAGAGGGGCCGGTGCACTTCGAACTCGAGCGTGCAGATCGAGTGCGTGATGCCCTCGATCGCGTCCGACTGGCCGTGCGCGAAGTCGTACATCGGGTAGATGCACCACTTGTCGCCGGTGCGCGGATGGTCGGCGTGGAGGATGCGGTAGAGCACCGGGTCGCGCAGGTTGATATTCGGCGCGGCCATGTCGATCCGGGCGCGCAGGACGCGGGCTCCGTCGGGGAACTCGCCCGCGCGCATGCGTTCGAACAGATCCAGGTTCTCCGCGATGGGCCGGTCGCGCCAGGGGCTGTTGCGCCCGGGCTCGGTCAGCGTGCCGCGATGCTCGCGGATCTCGTCGGCGGACAGGTCGTCGACGTAGGCCTTGCCGGCCCCGATCAGGTAAACAGCCCACTCGTAGAGCTGGTCGAAATAGTCCGACGCGTAGTAGAGGTGCTTGCCCCAATCGAATCCGAGCCAGCGCACGTCGGCCTGGATGGAGTCGATGTACTCCTGCTCTTCCTTGGTCGGATTGGTGTCGTCGAAGCGCAGATGGCAGCGGCCGGCGAACTCGTTGGCGATGCCGAAATTGAGGCAGATCGACTTGGCGTGGCCGATGTGCAGGTAGCCGTTGGGCTCGGGCGGGAAGCGCGTGACGATCGTCTGGTGCTTGCCGTCGCGCAGGTCGGCGGCCACGATCTCACGAATGAAGTCGTTTCTTTCGGGCGAGACTGTTTCCTGAGTGGTCACGCGACGGCTCCCGACATATGGCTCGGCCTGCTCGCCATTCGCGGGCGGGGCGATTGCCAGAATAGCCGATACGCGCGCGCAGGAGGCGGTGGCGGCCTGGCCGGATAGGCCCGGCCGCCACCGGTCGTTGCGAATGGCTCAGAAGATGCGAACGGCGACGTCCGCCGGCGCGAGGAGGAGCTTCTTCAGTTCGTCGTCGACCTTTAGGAGGCTGAGGTGGGCGCCGGCCATCTCGAGCGAGGTGCAGTACTCGCCGACGTAGCTGCGGAAGACCTTGATGCCCTTGGCGGCCAGCTTCTTGTGGGCGATGCCGTAGAGGAGGTAGAGCTCGCTGATCGGCGTGCCGCCCAGGCCGTTGA
>CAZGUS010000189.1:0-4074 GCA_964529245.1 uncultured Anaerolineaceae bacterium
CTCCGATTCGGATCTCCCGGTTATCTCGGTCCTGGGCCGCGCCGGCGGAGCAGAGTGCCCTGGTTCGATCTCGTCGGCGGGGATCGAATCCCAGGCCGGCAGGGCCCACTCGGGCGGCCTGGACCCATCGGACACCGCCGCCGGCTCTTCCACAGGAAAGTCACCCCAAAGGGGGTCGCTCTGCGGAGGCCCGCTGCGGGTCACGGCCGTTCCTCCAAATCCAACCGACCCAGCCGGCCCGGCCGGTCGTCCGGGCGAGACGGGACGCTACAGCCGGGTCTGGTATTCGCCGGTTCTGGTATCGACCCGAATCGTGTCGCCCTCGCCCACGAATATCGGCACCTGGATGGTGAGCCCGGTCTCGAGCTTGGCCGCCTTGCGGGCACCCGTCTGAGTGTCGCCGGCGAAACCCGGTTCGGTTTCCACGACCTTCAGGTCGACCGTGACCGGAAGCTCGACGCCGATCGTCTCGCCTTCGTAGCTCGTCCGATCGAGAAGCATCGACTCCTTGAGGTAGTTCACCGCGTCGTCGAGCTGTTCCGCGCTCAGGTGGAACTGCTCGTAGCTCTCGGTCTCCATGAAGTGGAATTCATCGCCGTCCTGGTAGAGGAACTGGATCTGGCGATGGTCGAGCTGGACGCGCGGCCACCTGTCCCCGGCCTGGAAGGACCGCTCCACCGTCTGTCCGCGCTTCACGTTGCGGAGCTTGATGCGCACTTGCGCCGAGCCTCGGCCGATCTTGAGGTGGTGGTAGTCGAGGATCTGCCACAGGTCGCCATCGAGCTCGATGGTCACGCCCTTGTGCAGGTCGCTTGTGGAAATCATGGTCGCGGAGAACTCCTTGGCTGGCAGGCCGACCGGCGGCCGCGGTGTCAATCGATGTCGTGCCCCGCGATTGTACCGGAGCGGGAGCCGGAAACGATCATCCGATGCTTGCCGGCGCCGTCAGACCCCGACCACGAGCACGTCTCGAGGGAAGCAGGTCAGGCGCTCCAGCCGGTGCGACACCGCGTCGTACAGGACCAGGTCCTCGATGCGGACGCCCGTCTCGCCGTCCAGGTAGATGCCCGGTTCGACGCTGAAGACGGTAGGGCTGGGCAGCAGGTCCTCGGACGCGGCCCGGCTCAAGGACGGCAGCTCGTGCGTCGCGAGGCCGATCCCGTGACCGGTGCCGTGCCCGAAATGCTCGCCGTGGCCGGCCGCCTCGATGACCTGCCGCGCGGCGGCGTCGCCTTCTCGGCCGTTCGCGGCTGAACGCTCGCCGCGGACGGAAGCCGCCATCAGGTCGATGGCGGCCTGCTGGGCGGCGGCCACGATGTCGTATATCGCCAGATCTCGCTCCGCCGGGTCGCCCACGAAGAGCGTCCGGGTCATGTCGCTTCGATAGCCCGCCACCATCGCCCCAAAATCGAAGAGGAGAACCTGGCCGCGGCACACTTCCTGGTCCGAGGGCGAACCGTGCGGCAGCGCGGCGTTGGGCCCGGCCAGGCAGGCGACGCCGAACGCCAGCGCCTCTGCGCCGCAGGTTCGCATCTCCCACTCGAGAGCCAGGGCCAGGGCCCGCTCCGACACCCCCGGCTTGATCCGCCGCACGATGGAGGCGAGCGCCCGGTCCGCGACCGCGCAGGCGGCCCGAATGCGCTCGATTTCGGCCGGCTCCTTGGTCGCCCGGTCGGCCTCGACCCAGCCGCTCGCCGGTACGAGCTCGACATCCGGCGCGGCCTTCTGCAGCTCGATCCACTGGTCGTGGCTCAGGAAGCCGCTCTCCACGGCGACGCGCCGCGCCCCGACGCCCTTTACCAGGGCCGGCCAGACCTCCCCGAGGTCGTAGCTCGCCGCCTCGACTCGCGCCTCCGGCGCCTGGGCCGCAGCCTGCAGGCGGTATCGGGAATCGGTCAGGACCACCACTTCGTCGCCTGCTACGACGAAGCGGCCGCAGTTGCCGGCGACCCGATCCTCGCCGTCCTCCAGGCTGAAGCCCGTCAGATAGCGCATGTGCTCCGGACGCACCCCAAAGTATGCGTCGACCCCCGCACCGGCGAACCGAGCGCGGAGGCGAGCCAGGCGCGTCGGACGCGCCGCTCTGTCGGCCTCGGCCCAGCGTGCCAGGTCGCCGGACGCCGGGGGTGCCTGGAAGTCGGCCGGATGCGGCAGGCGCCGCACGATTGAACTCACCCGCCAATGTTACCCGCCCGGCGGAGGGGTTATCGCGGCCGCGATCGACTACTTGATGTAGCCGTACTTCTTCTCGTTGGCGATCTGCTCAGCGTTGGTGTGGGCGAAGACCAGCCCGTTGCTGCCGTCGTTCTTGGCCAGGAAGTAGTAGTAGCCGTCGGCCGTGTCCGGCTGGACGGCGGCCGCGAGCGAGGCCAGCCCGGGTGAGCAGATCGGGGTCGGGGGCAGCCCGGGATGGCGGTAGGTGTTGTACGGGGCGATGTTCTGCGGGAACACGATCTGCGCCAGGGGCGTGGTGCCGCCGACGGGAAGCCAGAACGTGTAGTTGACCCAGCTGGGCATCGGATTCGACTGCAGCCAGACCGAGTCGTTGGCGTAGTTCACGGTCGGGTTCGATTCCAGGAGCCCCGTCGGCCACTTCTTCGAATCGAGCCTGTTGACGTACACGCCCGCCACGAGCGGCCGATCCGTGTCCAGGACCGACTCGAGCTCGACCAGCGAGGCGATCTGCACCGTCTGGTAGATCTGGTCGGCGGGCAGCTGGAACAACGCCGGCGGCGCCTGCGCCACAAAGGCGTCGATCTGCATCCCGATGAGCTGGGCCGCCGTGATGTTGGGGTCTACGTCGTACGTCGCCGGGAACAGGAACCCTTGCAGCGAAGCGCCCGGCGGCAGTTTCAGCCACGAGTACTTGGCCAGCAGATCCGCCGGAGGATTCATGACCAGGTGGTAGTACTCCGCTACATCGAGCGTGAGCCTTACACCCGGATCGACCGGGTTCGCCTCCAGGTTCTCGATCTCCGCCACCATCTGCTCGACGCGAAGGCCTTCGCGGAACAGCAGCCGGACCGTCGGCGCGGCCACCGGCGGCGTGGTCAGGGCATCGATGATCTGGTCGACGGTCATGGCCCTGGTTACCAGATGGCGGCCCGAGATGAAGTAGGAGGTTTCGTCTCGCTCGATGGACTCGAAGACGAACGCCCGTGGGTCGCTGATCACGCCCGCCTGGACGAGCGCGTCCGCGATCTCGGCCGTCGTGTCGCCCAGCTGGACCTCGAACACGATGTCGCGGGAGTCCGTCGCGTCCACCGGCCTGGTCAGGCTGGTTCCCAGTTCGCCGCGGACGATGTCGGCCACGAGCGGAAGTCGCAGTGCCGTCGGATTCTCCGCCCCCCAATCGGCGATCGCGTGGTAGATGGCCGGTCGCGCCATGAAATAGAGCCCGCCCAGGACGAGGCTGGCGAGCACGATCGTGAACAGGGCGAAACGCAGGACGGCGCCGGCTCCGCCGGCCGTGCTGGCCTTGTAATTGCGCCGCTCATCCGCGACCGAGGCAGCTTTGGTTCTCTTGCCGGATGCGGCCGGTCCTGCCGCGTCGTCGTCTTCCCAGCCCGTGTCGACAAACGGCGGCGGGGAGACGGGCGCGCCCTTCACGGCGCCCGGGCGACCTCTCTTGGGCGGGTCCTGGTCGCTGCGCAAACTCATTCGGCTCCTCGTTCGGCGGGTGGGACCTGGCCGGACGGAGACTCGCCGGCCGGCTCGCCTGTGGCGTCGAAGTCGTCCTGGAGGATCAGCGCCGCCGCCTCGCGATCGATGCGGGCGCGGTGGGCGTCGCGCTGGGCTGCGCTCGGAGGGCCGCCGGAGCGCCCCCGCGCAGGACCGCCGATCCGTTGTTCGGCACGCACGCTCGTGAAGCGCTCGTCCCGGAACCGCAGCGGCAGGCCCGTCGCGGCCGCCACGGCTGCCGCCCACCGGCGCGTGACCTCCGCCTGCGGACCCTCGCTCCCGTCGGCGTTGAGCGGCAGGCCGACTACCAGTCCGTCCGCTCCCCGCTCGAGCGCCAGCCGGGCCACGACGCGAGCGTCCTCGCCGGCGGTCCGGGCGCGACCGAGCGTGGCC
>CAZGUS010000190.1:0-4051 GCA_964529245.1 uncultured Anaerolineaceae bacterium
TTCCTGGTCAGCAGCAACCTGCTCTTGCTGTACCTGCTGATGCTCCTGGTCTCGATGCAACTCGTGTTGATCGACGGCAACAGTTCCGCCGGATAGGGCCGATCCCTTAATGGAACCCGCTTCGGGCGGGCCGACAGCACGGGAGGGCCAAGTTGGCCGCGCGCGTCCGGGCAGTGCCGCAGCGTCACGCAGACACCAGCGCCAATCCACACGGCGACAGGCCCGGCCTGGCGGTGTACGGGGCGCGGCGCTACGCCCTGCGGCGCCACACGACCATCGCCCGAACGGTGGGGGTTGCCGCTATCGCGATGACCGCGCCATACCTGGTCTGGCGACTCTGCTTCACCATCAGCCCGGAGTGGTGGTGGCTTTCCGTCCTGCTATTCGTCTGCGACTCATACGGGTTGTTCGGGCTGATCCTGTACGTGTTCGAGTTGTGGGACATAGATGCCGACAGAGCGCCCGACGAGCCGGCCCTTGCATGGAAGGTCGCGGTCCTGATCACTACCTACAACGAACCGCCGGAGGTCCTGCTGCCGACCATCGCCTGTTCCGTCGCCCTCGAACCCAAGCACGAGACCTGGGTACTCGACGACGGCCACCGGCCCGAAATCGCCGAGTTGTCCGCCAAGCTCGGCGCCCGCTACCTGTCTCGAGCCGAAAATACCCACGCCAAGGCGGGCAACCTCAACCATGCCCTCTCGATCATCGATGCCGACATCGTCGGCGTGCTCGACGCCGACCACGCCCCGAGCGGCCGGTTTCTCACCGCCACGCTCCCTTATTTCTCCGACCCTTCGCTGGCGTTCGTCCAGACGCCCCAGGACTTCTACAATCGCGACTCCTTCGAGCACACTCGAATGGGACAGGCGATCCACAGCGAGGAGGACCTCTTCTACGAGGGCATCGCCCCGGGCAAGAACCGCTGGCAGGCGGCGTTCTGGTGCGGCACCTGCGCCGTACTGCGCACTCTGGCCCTCCAATCGGTCGGCGGCGTGGCCACGGACACGGTCACCGAGGACATCCACACCAGCGTCCGGATGTACCGCCAGGGCTGGAAGGGGCTATTCCTCCCCGATGTGCTCTCCCACGGCCTGGCTCCGCACGACGCCGCGGGATTTCTGGTGCAACGTCACCGTTGGGCCCAGGGCAACATCCAGAGCCTGCGCCTCGACAACCCCCTCACCAATGCGGGGTCCATGACGGCCATGCAACGGCTGGCCTTCTTCACGAGCATGAGCACGTGGCTCAGCGTGTGGAGGACCATCGGGTATCTGTCCGTACCCGTGCTCATGATCCTGACCGGAGCCACTCCGATCGTAGCGCCGCCAGAGCTGTATCTCCCCGTCTTCCTCGGGATACTGGCGCTCCAGCTGGTCGCCGTCGGGCTACTCGGCGGGTCGAGCCTGTCGCTGCGGTCGTCGATGGTCTTCGAGATGATCCGTCTGCCTGCCATCCTGCCGGCAACGGCCGCCCTGCTTCGTCCCCACCGCAGAACGAAGTTTCACGTCACCCCCAAAGGGCGCACAAGTGGAGATGCCGATCGAGTCCACGTGCCGCCGTTGCTGACGGCCATCGCCGCGGTCCAGGCGGCAGCCCTCGTCTGGTTCGCGGCCGCGGTCTCCGGCCTTCTGCCGTTCCACTACCAGGCGGTCATCGCCCCGGCGGTCGCGGCCGCTTTCGATGCCATCAGCCTGGGGGTCACGCTGTCGGCGATCTCACGCATTCGGTCGCCGTTGTACGCGGGTACCCGGCGCGCCGCCAGCCGGCTGTCGGTTTGGACTCAGGTGAGCGTCGAGGGCGTCATCTGCCCCGTCCTCGACCTCTCGGCCGTCGGGCTGCGCGCGCGAATCGACGACGATCACGCTCCGAAGATCTCCGAAGTGGTGGAGGTCGCATTCTCGACTCCGGACGGACCGATCCACCTGGCCGCCGAAGTCCGCCGGCGGTACAAGACCGACGATCCCGAAGAGGCCGGCGCGGCCCACATCGGGCTGGCGTTCGAGCCTGGCCAGGAGGAAGCCATCGGTATGCTCATGGTGTCGATCTTTCATCCGGACGTCCTCGGCGAGGTCTGGACCCGGTCGCCCAAGGGCGGGGCACGCCCGATTTCCGCAGAGGCCATCCGGCCGAGGCCGTTCGACCGCCTCGAAGAGTGGCTCAGCGAGATGGGCAAGGCCGTGTAGAGGCCCTCACCGGAACCCGGCGATCGATCGCTGATCCCACGGATCCCGCGACGGATGCCGATCGACGGCGGCTGCGGGGTCCCGTACACTGCGGCTGCAAGGCTCGGTTTGGGGGTGTGACATGCCGATCGAAGTCCGCGCTTATTGCAACTGCGACGAAGCGTCGATCGTCTGGCGGGCCAGTGAGCGGATCCCCGGCTGCCGCGGATTCGCCCTGCAGCGTCAGGGGATATCGGCCGACGGCACGACCCACGCGGACACGCTGCAGACGTTCGTCGGCTTTGCCAACCAGCCGCCGCGGCCCGGTGGCACCCACATGCCGAGCACCATCTGGCCGATTCAGCGCTTCCTGTGGCGCGACTATGAGGTCTCGGGGTTCACCAGCACCCGTTACCGGGTCGTTCCGATGCTGGGCTCGGCCGGGGCCCTCCAGGCAGCGACAGACGACCTGTGCAGCGACTGGAGCGAGTGGTGCGTCGTCGGCACGGGACACACTCCCGGCTTTGACGCGTACTTCAACCGGGGCGTGGTTGCCGCCCAGTGGCTGACGCGCCGGCTCGCGGTGCCTGCCGGCGAGGAGCGCTCGAAGCTCGGCGAGGTCATCGCCGACCCGACTTCGGCGATCCGGGCCTTTCTCGGCGGCCAGGACCGTGTCGCATTGCTGAAGCTGCTCGCCGATGCCAGGGCCAACGGCAGCGTCCTGTACCTCGCCCTGTACGAGCTCAACGATCCCGAGCTGGTCCCGGCGCTTGCCGCCCTGGGCGGGAATGCCAACCTGGTACTGGCGAGCGGCGCGTTCGGTCCCGGCAAGCCAGATGAGAATGCCCAGGTTCGCCAGCAGCTGAAACAGACCACCCAGGTCCACCTCTACGACCGGCTCGTGACCGGGAGCCACTTCGCCCACAACAAGTTCGCCGTGATCTGCGACCCGACCGGCGCCCCGCAGCAAGTCTGGACCGGGTCGACGAACTGGACCGAGACCGGGCTCTGCACCCAGGCGAACAACGCTCTGCTGATCAGCGATCCGGTCCTTGCCGCGGGCTACCTGGCTTACTGGCACCGTCTGGTTGACGCCGGCAACGGCTACCCACCGGAGCTCGTGACCGCCGACCAGCAGCCGCTGAAGACGACGGTCGGCGACGCGTCCGTCACGGCCTGGACGACTCCGGTCGCCAGGCTCGTCGATCTTGCCGACGCGCGGGCCCACATCCAGGCCGCGACGCAGGGCGTCCTGTTCCTGATGTTCATCCCGGGCACGACCGGAACCCTGCTGAACGACATCCTGGCCTTGAACGACCGCCAGCTCTTCGTCCACGGCGTGATCAACCAGGATCCGGGCGGAACCCAACACCCGCTCATCCAGATCGTGGAGCGCGGCCACGTCCTCGACGCCAATCCGGATGTGATCCTGCCCGCCGCCATAAGCACGCCCCTGGCCTCGTGGCAACAGGAACTCAGGCAATACAGCACGGCAATGATCCACAGCAAGGTCGTGGTCGTGGATCCATTCGGTCCGCATCCGGTCGTCATCACCGGCTCGCACAACCTGGGCCCCAAGGCGAGTGCCGAGAACGACGACAACCTGGTCATCGTCGAGAACGCTCCCGGTCTGGCTGCCGAATACGCGGTCAACGTCCTGGGCATCTACGACCAGTACAAGTGGCGCTACGACATGCTCGTCGAGTCCCACCATGCCGCCACGTCCACGTCCACGTCCACGTCCACGTCCACGTCCACGGCGCAGGCAAGCACCACCGTGCCGGCGGTGACGCCCTCTCCGGTCTCGGCACCGGCCCCGGCCCAGGTTCCAGCGGTGACGCCCTCGCCGGCCTCGGCCTCGGCCCCCGCCCAGGTTCCGGCGGTGA
>CAZGUS010000191.1:0-2601 GCA_964529245.1 uncultured Anaerolineaceae bacterium
CGGCTGGGTGATGTCGATCTTGCCGTTCGCGTCGGCCTGCCAGCCCTGGACCTTCATGCCGCTGGCCGGGTTGGCGAGCGAGCCGTCGAGAGCGATGTCGAAGGCGCCGTCGCGGGTGTAGTAGGTGCTCGTGCCGTCGGACTCGACGAAGAGGCCGTCGCCCTGGATCGCCATGTCGGTGGTCTTCCCGGTCGACTGGAGGTTGCCCTGAGTCTGCAGAACGTCGATGCCGGCGACGGTCATGCCCAGGCCGATCTGCGCCGGGTCGATGCTGCCGAGCCCGCCCTGCGGGGCCGTGGCGCCGTGGAGAGTCTGGGACATGATGTCCTGGAAGTTCACGCGACCGGACTTGTAGCCGACGGTGTTGACGTTGGCGATGTTGTTGCCGATGACGTCCATCATGGTCTGGTTGCCATGAAGGCCGGAGATCGCGGCGAACATTGAGCGGAGCATTCGATGCCTCCTGAGGCTTGACTGGCGTCGCGCTCATCGGCGCGACATGGCTGGTTGTCCGCGGCCAGGCCAGCTTCCTCAGAGAGGTCCGGCAATCGACCTGGCACACACGGCGGACGATTCCTGCTGCATGACCCGAGACCCGGGTCGGACGAGAGAACGTCAGGCGATGACGACGCTGTCTATCTGGGTGAAGACCCGCTCCTTGCTTTCGTTGGGTTCGACTGCCGTGACGACGGTGTGGCTTGGCACGTGGACGACGTAGGCGTACTGGTCGAGCATCACCAGCGACTGGCGGCTGCCTCGCTGGCTCAGGGTGTCCATGGCTTTCTGCAGCCGATCCAGCTGATCTCCCTGGAGGGGGATCTGGCGCTGTTCGACGCGCTTCATGGCGTGTTCCGAGAGCTGGAGCGAGTGATCGTCCGCGGCGGCGGTGAGCGCGTCACGGAATGACAGGCCGCTCGAGGGCGGTGCCTCCGAGGTTGGCTGTCCGACTGGGCTCGATCCGGTGGTCTGGCTCGGGTCCCCGACGAGGCCTCCGCCCACCGACGCCAGATCGGGTCCGATGCGATCGATCGTTGAGATCACCTCCTTTGAGGAACCTGCGAGACGGGCCCGCGCCTAGGTGGCGGAGCCGGAAGAAGTGGTCGTGGTGGTGCCGCCCGTGGAGCTCGCCGTGGTGCCGGCCGGCGTCACGACGGTGATGTTCGCGGGCGTGATGTACTGGGTTCCGACCTGGAGGACGAGGCCCGCGTCGCTGGACTGCGTCACCGAGGTGACGACGCCGTCGACCGGCTGGCCGTTGACGTCGATGCCGGTGACGTTCTTGCCGATCAGCGCGGACGACTGGGCCAGCTGCGTGCCGGCCAGCGACTTGTCGAGGTCCTGGAAGGTCTGGAGCATCGACATCTGCGACAGCTGGGTCAGCATCGTCGAGTCATCCATCGGCTGTGTCGGGTCCTGGTTCTGCAGCTGAGCCAGGAACATGTTCATGAAGTCGTCGGTGGTCAGGCTGCTGGTGCTGCTGGTCGTGGTGTTGCCGAGCGTGTCGACGCCGCCGGAACTCGACGAGGTCGCGGCCGAGCTGGCGACGCTGGCGGGATAGGCGTTCGAGAGGATCTGGGACAGATCGGCTGACATGACTGCTCCTTCAGGCCCGAATGTCGATGGACGAGCCGCTGGAGAGCGGCGGTCTCGGGGTCGTACGACCCGTGTCTACGGAATGCGCGAGGTCGAAGGACGAGGCGGCCGGCCTCGAACCGCGTGAGCCCTCGGACGGCGTGCCCATGGGGGCCCCTCCGCCGCTCGACGCGGACCCGGAGCTGGCCCCGCCGGCAGCGCCCTGGCCGGCGCGGCCGTCGCCGGGATTCGAACCCGAGGCCCCGCTGCGGTTGCCGGCCATCCAGGCCTCGGCGTCGGAGCCGCCGTTTCGTCCGCCGGCCGTCCAGCTGCCGCTCGACTCGCTGCGAACGGTCACGTTGACCCCGGCCAGGGCGTCGCTGGTGGCGTGCACCCGTGCGGCGGCCGCCGTCAGCGCGTCGGCCGAGGTGCGATCCCCGACGATCAGCTGGGCCTGGAGGATCTCGCCGGCCCGGCCGGTGACGACGAGCTTCACGTCGCCCAGGTTCGGGTCGCTGATGCGGGCCTCGATCGCCGGGCCGCCGGATGTCTGGTAGGTGTGAAGTGTCTGGACGACCTGGCTCATGAGCCTGTCGGCGGAGGAGGCTACGTCGCCGAGCGGGCCCGATGCCGTGGCCGCGACGGCGGCCTGGACGTGGAGCGCGCCGGTCGAGACGCCCAGCGTCGACGCCGCAGAAGCTGCCGCGAGCGACTGCGCCGCGGCGGACTGGACGGTCGAAGGCGTCTGCGACGAATCGGGCACGGAAGGCATGGACGACGCCCCGCCCGCGGAGGTGGAGCGGCCCGAGCCGTCGACGGCGGAGGAGCCGTCGGCCGGCGTCCGATCGGTCGAGCCGGACGTGCCGCTCGAGCTTCCGCGGCCCAAAGCCGTCGACCCGGCGACGGCGGAGGAGCCGTCGGCCGGCGTGACGCCGCCTGGGTTGGCGTCCGCCCGCGAAGCGTCCGGGCTCGAACCCGTCGACCGGGAACGACCCTGGAGCCCGGCTGCGCCGACCGCAACGGTGGCCG
>CAZGUS010000191.1:2701-4037 GCA_964529245.1 uncultured Anaerolineaceae bacterium
AACGGCATCCGCGACGTTTGCGGCGGTTGCCGCGGCGGTCGTGCCCGCAGCGGCAGTGCCGGCCGGCGCGGCGCCGGGGGGCGTGGCCCGCGAGGGCGCATCGGCCGTCGGAGAGACCGCCGACCGGCTCGCGACGGAGGACGCGGGCGCGGCCGCCGTTGCGGAAGCCGGGGCACTCGCGGCGGCGGCTGCGGCAGACGAGCCGGCCGTCGTGGCCGGCACAGCCCGCGCCGCAGTCTCGGGTCTCCCCGAGACGGCCCCCAATCCGGTCAAGACCACTCGGGCAGCGTTCTCGGGAGCGGCATCGACCGACCCGATGCCGGCCGCGGATTGGGCTTCGGTCATCGCACCCCCCCGGCCCGAACTCGACGACCGGCTCGTGCCGGCGGGCGCGAGCGCGCGGGAGGTGGCGGCAGCTCCGGCGACGGCAGCCGTGGCGGCCGGCGAGGATGACTCGGCGTGAGCTTGCGATCCGCTCGATTCGGCGACCCGTGCCGGGGCCCCATCGACGGCGGCCGCGGCCGGTAGTGACGACCCCTGGCCGGCCACCGGGCTGGATGCGGATGTGGTCGCCGCGCCGTGGGTCGCGGACGTGGCCGCGATCGGGGCTGCGGCGGGAGCTGCCGGCCGGCCGGCGGCAACCTGTTCGGCGACCGACGCCGGAGCGGAGGCCGGAGCGGAGGCTTGGGCCGGCGCCGCGGCCGCGGTCCGTCCCGCCGGTCCGGCGACGGGGCCCGTTGACTGACCGCCGGAAACGGCGCGGGCAGACTGGGCCGTCGCCTGAGCGGTGGCGTCGGATTGCGTGGCCGGGGTCGCAGCGGCAGTCGGTCTGTCGGCGCCGGGATGCTCGGCCCTGCCGGGCGCCTGCCCGGCGGCGATCGTCGCGGCGGAGGCGGCGGATGTGGTGGAGATAGCGGAGGCGGAAGTCGCGCCCGAGGCGGCGGCAACCGCGGGCGCCGAACCGGCCGGCGAGCTCGCGGCGAACTGGGCCGGGCCGGCGGCCGGGGCTGGGCCCGCCGCGGCAGCCGCGACTGTGATGGCGGCCGCCTGGCCGACGGACCCAATCGCGTCGACGGCTCCGGCCCGGCCCGCAGCCGAGGCCGCGGCGCCGCCCGCGGAGCTTGCGCCGCTGACGTCGGGGTTCGAGAGGCCGACCGCCGCTGACGCGACGGGGGCGCGCGGCGTCGCACCGGCCGCTGCAGCTGTCGCCGCACCGGCGGCAGACGAATCGCTCGCGAGCGCCTTAGTGGACGTGGCGGAAGCGGCGTCGGAAACGCTAGAGGCGACGCCGGAAGCGGTATCCGCCGCCGCCATGCTCTCTGAAGCGTCCGCCTCA
>CAZGUS010000192.1:0-4034 GCA_964529245.1 uncultured Anaerolineaceae bacterium
CGATGATCCTCATGATCGACAACTACGACTCGTTCACGTTCAACCTCGTCCAGGCGCTCGAGGCGGCCGGCGCCGACGTTCGCGTGCTGCGCAACGACGCCATCGACCGCGCCGGCATCGAAGCCCTGGCCGACGACCCGAGCGCCGAGCTGCGCGGCATCGTCGTCTCGCCCGGTCCGGGCGACCCCGACTCGGCGGGCGTCTCGATGGACGCCGTCCGCGTGGCCGTCGAGCGCAAGATCCCGCTCCTGGGCGTGTGTCTGGGCATGCAGGCGATGGGCGCCGCGCTGGGCGCCACGGTCCGCCGCGCACCGACCCTCGTCCACGGCGAGGCGTCGAGTGTCCGCCACGATGGCCGCGGCCTGCTGGCCGGGATGCCGATCCCGTTCATGGCCGCCCGATACCACTCCCTCAGTGTCGCTCCCGAGACCCTGCCGCCGGACGTGATCGTCACGGCCCGGACCGAGGAGGACTACGTGGTCATGGGCATCCGCCATCTCCACGCCCCGGTGGAAGGCGTGCAGTTTCACCCGGAATCGGTACTGACGCCGGAGGGACCGCACCTCCTGGGCAACTTCCTGCGCCTCGCCGGCGAAGGCGAGGCGATACTCCTGGATCAGGTCAGCGGCTCGTTCGCGCTGGCGGGACTCGGCGCCGAACGGATCGCGGCGGGCGGCTCGGAAACGGATCGGCAGATCGGGACGAGAGACGCGGCAGAGGCGGCCGTCGCGGGCCGCGGGGAGATCGTTCGATGAGCGAAGTCGTGAGGGCGGCCCTGGCGGCCGTCGTCGATGGCAAGCGCCTCTCCCTCGACGAGGCGCGAGCGGCCATGGGATCGGTCATGGACGGGGAGGCGACGCCGTCCCAGCTGGCGGCGCTGCTCCTGGCCCTGCGCATGCGCGGCGAGACGGTCGAGGAGCTGGCCGGTTTCGCCATCGCGATGCGCGAGCGGGCCCTGCGGGTTGTCGCGCCGGAAGGCGCGATCGACACGTGCGGCACCGGCGGCGACGGCAGCAACACCTTCAACATATCGACGGCGGCGGCCCTGGTCGTGGCCTCGGCCGGAGTGCCGGTCGCCAAGCACGGCAACCGGGCCATCACCTCGAAATCCGGATCGGCCGACGTTCTCGAGGCCCTCGGCATCCGGACGGACCTCGGGCCCGAAGAGGCGGCGGTGGCGCTTCGGACGGACGGCTTCGCGTTCCTCTTCGCTCCGGGCTTCCACCCCGCGATGAAGCATGCCGGTCCGACTCGCCGCGAGATCGGCGTGCGGACGGCGTTCAACCTGATCGGGCCGTTGACGAACCCCGCGGGCGCGCGGCGGCAGGTGGTGGGGGTCGGCGATCCTGCCGCCGCGCCACGCATCGCCGACGTGCTGCACATGCTCGGCTCCGAGCGGGCGCTCGTCGTCCGCGGCACGGGCCTGGACGAGCTGCCGCTCGACGGATCGGGCGTGCTCTACGACGTCACGCCGGAAAGCGTCACCATCCACGGCGTCGTTGCCTCGGAACTGGGCCTCACCGCGGCGCCGGTCTCTGCGCTGGCGGGCGGCACCCCGGCGGAGAACGCCGCCACGATCGAGTCGATCCTGGGCGGCGCGCGCGGCCCCGGTCGCGACGTGGTCCTGCTCAACGCCTCGGCCGCCTTCCTGGCCGCGGGCCGGGCCGCGGACCTGCGGGACGGAATCGCGATGGCGGCGGAGGCGATCGACGGCGGCGCGGCTGCTCGACTGGTGGTCCGGCTTCGAGCCGCGAAGGCGGCCGCCGACGCGGCGAAGGCTGCCCGAGACCTGGAGGCGACCCCCGCATGACGATCGTCGGAAGGAAGCCTCGTTCGGCTCGGCCCGCGTCCGGCGCCGCGTCGAATTCGACTCTCGCCGCCCCGGCGCCCGGCGCGGCCACGACGGCCCGCGCCGGCGTCGTCGCCCAGATTGCCGCCCGCCGGCTGGCCGACGTCCGCGCCGAACTCGGCGGCCGCAGCTGTCGCGCCCTGGCCGACGACGCGGCGGCCTATTCCGCCGCTCCCGGCGGCGCTCCGCGGCCCATCGCCGAAAGGCTGGCGGCGCCCGGACTGCATCTCATCGCCGAGGTCAAGCGCCGCTCGCCCTCCGCCGGGGCGATTGCCGCCGAGGCCGATCCGGTCGCCCTCGCCCGCGCCTACGAGGCCGGCGGCGCGAGCGCCATCTCCGTCCTGTGCGAACCGCACTGGTTCGGTGGGTCGGTGGCCGACGTGCGCGCCGTTCGGGCGGCGGTGACGCTCCCGATCCTCGCCAAAGAGTTCGTGGTCGACGAGCGCCAGCTGCCCTTGCTTCGCTCCGCCGGCGCCGACGTCGTCCTGCTCCTGGCCTGCGTTCTGCCGCCGCGCAAGCTCGCCCGGTTTGCCGGCCTTGCCCGCGAGCTCGGTCTCGAGCCGCTGGTCGAAGTCCACGACGAGCGCGAGCTCGAGGCCGCGCTCGCGACCGAGGCCCGCCTCATCGGCCTCAACAACCGCAACCTCCGCAGCCTGACGGTCGACCCCGAGCACTGCGTCCGCCTGCGGCCGCTCGTCCCCGACGATCGGCTGGTCGTGGGCGAGTCGGGGGTGAGCGATCCTCGAGCGCTGGTCGGCTGGCGGGCCGTCGGGCTCGACGCGGCGCTCATCGGCGAGGCCCTGATGCGCTCGGCCGATCCGGCCGCGGCGGCCCGAGCCTTCGTCGCCGCCGGCGCCGTGCCGCACGACGTGGCCGCGGAAGACCGGCTGCCGCTGGTCAAGATCTGCGGCGTGACCGATTCGGACGGCGTGCTCGCCGCGGTCCGTTCGGGTGCCGACGCCATCGGCTTGAACTTCGTTCCGGGCACGCCCCGCTGCCTCACTCTGTCCGAAGCCACCTGGCTGGCCACGCTCATCCGGACGGCCTCGCCCGTCGGCAAGCGTCCGCGGATCGTCGCGATCACCGCCGACGCGACGCAGGCGGAGATAGCTGCTGCCATCGCGGCCGTCGACCCCGACGCGGTCCAGCTCTCCGGCGACGAACCCGTCGAGGCGATCGCGGCCATCGGGCGACCGGTGTGGAAGGTGCTGCATCTCCCTTCCGCCGGAGCCGACGGTGCCGCCGCGCCCGCGTCGCCGGACGCCGCAACGCCGGTCGCCGCGACCCCTGCCGCTGCGTTGCGCGCGATCGAGACCGGCAGGGCATACCTTGCCGCCGGCGCTCGGCGCATCCTCCTCGATGCCGCAGGGGGACCGTTCGCAGGCGGCACGGGCCGCCTCGTCGATCCGGCCGTAGCCATCGCCGTCGCCCGCGAGTTGCCCGTCATCCTGGCCGGCGGCCTCGAACCCTCCAACGTGGCGCGGGCCGTGCTGGCGGTTCCGGCGGTCTGCGTCGACGTCAGCTCCGGCGTGGACGAGAACACGTCCGCCGGCCGGGCGCGAGCGCCGCGGGCGCCGGGATCGCGGCCGCGCAAGGATCCGCTGCGCGTGGCGCTCTTCATAAAGCGGGCCCGGGCCGCTCGCTTCGACCGCCCCCATGTGCGCGTTCGGCCGACGCCGGTTCCGGACGCCCTGCTCGACCCGGACGAGGCCGGCCGCTGGGGGATACGCCGCGACTTCGGTGGTCGCTACGTGCCTGAGACGCTGGTCGCCGCGCTCGACCAGCTGGAGGCCGCCTGGGCGCAGACACGCCACGACCCACGCTTCTGGGCCGAGCTGCGCGAACTGCAGTTCCACTACGGCGGCCGGCCGACGCCGATCTATCGGGCCGAACGCCTCGGCGCCGAAGTGCTCGAAGCCGCGCGCAGGCTGGCCGGTTCGCGGGCCGACCGGCTGCCCGACCGGCTTCGGCTCTACCTCAAGCGCGAGGACCTCAACCACACCGGGGCCCACAAGCTCAACAACGCCCTCGGCCAGGTGATGCTGACGCGGAGACTCGGCAAGAGCCGCGTCATCGCCGAGACCGGAGCGGGCATGCACGGCGTGGCCACGGCCACGGCCTGTGCCTTGCTGGAGATCCCGTGCGTCGTCCACATGGGCGTCGAGGACATCAAGCGCCAGGCGCC
>CAZGUS010000193.1:0-4002 GCA_964529245.1 uncultured Anaerolineaceae bacterium
CTCGGGTCACCGAAGCCGAAAGCACCGGCGAGGAACGGCTGCGGGCGCTGTTGCACGATCTCCCCGTCGAGGCCCGCGAGGCCGGGCTGATGCTAGTGCTCAAGACGCTGCCCGGATCGGCCCACGCGATAGCGGCGGCCCTGGACCGAACGCGCTGGCCGGAAGTGGTGGGCAGCATCGCCGGCGACGACACGGTCTTCGTCGCCTTTGCCGACCGCATGTCCATGCAGCGCATCCGCGGCCGACTGCTCCAGCTGGGCGGCTGACCGGTCGCTCACCCGGCTCCGGGCCGCTCCGTCGCCATTCGCACGCCTCCCGCCGTCGCGCCCAGACGCGGACCGGCCCCGACGCTCGGGGAGGAGGGAGGAGGATCCGAGAGTCGGGGCCGGCGTTGTTGCTGGTTTATGGCACAAGAATGGTCAGTTTCGCCTGAGGATGCCAGTCCTCATAGGTCCTTCCCCATACGGCGAGCCGCCTCGCCAATTCAGTCGGAATGGACTCGCTCGACGGCCGATCCGGCCCCGTGGCGGCCGACCGACCCGGGAGCCGGTCCGGCGGGCTCTCAGGCCTGACGGAGCAGGGCCGATCGGGTACTAATTGCTTTGACATGGCGGAGGGCGGCGGCTAGGATACGCGCCTGCCGAACTTCAGGGCACCGGGACGGTGATGCCTGGAGTTTTTCCTTAACGCGGGCCGTCAAGGCCCGATCAGGGTCGCATTCGGCGAGAACGGAGCCCCTCGGCGGTGAACAATAAGACTCAATACATCTCTGAAGAGGGTCTGACCAAGCTTCGAGTCGACCTCGAAGAACTGGTCAACGTCCGTCGCCAGGAGATCGCCCAGCGCATCCACGACGCCAAAGAGCACGGCGACCTGGCGGAGAACGCCGAGTACGAGGATGCCAAGAACGAGCAGGCGTTCGTCGAGGGCCAGATCCAGCGTCTCGAGGCGCTTGTCAAGAACGCGACGATCATCGACGGCAACCACGGCACAGACCATGTCCAGATCGGCTCGACCGTGAAGGTGGACGGTTCGGACGGCCAGGAGCAGTTCACGATCGTCGGTTCGACCGAGGCCAGCCCGCGCGAGGGCAAGATCTCGAATGAGTCGCCCGTGGGCCGGGCCCTACTGGGCAAGCACAAGGGCGAGTCCGTCGTGGTGCACGTCCCGGCCGGTGACTTCTCCTACAAGATCCTCGAAATCCACTGAGCGGGGGCGCCGCCGTGTACTGGGCCGACGAGCTGGCAGCTGCGGCTTCGGGCCGTCAGGTGGTCAACGATTCGAAGTCGCCTTCCGGCACCGTCCACGTCGGTAGCCTGCGCGGTGTCGTCCTCCACGACGCCATATTTCGGGCCCTGCGGCAGGCCGGGCTGGAGGCGACGTTCCTCTACGGCGTCGACGACATGGACGCCATGGATTCACAGGCGAAGCTGACGCCCGACGCCGTCGAGAAGTACATGGGCGCGCCGCTTTCGCGCGTGCCTGCTCCCGAGGGGAGCAGCGCGGCCAACTACGCCCGCCATTTCGTCGGCGAGATCTTCTTCCAGACGTTCGAGCCGCTCGGCATCAAGCCCGAGTTCTACTGGGTCAGCGAGCTCTACGCGGCAGGCCGGCTGGACCCTTACATGAGACTTGCGCTGGATCGGGCGGATCGGGTGCGGGAGATCTATCTGCGGGTGAGCCACGTCGAGCGCACCGCCGCCTGGCTGCCGCTGCAGGTGATCTGCGAGCAGTGCGGCAAGATCGGCACGACGACGGCGACCGCCTGGGACGGCGAAACGGTCGCCTACCGGTGCGTGCCCGATCTGGTTTCGTGGGCTCGGGGATGCGGCCACGAGGGCCGTGTCTCGCCGCTCGGCGGCCGCGCCAAGCTGCCGTGGAACCTGGAGTGGGCGGCCAAGTGGGGCCTGCTGGGCGTGACGATCGAAGGCTGCGGCAAGGACCTCGCGACGGCCGGAGGCTCGCGCGACCGCTCCGACGCCATCAGCCGCGAAGTCTTCGAGGTCGAGCCGCCCCGGAACGTCCCCTACGAATTCCTCAACGTCGGCGGCAAGAAGATGTCGACGTCCAGGGGCCAGGGCGCGGCCGCGCACACGATCGCCGAGGTCCTGCCGCCGGAGCAGATGCGCTTCCTCTTCCTGCGCCCGCGCCCGAGCCAGGTGATCGAGTTCGATCCCGAGGGCGACACGATTCCGCGGCTCTTCGACGAGTTCGATCGGATCGCAGCCGCCACAGCCGGGCGCGAGGTGAAGGGCGAGCTGCCGGCCGACTTCGAACGCGTCTTCGCCTACTCGCTGCTCGGCCCCACGCCGGACGTCGCGGAGGCGGCCGCCGCCTTCCGGCCCGCGTTCGCGCATCTCGCCCTCCTGGCCCAGATCCCCGGCGTCGACATCGGCGAGCGGATGGAGGCCGAGAAGGGCGCCCCACTCACCGCGTTCGAGACGGCAATCCTGACCGAGCGGATCGCCTCGGCCCGGGCCTGGCTGGAGTCCTACGCGCCGGAGCGGGCCCGGCTGACGATCCGCCACGACGCCGTTCCGGAGGAAGTGGCGGCCCTGGACGCCCCGCAGCACGCGTACCTGGCCGCGCTCGCCGCCGCCGCCGAGACCGACAAGCCCCGATCGGGCGATGCCTGGCAGGGTCTGATCTTCCGCGTCGCCGCCGAGAGGGAGCTGCCGTCCGGGCGCGCCTTCGGCGCCCTGTACGCGGCCTTCCTGGGCCGCACCAACGGTCCCCGCGCCGGCTGGCTGCTGGCCAGCCTCGATCCCGCATTCGTCGTCGAGCGCCTGAGGGCGGCCTCGGCCGGCTGATCCGCGCCGATCCCTCGGCCCGCGATCGAGCGGCGGCGGCCGGATGCGACCGAACTCACGCCCCCGGCTAAACTCAGTGGCAGATGCGGCCGGTGCCGCGGGAGGAACCACGGGAGTGAGCGAAGAATGAGCATCGGGCTGGCCAGACTGCGCGAAGAGCCGGATCGGATTCGGCAGGGCGCGATCGACAAGGGCGAGGACCCCGCGATCGTTGATCAGGCCCTGGCCCTGGAGGGCTCGCGCCGCCAGCTGCTGGGGGATTCGGATCGACTTAAGGCCGAGCGCAACGCCGCGTCAAAGCAGATCGGCGAGGCGATCCGGGGTGGCGCCGCGCCGAACGGCACGGAGGTCGCGGCGCTCCGGCAGGCCTCTACCGAAGCCGGCATCCGTATCGAGAAGCTCGATGCCGAGCTGGCGGCCGCCGAGGCTCAGCTCGAAGAGCTGATGCTCCGCATCCCCAACCCGGCCGACCCCGACGTCCCGGTCGGCGACGAATCGGCCAACCGAGTCGTTCGGACGTGGGGCGAGATCCTGCCCAAGGACGTGCCGCTCCCAAACGGAGGCACCTGGACGCGCCGGCCCCACTGGGAAGTCGGTGCGGAGCTGCGCCTGTTCGACCTCGAGCGCGGCGCCAAGATCACCGGCTCCGGGTTCCCGGTCTACACCGGCCAGGGCTCCCGCCTCCAGCGCGCCCTGATCGACTTCATGCTCGACATCCACACCGCCGAGCACGGCATGACCGAGATCTGGCCGCCGGCGATGGTCAACGCGGCTTCGGCTCGCGGGACCGGCCAGATTCCCGACAAAGAAGATCTCATGTACATCGTCACGCGCGACGAGCTGTACCTCGTGCCGACGGCGGAAGTGCCGGTCACCAACCTTCACCGCGACGAGATCTTCGAGGCAGACCAGCTCCCGATCCGCTACGCCGCGTACTCGCCCTGCTTCCGCCGCGAGGCGGGCGCGGCCGGCAAGGACACCCGCGGGATCCTCCGAGTGCACCAGTTCGACAAGGTCGAGATGGTCTTCTTCGAGAAGCCCGAAGCGTCGACCGAAGCGCTCGAATGGCTGACCGGCCGAGCCGAGGTGATTCTGCAGCGCCTCGGCCTGGCCTACCGCGTCCTCCTCATGGCGACGAAGGACATGGGCTTCGTCCAGGCCAAGAAGTACGACCTGGAAGTCTGGTCGCCCG
>CAZGUS010000194.1:0-3994 GCA_964529245.1 uncultured Anaerolineaceae bacterium
GCCACAAAGAACTGGGCACCGCCGCCGACCAGCCACACCGGATCCGGTACAAGCGGCTCGCGGGTTAGAGTCTGGCGCGCCCGGAGGGATTCGAACCCCCGACCATCTGATCCGAAGTCAGATGCTCTATCCACTGAGCTACGGGCGCGCGGTTCGCGAGTGGTTCCACGCTCATTTAGAGCATCTGACCAAAGGCCGAAGGTCTTGCTCGCCGGACACGGTATCCAGCACCTGATCCGATGCTACGGGTGGCGCTCGCCGCAGCGCATGTAGAGCATCTGATTCGGCGAGAAGTCGATCTGCGTGGAACCCGGAACCGCCCTATGTTAGCCGCTCGCAGACTCCGCGGCAGATGGCTGTCCGGGCCAGCTGCGGTGCGAGCCCGCAACCCGACCACTCGAGCAGTGCCTCGAGATGGTCATCGCCATCACTAGGATCCACGGCGACACCCGGTACTCGGCCCGCGCGGGCGTGAGGTGTGCCGGACAGGCCGTCGAGGATGAAGTCGCCGGCGGCTCGACCGCGAGCTGAGGCGGCCGCTCCGCGGATCGTTCTACGCGCCTAATCCGCCAGGCAGAACGGTCCACCAAATAGTAGTGCCGACCTGCACTATTGGGTACCAAATGCCCACCGCTGCCGCCGTCGGCGCGCGGTCAAGTCTCCACTCTTCTGAGAGAAAGACGAGCAATGCGAACACTCGATCTTGTGCCCCTTCCTCAGAGCAGATCGAAGTCCCCACTCGGCCGAGCAGCACAAGCACGGCGGAGTCGCCGCCTGCGGGCACTGGCCATCAGCGCCATCGCGCTGGCCTGGATCGTTGCGGTCCCCGCGGTCGTGCGCCCGGTCGCGGCGGCCGGCGACCCTGTCATCGCCGCAGCAGGGGACATCGCCTGCGACCCGGCCAATACCCACTTCAATGGCGGGGCTGGGACGGGCACTTATTGCATGCAGATGGCGACCTCCAACCTGCTCGTGAACCACGGCTACTCCGCTGTTCTGCCACTCGGCGACACTCAGTACTACTGTGGCAGTCTGGCCGCCTACGAGGCCTCGTACGACCAGTCCTGGGGCCGGGTGAAGTCGATCAGTCACCCTGTCGTGGGCGTTCACGAGTACCTGACCCATGGCGGCTCGGAGCCCTTTACGGGCTGCGATAACTCCAACGCCAATGCCGCCGGCTACTACACCTACTTCGGCGCGGCGGCCGGCACGGCCGGCCAGGGCTGGTACAGCTACGACATCGGCGCCTGGCACCTGATCGCGCTCAATACACAGTGCACCCCCGCGGGAGGCTGCGGCCCCACCTCGCCACAGGGAAAGTGGCTCGCCGCGGACCTGGCCGCGCACCCCAATCAGTGCATCCTCGCCTACTTCCACCTTCCGCTGTTTAGCTCCGGAGGGCGATCCAATCCCAACAGCCAGGTGTTCTGGCAGATGCTCTACGCGGCTCACGCCGACGTGGTCCTCAACGGCGACGACCACATCTACGAGCGCTTCTCGCCCCAGACACCGACCGGCGCCTCCGACCCCACGAACGGCATAACGCAGTTCACGGTCGGCACGGGCGGAGCGAACCACACCACGATCCAGGGCCCGATCGCGGCCAACAGCGTGGTCCGCAACAACACCAGCTTTGGGGTCCTGGCGCTCACCCTTCATCAGGCCAGCTATTCGTGGCAGTTCATTGCGGCCACGGGGTCCTTCACAGACAGCGGCTCGGCCTCGTGCCACAACGCCGCCGCCGGGCCCACGCCGACCGCGACAGCCACGCCGACGCCGACTGCCACGCCGACTGCCACGCCGACTGCCACGCCGACCGGCGGCTCCGGCTCCGCGACGTTCGGGCCTTCGGCCGACGCCTACGTTGACGCCAGCCAGCCGAACTCAAACTTCGGCGCGTCGACACAGCTCCGCATCGACGGCTCGCCGACTGTGAACAGCTACCTCACGTTCAACGTGACGGGTATCTCGGGGACCGTGACGTCGGCCACCTTGCGCGTGTTCGCCAGCTCGTCGCAGAGCACCGGCTACACGGCCTATTCGGTGCCCGTCACGACCTGGGGTGAGAAGACCATCACCGCGGCCAACGCGCCGCCGCTCGGCACCGCGCTCGGCAGCTCGGGGAAGATAACCGCCGGCAGCTGGACCAGCGCCAACGTGACAGTGGCCGTGACCGGCAACGGCACGTATAGCTTCGCGATATCGACGGCCAACGCCACAGCGGTGTCCCTATCGTCGAGAGAAGGCGCGAACCCGCCGCAGCTCATCGTCAACTGGTCGAGCTGAGCCGGCGTCGTTCCACCCGATCCCGCTCTGTCTCTTCCCGAGAGGTGGGCGAGTTCCGCGGCTGATTGGTCAGCCTCGCTCGCAGGCCCATCCGACCCCGGAAATCGAGGCGGCCACCAATCCGGTTGCCCTCGCCTTCGGCTCACTCGCGGTCCGCTGGTATGGGGCGTGAAGCCAATCATGCCCGGCCGAGTCTAGGCGAGTTTCGGAAGAAGACGGGTCGCCAGATGCTCGACGCTCGGCCCATGAAGCATGCCGAGCGAGCCCCATGAGGCTCTGCCTGAGGTTCGGGTCAAAAGGCCGCCGCATCGTGACTTGTGGCACGTGGGCAGATGCACACGTGTGGTCTATTCCTAACTGCGCATGTAACAGTCCCTGAGGATAAGGCATGTCGAGTCCTTCTTGCCTCCCGCTGATCGGCAGCTCCGGGCTCGAATCCCCAATTTGCGAGGAGGACCGATAGATGTTGAGCGGCACCGACAGCATCTATGAGATGCAGGCAACACTGCTCAAGACGCTGGCCAGCCCACGCCGTCTCGAGCTGATCCACTACCTGGGCGAAGCCGGGCCAACCGAAGTCTGGAAGCTGGCAGAGCATCTCGACATGCCGCAGCCGGCTGTCTCCCAGCATCTGGCCGCGCTTCGCGGCGTCGGGCTTGTCGACTCCGTCCGCGACGGCAGAGAGGTTCGCTACCAACTGGCGGATCCGGAGATAGTCGCCGCCTGTGGCCTCATGCGCCAGGTCTTGATCCGTCGGATGACCCGACTTGGCGACATGGCCGCCTCCTACGCCAGCCAGGATCTCGAACCGGCCGCGGTCGTCCAAGCAGGCCGATAACGACCTGAAATTGCGCCAGATAGACCCTGCCACCCAACTCGTGGACAACGCCAAGATCGTCGCCGCTGCCAGGTTCGTCGTCGAACTGGCCTCGCAACCAACGCTCTGACCCACTGATCCCCTTTCGCAGTCGGAGAACGAAATGGCCACCCTCACAATCAGCCAGCTCGAAGCTCTCACCGCCGCCGAATGCATCGACGCCCGCGGCGCCGCCTGCCCGGGCCCCCTCCTCGAAGCCAAGAAGGGCATGGGCAAGATTGCCGTCGGCGACGTGATGGAAGTCTGGTCGAGCGACCCGGCCACCAAGAGCGACATCGGGGCCTGGTCCGGCAAGGTCGGCCATGAGTTCCTCGGCGTCGTCGAATCTGACGGCTACGACAGGGTCTTCCTTCGCCGCGGAAAGTAAGTCTTCTCGAGTTTCGACCGGCCGGCGGCCCCCTCGCCAGCTGAACTACGCACCGCAGGAGCATCGACAGATGACCGCGTTGGCCGCTGCCCCGGTAGACGACAAGGCTCGGATCGCCGCACCGCGGATCCTGGTCTTCTCGACCAACAACATCTCGGACCCCGGCATCGACCTGGCCGGCAGTGCCCACCTGCACTACTCCCCCGGCGTGCGGGTCATCGCCATGCCCTGCACCAGTGGCATCCGCCCGTCGTGGATCCTGCACGCGATCAAGCAAGGTTTCGAGGGCGTATTCATCGCGTCGGACGGCGACGAGTGCGCCTACCTGCCGGACTGTGCCAGGCGCGCGTCGCGGATCGTCGCCGAGGCCCAAACGATGCTCAAGGCAGCAGGGCTTTCGCCCCAACGCCTGAAGATGGCGGCCATCTGCTCGGTCTGCGCCGAGAACTTCGCCAAGCACATGA